>CAZQAS010000124.1:0-10655 GCA_964591285.1 uncultured Rhodothermales bacterium
ATCGACGACGATGCAATCACACCGATCACGGCACGCTACATCGAACGCGGACTTCGTGAGGCGGTCGACGTCGGAGCGACCGCCGTGCTGCTCGAGCTCGATACGCCCGGTGGTCTCGTGCAGTCAACGCGCCGCATCGTACGATCGATTGTAGGAAGCCCGATACCATTCATCGTCTATGTGAGTCCGGCCGGCAGCCGCGCCGCCTCCGCCGGCGTTTTCATTACCATGGCGGCTCACGTAGCGGCAATGGCACCGGCGACGCACATCGGCGCCGCGCACCCGGTGCAGATCGGTGGCTCCACGCAGCAGGACGACACGACCGGCACCGGCGTCATGGAAGAAAAGGTCGTCAACGATGCGCGAGCGTGGGCGCGCTCGCTCGCGACGCTTCGAGGTCGTAATGCGGACTGGGCAGAGGCCGCCGTAAGCGAGAGCGAATCAATCACGGCCGATGAAGCCCTCTCTCTGAACGTCGTGGACATCATCGCTGGAGACATCCAGGATCTCTTTCGGCAGGCGGACGGCGATACCGTATCGCTCGAGACCGAACGCGTGCGCCTTCAGACGGCGGATGCGACCATTGTGACGGTCGATCAGTGGTGGGGGGAGCGCGCCCTCGCAGCGATCGCCAACCCGAACGTGGCGTTCATCCTGCTGATGCTGGGCTTCTACGGCTTGCTATTTGAGTTCTACTCGCCGGGCTGGGGCGTTGCCGGCAGCCTGGGCGCGCTCTGCCTTCTTCTAGGCTTCACCGGGATGGCCGTCCTGCCGATCAACATAATCGGAATTATCTTAGTGATTGCCGGGCTCGCGCTCTTCGTAGCTGAGGCCTTCGTACCGAGTTTCGGCGCACTGACAGTCGGCGGGATGGTTTGCCTTTCACTCGGTGGACTGATGCTGATCGACTCACCGACGGGCGTCGTCGACGTCTCCGCAACGGTTGTCGTGCCCGTCGCGGTCGCAACGGGAATCATTGCGTTCTTTTTAATGGGTCAGATCGTCAAGGCCCACAGCGGGCGGATTCAGTCTGGCGCCGAGACCATGTTGGGAGCCGAAGCCGTCGCGGACGAAGATTTTGCGCCCTCCGCAGAAGGATATCGAGGGCTCGTTCGAACGCAGGGAGAGCTCTGGACGGCGGTATCGGAGGAGCCCTTGAAGAGCGGCGACCATGCCCGCGTTCGGAAGCGCGACGGGCTCACCCTCCACGTCGAACTCGCCCGCGAGCCGTCAAACTCAGCGTAGCTGACGAGGAGCGCTGGTCGGTTCCGACAACACACCGCAGCAATCATCACGAAGCCGCATCGCCTTATGCCATTCTCTATCGCCGGCATTGTCGTTGGTATCATCGCCCTTTACTTCGTCAGTTGTATTCGCATCCTATATGAGTATGAGCGGGGTGTGGTCTTTCGTCTTGGTCGCGTGCTCGAAGGCACGAAAGGCCCCGGATTCATCATGATCTTCTGGCCCGTCGATCGCCTCGAGAAAGTCAGTCTGCGGATTCACGTCGAAGACGTTGAGACGCAGGACGTCATCACACGCGACAATGTCTCCGTTCAGGTGAACGCGGTGGTGTACTTCCGCGTCATCGATCCGATGAAATCGATTTTGGAGGTCGAGGACTACATGTTTGCGACGAGTCAGCTCTCGCAGACAACGCTCCGCAGCATCGTCGGGCAGGTGGAGCTCGACGACCTTCTCGCCGAGCGCGAAAAGGTAAATCGGCGCTTACAGACGATCATCGATCAGCAGTCGGATCCCTGGGGAATCAAGGTTTCACTCGTGGAGGTGAAGCACGTCGATCTGCCCGAACACATGAAACGTGTGATGGCCAAGCAGGCCGAAAGCGAACGCGAGCGTCGCGCGAAGATCATCCATGCGGAAGGGGAGTTCGCTGCCGCCGAGCGGCTGCGCGATGCGGCTCGGGTAATCGAGATGCATCCGATGGCCATGCAGATGCGATTTCTACAAACGCTTACGGAGGTGGGAGCCGAAAACAATTCCACGATCGTCTTCCCACTGCCGATCGACCTCCTCAGCGGACTGATCCCGAAGAACCGATCCGAAGACGACCACGGTAGCGCGTCCTAAATCACGCCGTACTGTTTGCCGATTTTCGTGAATGAGTCGATGGCCCTGTCGAGATGTTCGCGCTCGTGCGCCGCGGAGATCTGAACGCGAATGCGCGCCTGCCCTTTCGGCACGACCGGGTAGCTGAATCCGATTACGTAGATCCCCTCCTGCAGCAGGTCGGACGACATCTCTGTCGCGACGCGGGCGTCATAGAGCATGATCGGCACAATGGGATGGATACCCGGTCGGATCTCGAAACCGCGGTCGGTCATCTGCTCCCGGAAGTAGCGCGTGTTCGCCTCGAGCCTGTCGCGCAGATCGGTCGTCTCGCTGAGCATCTCGAGTACGCCGATCGACGTGTAGACGATCACTGGAGCGACCGTGTTGGAGAACAGATACGGCCGAGATCGCTGGCGAAGCAGCTCGACGATCTCCTTCCGACCCGTCGTGAAGCCGCCCGAAGCGCCGCCGAGCGCTTTTCCCAATGTGCTCGTGATGATGTCGACGCGGCCCATAACGCCGCAATGCTCGATCGATCCGCGACCCGTCTTACCGAAGAAGCCGGTGGCATGGCTGTCATCGACCATTACGAGGGCATCGTATCGATCGGCCAGATCGCAGATTGCACCGAGGTTCGCCACGTCGCCGTCCATCGAAAAGACGCCGTCGGTGGCGATGAGCCGAATTTTTGCCTCTTGCGTCTCCTTCAGGATGCGTTCGAGATCCGACATGTCGCTGTGTGAGAAGCGGTGTCGCTGTGCCTTACAGAGCCGGATGCCGTCGATGATGCTCGCGTGATTCAGTTCGTCGCTGATGACGGCGCAGTCGGCATCGAGAATGGTCTCGAAGAGTCCGGTGTTCGCATCGAAGCACGACGTATATAGTATGGTATCCTCTGTACCGAGAAAGTCCGTGACCTTTTGTTCTAGTTCTTTGTGGATGGATTGCGTGCCGCAGATAAACCGCACCGAGGCCATCCCGAATCCGTACTTCGCTACGCCTTCCCGGGCGCGCGCAATCAAATCGGAATTGTTCGCCAAACCGAGGTAGTTGTTCGCACAGAAATTGATGACCGCCCGGCCGGACTGTACCTGAATCTCGGCCGCCTGCTGCGTCGTGATGATTCGTTCGTCCTTGTAGAGGCCGGCCTCACGAATGTCGTCGAGCTCGTGTTCAAAAACGGCTTGCGCGGAATCGGGCATGGCGGGAGTTCGTTGCTCGTTGCTCGTTGCTGGTTAGGGCGAAACGCTGTCGGGGAGGTTGGCTAGCATGTCTCGGACGATAGCCGGTAAGTCGTATTCTGGATGCCATCCCCAGTCGCTGCGTGCATTCGAGTCGTCGACCTCCTGCGGCCAGGAGTCGGCGATCTGCTGGCGCCGATCGGGTTCGTAGCGCACCTCTAATTCGGGTACGTGCCGAGAGATCTCACGCGCCATCTCGTCGACCGCGAAGCTGACGCCGGCGAGATTGTAGCTCGTTCTGACGGTAATCCGTTCCGCGTCGGCTTCCATCAGTTCGAGTGCGGCCCGAATGGCATCGGGCATGTACATCATCGGGAGGCGCGTGTCCGGACGGACAAAGCAGGTGTAGGGAGTCCCCTCCGATGCCGCGTAAAAAATCTCCACAGCATAGTCGGTCGTGCCGCCGCCGGGTGGCGTGGTGTAGCTGATGAGGCCCGGATAGCGGAGGCTGCGTACGTCTACGCCAAACCGCTGGTGATAGTATCGGCAGAGCAGCTCTCCTGAGACTTTCGTGACCCCGTACATCGTCGACGGATCCAGCACGGTCGTCTGCGGCGCCGGGTGCTTCGGCGTGTCGATTCCGAATACGGCGATTGAGCTCGGCCAGAACACCCGGATCCGGTGTTCGCGTGCCAGATCGAGCACGTGCTTTAGCCCGTTGAGGTTGACGTTCCAGGTGCGATCGGGGGTTTTCTCACCCGTGACGGACAGCAAGCTCGCAAGGTGATAGATCACATCTACCTTGTTCGCGGCGACGACGTCTCGGAGCCGCTCGGCATCCGTCACGTCGATCTGTTCGTAGACCACCGTTCCGTTCACCGTCTCGGCCGGTTGAAGGTCTGAGGCGATCACGTTTTCGGCTCCATGTCGGCGTCCTAGGGCACCGACGAGCTCGCTTCCGATCTGTCCGTTTGCGCCCGTTACGAGGATCGGCATAGGTCCCTGAATACTCCCGAAAATAGCACCGTCATTACGTGGAGCTTCCCTGTTACGTTCTGTGCCCGTCCGTAGAGCGAGAGCGGCGACGAATCGATTCTCTGAAGTTTCGCATTCCGCCGATCATCCCCCCGTCCCGATGGCCTCCGGCCGATACGCCTCCTCGAGCTCCCGGGTCGCCGATCGAAGAATGACCCGGTCCTCCGTCCAGCGATCTTGGTACCAGCTCGTTGGCCGGAATTCGTCGTTCAGATCCGCCATCCGCGTCTGCATCCAGTCGCGCAGATACTCCCGCGTTCCACGGTGCGACGGATCATCGACCAGGTTGCGCGTCTGATAGGGATCTTCCAGGTTGTCGAAGAGGAATTCCGATCCGTCGGCTAGCATCTTCGCGTAGGTGTATTGTTTATCGCGCACCGCGCGCCACTCATCGCCGTCGCGCCACATGTAGGTGTGACCGAGTCCCTGAAGGAAAGCGGCTTCCGGCTCGGGCCCGTCTTCGCCGCGCGCAAGGTGGCTCAGATTCATGCCTTCCATCGAGTCGGGCACGTCGAGGCCCATCAAACCGAAAAGCGTGGGCACAATGTCGACGACGTTGAGGCACGCGTCGTTCACGTGCGGCTCGATCACGCCGGGATACCGAATTAAGAAAGGCACGCGGGCGCTTTCTTCATAGAAGATCTTCTTCGCGATGCGGCCCTGCGACCCAAACTGTTCACCGTGGTCGGAGGTGAAGACGAAGATAGTATCGTCCGTCAAGCCCATCCGATCGAGTGCCGTCAGCAGACGTTCGAGGTCCCAATCGAGACTTGACGTCTGCGCGGCATAGCCCTGCCGCTTTTGGAAACGGGTCGGCATCCAGTTCTCCCGGTACCATTCTTCGTCCCACCGCGGGACCCAATATCGGGCGTGCCCATCGGCGCTGAAATTCGGCGGATCCGGAAACTCCCGATCGCGAAAGAGGTGGTTGAAAGTCTCCGGGCTGTTGCCCCAGTTCCACGGATCGTGGGGCGGTCCCCAGGAGAGGAAGAGCGCAAAGGGCTCCTCGTTCTGTTGTGCCCGCCGCATGAAGTCGATGGCCATGTCGGTCTGTGCATGCGGCTCGTATCCTTCGATCTCCTTCTTGTCGAAGGTGTCGTTGAAGTAGAATCCCTCGTAGTACTTGTGATTGAAATTGGATGCCGCCCAGTAGTCGTCGAATCCGAGCCGATAAGGTCCCGGCGGGACGAACTGCTGCTCGGTTGAGTGATTCTTTCCGTACATGTGCCACTTGCCAATGTAGCCGGTGCGATAGCCGGCGTCGGAGAGCACGTGTCCGACGGCGTCGGGGTCAGGCATCACGCGTAGCTCATTGATGACCATACCCGTGGAGCTCTGGTACTTGCCCGTCATGAGGCTCGCCCGGTAGGCGCAGCAGATGGGGCTGCCGGCGACCGCATTGCGGAAGTCACAGGATTCCTGCTGAAGGGCGTCGAGGTTCGGCGTGTAAGGCAACGGATCGTCCGCGTAACCGCCATAGTAGCCGCACGACTGAGTGCGTAGCTGATCGGCGAACACGAAGACGAGATTGGGCCGCTGCGCTGATCGGTCCATCGGCGATCCGCTCTCGCGGGGCTCCGAGTTGGTCCGCCCAAGGCCGTCACCGCCGAGGGCCGGCGCACCGACGAGTCCGAGGCCGCCCGCGGCAGCGCTTTCGAGAAATTTTCTGCGGTCCATGTCTGGCGATGAAGATCTCTGCGGAATTGTGCGAATGTTTTCTGCGGTCGCGACACTCTACCGTATGAGCGTCCGTCGTTGCCCCTTCCGCTATGTTTACTGTCGAGGCGGTCGTACCCGCGGGAATGTCGATATCCGCAGAACGCTCGAGCCATATGGGATCAATTCGATTTCCTCGAGCGGCTCCTGCGTTCGCGCAAAGCTGAATGGAAGTGGGCCCGCGCTCTCGTTATACATCGTCCAGGTGGGGATCTTTCGCGCCTCGGCAATCAAGCGAATTGGTGCATTCTGCGGACGGAAGGGATCGAGCCCGGTATCTTCACGAACGACGCGGAAGGAGCCGTCGGGGTCGTCGCGGTCGACGACCAGGCCGTAGTTCCAGTCGCCGGTCGGATGCACGGCCCACGTCGTGACGCCCCGCTCCTGCTCGACCTCGACCCATTTTCCGGCAATGTCGAGCGCAAAGACGAGGGGTCCCCGTTCAACGGCCACCGAGCGTTCCGGGCCGCTGTCCAGGCGGATCTCCATCGGCAGCATCAGCTCGACGACGTCGCCGTCGTGCCACGTACGATCCAGGACGGCGATTTCACCAGGATTCGGAGTGAATACGGCCTCGCCGTTCAGCGCAATGTTTGCGCCGTCGGCCCATCCGGGAATCCGAAGGTGGAATGGGAACGACGCAGGCGCATCCATCGAGAGGCGGAACCGGATCACGTCGTCGAACGGGTAGCCCGTCTCCTCTACGACGTGCACCTCGCTCCCGTCTCCCACGGTGACCGTGGCCTCGCTCGGGCCGTATACCATCGCGGCGAGTCCGTCATCGCGCGTGGCCATGAAGAGACTCGCGACGAACTTGGGCCAGCCCTGATGCATGTTCGTCGTGCAGCACGGATAGCCGTTCAGAAGGCCGAATAGATTCGTCTTGCCGTCGTGATTCGTCACGAAGGCCCGCTCCTTGTTCTGCTCAGCAGAGAGCTTCACCTGGTTCGGCTGCTGGAAGTACTGCCGCTGCATGTAGTCGGGCGAGTGCTGCGCCGGCAGCGCATTGAATGTGACCTGCTCGAGGTGGTCGGCGTAATCGACGCGGCCTGTGATGGCGACGAGCGTCTCGAGCGAATACATGAGCTCGACGACCGTGCACATCTCGGTGCCGTGAACGGGATCGGTGCCGTGGAGCAGTTCGTCTCCGGAAAACATTCCCTGCACCTGGCCGTGCTCTTCCATCAGGTAGGCGAAACCCTCGTCGACGGCATCCAGATACGCCTGATTTTTCGTCTGCAGAAAGTTGATGGCGGGCTGCTTCAGGCCCATCGCCGTATTTACGCCGTGCCAGACGCCCTTTTCCTCGGCAAAGCGATCCGTCCAGCTCGCCGTCTGATCGAAGATGAGCGGGGCCAGTTCGAGCAGGAAGTCGTCCCCGGTCCGGTTGTAGAGCCAATAGACACTCGCCTGATTCTCGCCGCCGCGCATTCGGGACCACCACGTCCACGTGTTGAGGGGCCTCTCGGGCAGCGTTTCTAGCTGATAGCGGAAGTAGTCGGTCATCAGGCCGATGACCCGCTCATCACCGGTGGCTTCGTGGTACTGCTGTAGAACCTTAAGCATCACCATGCGGGGCCACCAGTCCCCTCGGTTCTTGTTCTGGATGCCGCTGACGTTCTCGATCGCGTCGTTTGGGATGTCGGATGGACCGAAGTATCCGCTTTCCCGAGCGCTCTTGATGGTCCATTCGATATACGGCTTCGCCTTGGCGATGAGCGCTTCGTCGTCGAGGATGTAGGCGAGCGGCACGAGACCGTCCAGCCAGTACGGACCGCGTTCCCACACGTCACCGTCGCCCCCTCTCCAGGCGTTCTCCGGCCCGACGTTCGGATAGAGCTCGTCCAGCTGCCCGGCCATGCCCGCGGCCATGACGTGGAGCTGTTTGTCGAGCCACCCGCGCGCCTTGACGGTACCGATCGGCAGCGGTACATAGGCCTCCGGCGCGAGGGGTGCGCGGTTGGAGGCGTAATGGCTGTTGCCGGACAGACCCTCCTCCGCAGCATCGCGTTGGTTGAATCCGATAGATTCAGAGACCAGTACGAACGTTGCAATGGCCGCCAGGACGAATGTCTGTCGTTTTGGCATTATTCGGTGGCGTTGAGAATCCCTTTTCTCTCCAGATCGATCAGCATGCGCGCGACGATGCCCGTCCAGATGTAGGTGTGATGATATCCGGCCCAGAGCGCCTCCGGGCTGTAGAATTCCCAAAACGTGTGGTCTTCGGCGAGGTGATGCGTCACGTTTTCGAAGATGCGGAAGGCCAGCTCACGCGCCAAATCGTGGTAACCGTAGTCGAGCAGGCCTCGAAAAATAAGGTAGTTGATCTCGACCCAGACGGGGCCGTTCCAATACCCCTGCGGTTCGTAGAAGGGGTCGTCGGCGGCGAGCGACGGAATCCCGTACGGCCGCCAGAATCCCTCAGCGTCGGTGAGATGCTCGCGGACGAGCCGTTCGGCCTGCTCTTCGGTGGCGATGCCGGCCCACATTGGGAAAAACCCGACGATCTCGCGGCGCTTCAGGTCATGCGGCGCGTCGAACGTAAAGTCATTGTCCTTCTTGTCGAGATGATAGAAAAAGCCGTCCTCGTCGTCCCAGAACTCGGAGCGCACGCGCTCGGCTCGGCTGTCGGCTTCGGCCTTCCAGTAGGAGGCGGCATCCTCGTCGGCGAGCTCCTCGGCCATGCTCGAGAGCGATCGAGCCTCCATCACGAGCATCGCGTTGAGGTCGGGGGATTCGAAGTTTGACGGCCAGCCAACGTCGCGCCAGAGAGCGACTTTCGCATCGCGAATGGATTCGAAAACGGCGTGCCCTCCCCATTCAGCGAGCCCGTCGCGATCGGCGTCGCGATTCTCCATCCACCAATTGTAGAATTTGACGCCCGAGTCGTAGGCCTCCTCCAGAAACGCGCGATCGCCGCTTTCCAGATAGATTTCCCAATTCTCCCAGTTGAACCATGGTGCGGAGCTGGTGAACTGCCCCCGCGTCCAGTTGTATTCGTCTAGGTAGGGGCCGATACGATAGTAGATGAATCCGTCGGCCCACTGGCGCTCCATGTACAGGCGCTGCGAATCCTGCGCGCTCTCGGGATCCATAAAGACGTAGGCGAGCATCGTGAGGCTCTCGTGGAGGACCTGCCCGCCGTAGCCCCATCCCCAGGTCGGCTCGCGCGAGTAGACGTAGTGGTTGTAGGAGGTCTTACCTTCGGGAGCCATGAAGAGCTGGCGGATAAGGTTGAAGGCCCCCCAGTACATCATCTCGCGGTCGGGGTCTTCGATCACAAGCGCCGGGATGCGGCTGTAGATCTCCTCGTTTTCAGCGACGGCCGTTTCCATGTCGTAATCGAGCAGGTCCGCCGCCGCTGCGCGAAGCTCCTCGATCGGGGTGAACTCACCGGCGACGCCGCGGACGACGCGCAAAGTGCGGCTCGCTCCGGGCTGCAGATCCAGGGGATTTCGGAACGCAATAACGGACGTATCGGATACGGCAACATCGCCGTCGAGGACGCCGCGCTCTACATCCTCCATAAAATCGTGGAACGACGCATAGGCCCCTGTCGCATCGGCTGACTCGCTCAGTAGGAGGAGGTCATTTCTCTCGGGGATATACGGGATTTTCTCCTGCTTTCTGCGCATCCAGCCGTCCAACACCTCGGTATGGGCGAACGTGAATTCGCGGTTGGATGCCCGGACGTCCCTGATGCCCTCCTCGTGGTGCAGAAACGGGAAGATCTCCAGCTCAATCGGCTGCGCAGCCTCGTTCGTGATGGTCAGGTCATGGATGGCCAGGCCCGAGCTGTAGACCTGGAAAAAGGCATCCACGCGGAGATCGGCGAAGGGTCGATACGTGTACTTAACGAGGTCGCTGTAGGAGGTGGTGATGACGGGCTCCTCGTGCAGTTCGTTCAGTCGTCGCACCGTCTCCTCGCCACGCCGAAATACTAGGCCGAGATCACCGGAGTGATCCGTGGAGAAGCGGACGCCCTCCTCCTCGTCGTAGAAGGTGAAGCGATATCCTTCGTCAATGATGTAGTTGGAGCGGTCGATCGGCGCTGCATAGGTGGCGAAGATGGGGTCGGATTTCGCGGCCGAAAGGTTGGAGAGGTACGGCGTTTGGGCGTTTGATGAGCAAGGTGTGACCAGCAGAACGGCCAACACGACGGTGAGCCGTGCGGCGACAGGTGCGAACCGGTAGGTCGTCTCCGTCGCAATCCCCGGGTGGAAGGTCGATAATGCAGGGACTTTATCTGCGCAGTCGGGTCTATCCATTTCGAAGTGTTCGTTGGATGGATCTGTACTCCGACCAGGGCAACACGCCCACTCGGTCGGCCCACCGTTGATGCATGTCCGCCAGCTCACCCACTCGGTCGGGGTTGTCCGCTGCTAGATTGCTGGTTTCGGTCCGGTCGGCATGCATGTCGTACAGCTCCCACGACTGCCGGCCGCTGGACGAAACCAGCTTCCATCGGCCATGGCGCACGGCATGGTTGTCGGTGTGACTCCAGAACAGCGGCCGGCTACGCAGTCGATCGCCGGCCGGCGCCGAAGCATCGCGAAGGATCGGCAGCAGCGAGTAGCCCTCGGGCGCGTGAAGTCCTCCCGTCGGATCGATTCCGGTATCGCGCCTTTCGAGTGGATACTCGGCAGCCGC
>CAZQAS010000125.1:0-10634 GCA_964591285.1 uncultured Rhodothermales bacterium
TACATTACGGCGAGCTGATGGGCATGCGGATAGGGCGTCACGCCCGTGGCCAGCTCGTAAAGCACGACGCCGAGCGAGTAGATGTCGCTCTTCGGCGTGAGCTCTTCGCCTCGGACCTGCTCGGGCGACATGTAGGCGGCCGTTCCCAGCGTCGCGCCCATCTGCGTGACGAACGAACTCTGTGCGAGCTTCGCGAGTCCGAAGTCCATCACCTTCACCCGTCCGCTCATGTCGAGCATGACGTTGGCCGACTTCAGGTCCCGATGGATGATCCCCTTCGCGTGCGCGGCATCGAGCGCGTCGGCGATCTGGATGCCGATCGCGACGATATCCTCCGTCTCAAAGCTCCGTTCTTGGATCGCCTCCTGCAGGGTCATCCCCTCCACGAATTCCATCACGATGAAACTCTGCGCACCGTCCTCGCCGAAGTCGTGAATCGTCGTGATGTTCGGATGATTGAGTGCCGCGCAGGCTTTCGCCTCGCGCACGAGGCGTTCGTGGCCGTTGAACTGGTCACCGATCGAGGAAAGCACGAACTTGAGGGCAACCGTACGATCCAGCTTCAGATCGTCCGCACGATAAACAGTGCCCATACCGCCTTCCCCGAGCATGTCGGTTATTTTGTAATGGGCGACGGTCTGGCCTACCATGTCAGTCTGATTTGGAAGTGGCGGCTGTCGGACGTGCCGAGGTGCTTAATTTACACGACCCTGTGCAGAATATCGCGAACCGAGATGAGATCGGTCCGGATGTCGGCCATCCCAACGCCAGACGGCGTTGAATCAGCGGCGAACGGAACGTACTCTGCAAAAGTTGCCGCAGTTCGTACCTTCCAACGTCATCCAACGAGGGAGCGCGCCTTTGAAGCGGACTTTTGAGAGATCCTACGCTGCGCTGAGCGAGCTCTTTCGCTTCCTCGACGGTTTTATCGATGAGCACGAGATTGACGAGCGAGCGGCATTTGCTGCTCGGCTCGCTCTTGAGGAGGTCTTCACGAATATGGTCAAATACAGCACGTCGAGCGCCGATCATGTTTCGGTCAAAATCTCCGGCGGTGCCGAGGGACTGGTGCTGGTGATGGAGGATACCGGTGCCGAGCCGTTCGACCTCACCGCCCACCCGGAACCGGATCTGCAAGCGCCGCTCGCCGAACGGCGCCCCGGCGGTCTCGGCCTGCATCTCGTGCGGAACCTCGTGGACTCCATCGAACACGAGTACGTCGACGGCTCGAACGTCGTAACGCTGCGCATCCGCGCGGCCGAGAAACAGCACCGGCCATAGATGTGCATCGCAGTTAGGCGGCCTCGGCCACATATACATTCATCGAGCCGAATCGACCCATGACACAAATCCACCACCCATCACTCACGAAGACAGTGCGCGCAGTATCGACATGCTTCACATCGACCATACCGAGTCGGGAACGATTCGCTTAGCGGGTCGCTTCGACGCCTCGCAGGAGCAGAAGGCCCGCCAGGTCTTCAGCCGGATATTCGACAGCTGCACGGTGAGTTTCGAGCAGCTCGACTACATATCAAGCGCGGGCCTTAGCGTGCTGCTGGATACCCAGCGGCGCCTGGATCGCAATGGGCACGCCCTCCGGCTCACCGACATGCAGCCCCCGATCCGCAATGTGTTTGCCATCGCGGGATTCGACGCCGTATTCGAGATCCAATGAAACGAAATCCTACGGTGAACCAGGGAAGACGTAAGCGGCGAATGGACCTCCCGGTCTTTATCCAGTGAAACCTACCAACGTTTCGGTGCTTCGGGTGTACTTCACACAGAGGATCCGATGACACAGGCCGATCAAGACGCGGAACTCGTCAGGCGGTGCCTCGACGGTGACAAGCAGGCGTTTGGGACGCTCGTCGAACAGTACCAACGGGTTCTGTTCAACGTCGCACTCAAAATCGTGCGCGACGCCGACGATGCCGCCGACGTGACGCAATCCGTCCTCGTGAAGGCCTACGAAAACCTTCATCGGTACAAGCCGAAATACAAATTCTACTCCTGGATATACAGGATGACCGTCAACGCCGCACTGAACTTCTCGAAGAGGCACAGTCGCCTCACCTCGCTCGAGACGCAGACGATGGAAAGCCGGACCACACCGGCCGACGATTATGCGCGCGGTGAGCTCAGCGATCGCGTTGAAGAGGCCATGTTCGAACTCGCTCCCGAAGACCGGGCGATCCTGTCGCTCAAGTACACGGCGGAGCTGTCGTACCGAGACATCGCCTACGTATTCGACGTCGCGGAAAAGACGGTCAAATCCAGGCTCTATACGGCCCGTCAGCGGCTGAAGGACGTTTTAATCTCCGGTGGATTCGATGCACACGGCCGAGCGTGAACTCATACATCGCGAGCTCGACGGCGAAAATTCGCCTGAGGAGAGCCGGCGCCTGCAAGCTTTGATCGCCGAAAACGGCGAGGCACGCAGGATGTTCGAGGAGCTCTCGGCCGTCGACAGCCGGCTTCGCGAGTCCGAGATGGTAGAGCCGCCGTCATGGCTGAAGCGTAGCGTAATGGATGCGCTGCCGGCGAAGCGCCGGAGCAGCTCCACCGGCCTGTCAGCGTTTCTCGGTCGTCTCCGGGAGATAATGCAGGCCCGGCCTGCCCTCGCCTACGCCTACACCTTTGTGATCGGCCTGGCCGCCGGACTGGCGCTTTTTGCGGTCGCCCTTCAGGACGCCCCCGAGGGCGAGCTGCACGGGACACTGGTCGACCGCGAATCTCTGGAGAGGCTCTCCGCCATAGAAACGACGCCTATCCAACTTCCCGGATTTTCGGGAGAAATCGAGCTGTTGACCTCACGAGAACTGCTCGCCATCGACGTGGTCGTCGAGGCGCAGCAGCAGACAGAGGTTCGCCTCGCCCCCGAACCCTCGCTGATGCTGCGTGGATTCACCCGGCGAAGTGGTGATGGGAGCGTCGATGTTCAGGACAACACGGTCGTACTCACCGTCGACGGCCCGCAGCAGGTCGCCCTGTTGTTCGATCGGACGACGGAGGAGCCATCGGAGGTGCGCCTCGAGGTGCGCCGCGAGGGCCGCCTGATCCACGAGGAGCGGCTCCGAGCCGATTAGATCTAACAATTTCTTTCCGAGCAGCTAGTTCGCTCACCCGGAAACACCAAATACGCTAACTTGCTCAATCATCTAATGGAGGACCCCATGAACCGTAACAAATACTTTATCGCGGGAGCAGCGCTTCTCGTCGGTGTACTCGTGGTCTACTTTGCCGTATCAGGATTCCCACCGACCGGAGAGGTCGCCGGTACGATGGCCGGAGGCGATAGCACGATAGCGGGCGTCGAACAGGCCGAGCGCTACCGGGCCGACGCGATCTCCGACGACGACGTCGAACTCGACGATCAGACAGTCAATAATCTGCTGCAGGACCCCGATGTCGTCGCCGTGCTGCACGACCAGGATTTTCAGAACGCACTCACATCAGGAAGCCTGACCGATGCCCTCGCAGCCCCGCAGTTTGAGAATCTGCTCCGCGACGGAATTCTGCGACACGCGCTGGCGGAATACCCA
Source organism: uncultured Rhodothermales bacterium (assembly GCA_964591285.1). GTDB lineage: Bacteria > Bacteroidota > Rhodothermia > Rhodothermales > VXPQ01 > CAZQAS01. The sequence goes on from CAZQAS010000125.1 coordinate 3,546, forward strand.
CGCTTTAAGACGGCTTTGATGGAGAACAATTTGGCGGCGTACTTCGCGCAGGAAAACGAGTTGCGGAAACTCCCCGACTTCGACAAGCTGCGCGTAGCGTTCACCGACAAACGCATGGAAGCCGCGCTGGGCTCGAACTCCCTTCGTAACTTCCTGACGAGGGCGCCCGTCAGCAAGCTCGACAATGCGCTCGCTCGCTCGCTCGCGGTCAGTGACTTCCGTACGGCGATGAACAGCGGCGTGCTTAAGAACGCCCTTCGCGATGCGGATTTTCTTCGCGCCCTCGATGATCAGTGGGCGATTCACTCAGGAGCCGGCATATAGCTCATCCGGACATTGATAGTGTGTGACGGGACGTGGGAGGACGTACTCCTACGTCCCGTCCGCATTGATGCGGCCGGTCCTTCAATCCTTCTGTAGCTGTCCCCGCTTCGATGATTGCAAAGTTTGTTGCCGGCACAATATTGTACGGGCTTCTCCTTGTGCCGGGACTTCGTGCACAGTTCAATCAAATCGAAACTGAGAGTCTGCGCCTCATCTACTACGGTGAGGCGCATTCGTATCTCGTACGCCACGCCGCACGCACATTCGAAAACGCGCTCGCCTTTCATCAGGACCTCTACGACTACGCGCCAGGCGAGAAGGTGACCGTGCTTCTGCACGACCTCTACGACTACGGCAATGCGGGTGCCGGCACCGCGCCCCGCAACATGGTCGCAATGGCTATTGCGCCGCTGAGCTACGTTTTCGAGACGGCCCCCGGCAGCGAGCGGATCTACGCCACCATGAACCACGAGCTCGCCCACATCGTCACCAACGACCAGGCGGCCGGCAGCGACCGGCTCTTTCGCTCGGTCTTCCGTGGGAAAATCCTCGAGACGGACGATAATCCGCTCAGCGCCCTCTACTCATATCTCGCCGCACCCCGACGGTCGTCTCCGCGCTGGTATCGGGAGGGCATCGCCGTCTTCCTCGAAACGTGGATGACCGGTGGGCAGGGCAGGGCGCTCGGCGGCTACGACGAAATGGTCTTTCGCGCGATGGTGGCCGACGCGCGGCCCTTTTACGATCACGTCGGACTGGAGGCCGAAGGAACGCAGGTCGATTTCCAGGTCGGCGTAAACGCCTATCTCTACGGAACGCGCTTCATGACGTATCTCGCCCTTACGTACGGGCCCGAGCGGGTCATCGAGTGGACCGGGCGTGGCAAGGGCAGCGAAGCCTATTTTGCATCGCAGTTCAGAGGCGTGTTCGGACTCCCTCTGGCGGAGGCCTGGCAGGATTGGATCGCCTTTGAGCTCGACTGGCAGCAGCAGAATCTGGCGTCTGTGCGACGGAATCCGACTACGCCGTTTCGAGCGCTGACGAATCGAGCCGTCGGCTCGGCATCCCGCGCGCATTTCGATCCGGCGACGCGGAGTCTCTACGTCGGCGTCAACTATCCAGGCCAGGTGGCGCATTTGGCCCGTATCGACACGGAGACGGGGCAGATGGAGCACCTGCACGAAATCAAGGGCTCAGCGCTCTTCGACGTGTGCGCGCTCGCCTTCGATGCCGACTCCCAGACGCTCTTCTACACGACCGACAACAACTCCTGGCGCGATTTACGCGCCTACGATATCGAGTCGGGCACGTCCAGAACGCTGCTCGCTGAGGCGCGCATCGGGGATCTGGCTTACAACCGCGCGGATCGCTCGCTGTGGGGCATCCGGCACTTCAACGGGCTCTCGAGTATCGTGCGCATCCCGTATCCGTACGATCGGTTCAGTCTCGTATATGCATGGCCGTTCGGGCGTGACCTCTACGACATCGATCTTTCGCCGGACGGCCGCGATCTCGTCGGATCCCTTGCCGAGATCAGCGGACGGCAGTCTCTCATCCGAATGTCCACGGACAGCCTGCTGGCCGGCTCGACGGAGTACGAGACGCTCTTCGACTTCGACCGCAGCATCCCGGCGAACTTCACTTTCTCGGAGGACGGGCGCTTTCTCTTCGGCTCATCCTACTACACGGGCGTCTCGAACGTCTTCCGGTACGATCTGGAGGAGGGTCGAATGGCGGTGATGAGCAACCACGATATCGGCTTTTTCCGACCGTTCCCGCTGTCGGCCGATTCGCTGTTTGCCTTCCGATATTCGTCGGATGGTTTCGTGCCCGGCATCATCCCGAACCGGCCCGCGCAGAACGTCAGCGCGATCCGATTTCTCGGACAGGAACTCGTTGAATCGCACCAAATCGTTCGCGAGTGGGTCGTCCCGCCGCCGAGCACCGTGAATCTGGATTCGCTATCGGAGGGGCCCACGCCGTATCGCGGAATCAACCATCTCCGGCTCGAATCGGTGTATCCGGTCGTTGAGGGATACAAGACCGTGGCGGCCTTCGGACTCCGATTCGATCTGTCGAGCCCGCTCCGCATCCATCAGGCGAGTCTCACGGCCGCCTACAGCCCAGCCTCAGACGAGCAGGTCCATCTGAAGGCGGCGTATCGCTATCGGAATTTTTCGCTGGAGGCCGGTTACAACGCCACCGATTTCTACGATTTGTTCGGTCCCACCCGGACGACGCGGAAGGGCTATGCCGTCGAGGCCGGATTCGTCCAGTCACTTCTGAGTGATCCGCCGAAATCGCTCGAGCTATCGACGTTGGTGGGCGCCTATGGCGGGTTCGAGGCGCTTCCGGATTATCAAAACGTCCTGGCCACGTATGACCGGATGCAGACCGCGCGAGTGGGGCTCCGCTACGACAACTTTCGGGCTTCGCTCGGGGCGGTCGACTACGAAAAGGGGTCTGGATGGAGCCTCAACGGGAGCTCCAATCTGGTGAACGGCCGTCTGTATCCGCGGCTCTACGCGACGGCCGACCAGGGATTCTTGATCGGCGCGCACCTTTCGACGTGGCTGCGCGGAGCGGCGGGCGTGTCGTTCGGAGAACGCGAGAATCCATTCGCGAACTTTTATTTCGGTGGGTTCGGAAACAACTGGGTGGATCGTGGGGCGGTGAAGCGATTCAAGTCGTACGCGAGCTTCCCTGGGCTGGATCTCAATGCGGTCGGCGGGACACGCTTCCTGAAGGGGCTTAACGAGTGGATTCTTCCGCCGGTGCGATTTGGCCGAGCCGGGATCTCCGGCCTGTATGTGAAGTGGCTGCGCCCAACGCTCTTCACGTCCGCGTTGGTGGTGAATCCGGACACTGACGCACGCACCCTGCACTACAATGTGGGCGGCCAGCTGGATCTCCGGGTCGTTGTGTTTTCGCACCTGTCGACGACGATCTCGGCCGGATATGGAGCGGCTTTCGGCGACGCGACGGGCGACGAGTGGATGTTGTCGATCAAGCTGTTGTAATCCAATCAGCCGATGCCGCCTGAGTTAGCGATCACCATCCCGCATGCCGCCGCGGCGCTCGTGCCGGTCTGCCTATTTCTCGGATCGCTGGTACTGCTCGATAGCTACAAGCTCGTGAGCCCCCGGTGGGTCGGATACGCGCTCCTCGCCGGCGTGGCCGCCGCGCTCGTCAGCTTTCTGATCCAGACGAACGTCGTCTCGGAGCTCGGCATTCCCTTTCAGACACTCTCGCGATACGTGGCCCCGGCCGTCGAGGAGATCGCGAAGGCCGCGCTGCTCATTCTCCTCATTCGCAGTCACCGGGTTGGATTCCAGGTCGATGCGGCGATTCTCGGCTTCGCAATTGGTACCGGATTCGCGCTGACCGAGAACGTCTACTATCTCACGACGCACTCGGGAATGGGTCTGTTCACCTGGCTGCTTCGAGGCCTTGGAACGGCCATGATGCACGGCGGCACGACCTGCCTCTTCGGGATCATCGCAAAGACGTTCTACGACCGGGCGGAATTGAAGGCGCGTGCGAGATCCACTGCGGGCACCCTAGAAACAAACGGCGCGCAAGCGGCACCGATTCCCGCCACACTGACGTTCTTACCGGGACTGATCGCCGCATACGTGCTGCACTCGGCCTTCAATCACTTCCTGCTTCCGCCGCTGGCGATGACGGCGCTGATCGTCGGCAGCTTTCCGCTGCTGATCGTCGGCGTCTTCCAGCAGAGCGAGCGCGCGACGCGCAACTGGCTCGGATCCGGTTTCGACACCGATCAAGCCGTTCTCGAAGCGCTCACATTCGGCAACGTCGCGGACGATCCCATCGGAAGATACCTCCAGGAGCTGCGGGCACACTTCTCGGGCGAGATCGTCGCCGACATGCTTTGCCTTCTGCGGCTGCGCGCCGAGCTGGCGGTCAAGGCGAAGGGCATCCTCATGATGCGCGAGGCGGGCTATCGTCCGGAGCCCGGACCGGCCGTGCAGGCGACGCTGGAGGAGATCAATTATCTCGAGAAGAGCATCGGCCCGACCGGTATGCTCGCGCTAGCACCGTTTCTCGATGCGTCTGCCCGCGAAAACTGGCAGATGCATCTTTTGAAGACAGGCTGATGGATCGCGCTACGCGATTTCCGGCTGCCGGTCCGGATCCCAACCCTCTTGCGTGCTTCCTTCCGAATCCTCCTCGGGCTCTTTCCGGCCGCGCCAGTAGCCCAGCAAGAAGAACAGCAGGGCTGAGAGCGGAAGCGCGGCGATGAGCATGCGGGTCGACGGCTTGTCCGACTCGACGGCAGGTACGGCGCTCGCGGCTGTCTTCGATGGATCGGCGGCCGGTTCTGCCTCCGCGACCGGCGCTTCGGCTTCCTCGGGCTCTGATTCGTAGTCCATCGCGGCGAGAAGCTCCTCCGTGCCGATCATTTCCTCGACGTGGGCGCGGTAAGAGTCGGGGAAAATCGCCACGTGATAATGCGGCGGCCAGCGCTCCCGAGTGATGTCGAGGACGTCGCTTTTCTCCAGCTTGAGCAGGACCGCCTCCAACCATGCCCGCGAGAGGTGCTTGTCACTGATGCGCAGATCGATCGCGATCCCGGCCGGATGTACGGAGAGCTCGTGCGAATTGCGCGGCTGGTTGGATTTCGGGCGCGTGAGGCTCGTTACGACCAGCTGCTCGCCGGTGCCCTCGTAGTACTGCTCTGCTAGCCGCTCAACGAAAAGCCGCACCTCGGGACGCGCGAACGGATAGGAGACGCCGTCGTTTACGCGGTAGTACGCATTGCCGGGCAGTCGCACGAATTTCCCTTCCTCGACAAGCTCGGACAGCTGTGCGGGACTCTCGACGAAGGAATAGCCGAGCTCCTTAGCCACGTCGTTCTGCCGCATCATTGACGTGGGCGATCCGCGCAGGGAGACGTCTACGTTGTAATTCGCTGCCTCTACCGGCAGTACGAATAGGACGAGCGCCAGAACGGTGCCAATGAGTGCTTGTGGTCGTCGCATTTCCTCAACTGAATTTGGTGGTGTACTACGTTCAGAAGACCGCAGGAAAGAGGCGGCCGCATGAGTCGCCGGGTACCTACGACCCGGCCATAAAAGGTACGGCCTCTAGAGTGACATTTCTGTTACATCATATAAGGCCCTGTGAATTACGCACTTACACCGAAGAATGTTCTGTGAATGACGATGGCGAAAACCGTTCCGGAGTTCCGTGGTCGGCCGATCGTCCTTGTGAAAAAGCGAGCCGGTTGGTACCGTAGGGTCATTGCGGAACGTTCTCTCGCCGCGCGTGCACGTCACATCTCCTTATAACTGCAAAAGTCCTGCCTTCCGATGAACCTTCGCGTGCAGATCGTATGAAGCCTCGTCTTTCCTTGCTGGTTCTTTTCCTCTCACTGACATGGCTCTCGTGCCAGTCCTCCCGCGAGGCAAGCGATACCACCGATCTCAGTGATCCCGTCGACGTCGAGCCGCGAGACCCCATCATCCTGAATCCGGCGCAAGCCGCCGCCCGTGCCGCTGAGATCGAACAGCAGGTCGATAAATCGACCGCCGAAGGCCTCACGATCGACCTCTGGGCTACCGAACAGGTTCTCGAAGATCCGATCGCGATCGACATCGACCACAGGGGCAATCTCTTCGTCACGGGATCCAGCCGCTCCGGCGGGCTGCTCGACATCCGCGGCCATCCGACCTGGACCACCGTCGCGCTCACCCTCCGCACCGTCGAGGATCACGAGAACTTCCTCAAGCAGGAGCTCGCCCCCGAGCGCAGCGACGAGAACACGTGGCTTCCCGACCACAATGAAGACGGCTCGCGCGATTGGCGCGATCTGACGGTCAACAAAGACCGCCTGTATACGATCATGGACGTAGACGGCGACGGTGTCGCCGATCGTGCACAAGTCCTCGTCGAGAATTTCAACCGCCCCGTCGCGGACGTCGCCGGGGGATTGCTCGTGCATGATGGCGACATCTACATCTCCGCCGCTCCCGACCTCTGGCTGCTGGAGGACGCCGCCAGCGGACGCGCCGATGGCATGTCGGCGATCAGCACGGGCTACGGCGTGCATCCCGGCTTCTTCGGCCACGGCATGTCCGGGGTCACCGTCGGCCCCGACGGGCGCATCTATTGGTCGGTCGGCGACATGGGCTACAACGTGGAGGGGCCCGACGGCCGCCGGTGGATCAACCCGAACGAGGGCGCGATCTTCCGCTCCTTCCCGGACGGCAGCGGCTTCGAGGTCTTCGCCACCGGCCTCCGTAACACACACGAATTCGAGTTCGACGAGCTCGGCAATCTGATCAGCGTCGACAACGACGGCGACCACCCGGGCGAGGAGGAGCGGGTCGTCTACATCGTCGAAGGATCCGACAGCGGATGGCGCACGAACTGGCAGTTCGGCAAGTACACCGATCCGCGAAACAATGATTACAAGGTGTGGATGGATGAGGAGCTCTTCAAGCCCCACTTCGAGGATCAGGCCGCTTACATCCTCCCGCCGATCGCGAACTATCACGCCGGCCCTGCCGGGATGGCCTACAACCCCGGAACGGCACTGAACTCGACCTGGCAGGATTACTTCTTCATTTCCGAGTACACCGGCGAGCCGGCCACCACGCACGTCTACGCATTCCGCCTGGAGGAGAAAGGGGCGGGCTTCGAGCTGGCCGACGACAGTATGGCCGTCGGTGGGATTCTCACGGTGGGGATGGATTTCGGTCCCGACGGAGCACTCTATCTCGCCGACTGGATCGATGG
>CAZQAS010000126.1:0-10494 GCA_964591285.1 uncultured Rhodothermales bacterium
CCGCCGCTCACGTCCACCGAGACGGCGTAGGGGGCGTCGTCGTCCGCTTGCGTGCCGACGTACTTCGTGACCCCCTCGACGCTCACGCCCTCCGGCTCGACGGGATAGTTGTAAATCTTGATGTCATCCATCTTGCCGATGAAATAATTCGAGCCCGGTTCCGTGGCGAAGCCGATAAAGAACGGCCCGTTCGTCGCCGTACCCGGGAGTGCGTCGCTCGAGTATCCGGCCTCCGCTGCCACGGCGCCGGCTTCCGTCCGCATCTGGAAGTAAGCCGTGTCCGCACTCATGTAGTAGACGGCACGATACCACTGACCGGTCTCCGGCACCACGTCCGGATCGAGCTGCCCTCCGTTCAGGCCCCCGCCGTTCTGCCACGAGGCGGCACGAATCGACTGGTCGCTGCCGAAGGTGAAGATCTTATAGTTGACGTGGAACGGCTCATTGGTTACGCCCTCACCGCCTTGTTTGACGATATACCGTCCGCCGGTCGTCACCGAATCGACGTTGAACCAGAAATCGATCGTAAACTCCTCGCTCGCCAGTCCGGGCGACGGGTCGATCATGAGGTAGCTCGAGTCGCCGGCGGAGAACTGCAGGGAGTAATCGCCTTCCACCGCGTCGGTCGAGTATGTCGGCGGCTGGTTTCCGAAAACCTGCACGTCGTGGCCCATCGCGGAATGGTCCACGGGCGTCCCACTGCCCTCCTCGAAGGTCAGGTGCAGCACCTGACTCTCCGGCTCCACGATGGCGAAGTCAAAGAAATTTTCCGGCGTATCGGTGTCAACGGGTGAGGCCGGCGCGGTGGCGGTGAGGTCCTGGTCGGTTGTGGCTGAGACGTAGTAAAGCACCGTCGTGCCGGCGGGCTGATCGGGGATCTGCGCCGCGTAGGCCGTGTCGTTCGGCGTCATCGCTACGCTCTGGAATCCCGAACCGAGGTCGTAGTACAGCGTGACGTCGGTCAATGTCGCGTCGCCCAGCGTGGTCACGTCGGCCACGATGTCGTAAGGACCGCTGCCGGGCTCTTGATTGGGCAGATCCGAAGAACTCACGATCGGCGGTGCCTCGAAATTTCGGACGACGTTGCTGATGCGAAGCTCATCGAGCGCACCGTTTAGCCAGGACGAGGCGATGTCCGGAAATCCGCCAATGAAAAGAGATCCGTCATTCGTGACCGGAGGTGCGGTTATGCCGCCGAAGGATTCTGTCTGAAAGTGGATGAGCTCAAGCTCGTTCGTCTCGTTGTCGACCCGGTGGATGAGCTGAGCGATGTACTGCTTCGTCGTGTCGCGAATAAAAGCGACGTGATACCAGTTGTTCGGCTCGAACATTCCCGACGGCGATCCGATGTTCACATTGCCGTCATGCGTGTGATACCCCGTGATGAAGTTCTCGACGTTGCCGTTCATGTTATTCCAGAAATTGGCCTCGACGATGCTCGGATCGTCCTCGAGGTTACCCCGCTTCATCAGCACACGCGGGTGGAAATTGTGGTCCTCATTACTCGTGCCGTAGGAGAAGATGTTGACCCAGTACTCCATGGTCCAATCGCCGGTCAGATCGAGATCCGCCGTATCGGGAATCGAGATATAGGTTGAGTCGATCGATGATTGGTTATTGACGAAGACCTGCTGCCCTAGCGCGGATGGAAGCCGCGAATCGGTGATGAAATCATTCGCGTCCGTTTCTGCATCTGCAAGCTGGCCGCTCCCGATCGGATCGGCGATGTCGAAGGCATCCGAACTGTTCGACAGATCACCGTCGAAGTGCAGCAGCACGATGGTGTTCTCGTCTTCCGTGTAGGGCCCGCCCACCTCCTGAGCCAGGGCCGGCTGATGCGCAGCGGTCCCGAGAAGCAGGAGCAGGATGGAAACGGGCAGCGTGCGTCGTAGCGTCGTCGGCATGATGGACCTCATGGTGCGTCGCGGTGGCAAGACGGAAGGCCGGAGGCGGCCTGAACTTGTTCGATTTCATGTGGACCGTTTCAATTATAATTCAGATTAGCCTCGTATTCAAATGTCTAGTGTGCGGAAAGGACGCGCTGCCGCCGCCCAGCAACCGTCTCAACCAACCGCATGCATACGCACCGGTCGGAGGACGGGCGCCTGATCGCACAGCCGACGTTACGAGCTTCGGACAGGATCATTACGCTGCAGTGACACCTCGCCGGCGACGTTGGGAGTTAATACTCCAGTCACGTCACGACGCCGGAGGATGGAATGAAAGGAGGAGTGTGAGGATGGGAGATTGGCGTCAGGTCACGCGGCGGAGCGTCGTCCTCGGGGCCGCCGGACAGCTTTTCTTGCTGCTGGCCGGAGTGAACCTGCTGTTCTGGATACTTGTCGCCGCACGAGTTACGCCCATCGAGTCGTCTTACGTCGACGGACGCGTACTCTGGCTCGGACGACACGTGATGGTCTTCGGTCACGGTTACTGGGAGGAGGACGACGGCTACTGGCAGCATCATACCTACACGCGCCTCGACGACGGCAGTCTGTTCGACGGCCCGACTCTAAGCCTGATTGCCCAGCTACGTCAGGACGGCGCGCAAACCATCTGGGGGAGCTGGTGTTACAGCGGCAACTATCCGTACATCCGCAAGGATCTCGTCACCGGTAAAACCACGCCATGGCCGTCAAATACGTCATATAATCGAACGCCCGGAGTCACCATTCCGATATGGCTGGGCGCGACGTTCGTCAGGCTGGGATGGCCGCGATCCGAATACGACGAGGCGCCGAGCGTGATCGACTATCACCCGCCCGAAGCGATGCAGATCAGCCGCCCGTCGCTTCAGCGGTTCGTGAGCACCTTCTACAGCATCCGGAGTCCGGCCGGAAATCTTCCCAATCCCGACTCCTTGAGTTGGCAGGGCGCCTCCGGCGACACCTATTCAATCTCCTGGCAGGATTATCTCTCGATGCCATGGCATGAAAAATGGCAGGTACGCGGTGCCGAGACCGACACGACGCTGGCGGGAGCACGCGCCGGCATGCTACGCTTCTGGATCCGCGGCCGATCCTTCCCCGTGCCCATCCGAATACCGGACTGATCCCGACCGTTGCCTCAGCCGCAGGGTCTGCCTCTGCGCACGATCCCCCGTTCGGCCTACAGCCCTGCTTCCTGCCGCACGCGAAGCAGGAAGAGCCCCTCTTCTTTGCTCGATACGGGCACGACGCCGCTTTCGAAATAGGGATAGTTGCTCCAGCTTCCGTCCAGGCGCGTCGAGTTCTCGCCGACGGGCACCGTATCAAAATGCGCGATCTGGCGCGGCTGCTCCGGATCGCTCACGTCGTGGACGTGCAGACCGCTGAGGTAGTTCGATTGATACATGTAGTTCCCGTCGATGTAGAGATTGTGATCGGCCGACGTGGAACCGAAAAAGTACTCCTTGACAAGCTGCGGGTCGTCCAGGTCGGAGACGTCCCAGATGAGCGTCCTGGTCTCGTCGACATTCCCGACGTACTCGTCGAGCTCGTCGTTCATGAAGAAGTACCGGTGGTCGTCCGTGAGCCAACCCTGATGGATGTAGGCGTGATTCGGAAAGGACGTTGCGGAAATGCCCGCCGGCTGTTCCTTATCCGTCACGTCGGCGATACTGAATGACGATCCATTTGAGCTCAAACAGATTTCGCGGCCCTGATACGATGCATCCGGACCGCGATAGACGACGCACTGCGTATCGTGCGTGGAGCCGCCGCCGGCCTCGTGATGCGTAAAGCACCCCGCAAAAGTGGGATTCTGCGGATCTCGGATGTCCACCATGTGGAGTCCGCCGCCGCATCTATCGCTGCCTACGGCGTAGGCAAACCCTGTTTCCTCATTAATGGCGACGTTGTGGGCATTGTGGAGGCCCTCGTATATGGCCGTTTCGGTGAACCGAACCGGTGGCTCGCTCACGTCCCGGAGGCGGCGCAGATCGAACACCTGCATCCCGTGGTTGCGCGTTCCGTCGGCGACGATGAACGCATGGTTGTCGTACACCTTCATGTCCCGCCACACGGTTGGCTGCGCACCGCGGGTAAGCGGCAGGTCGCCGAGATAGACGGGGTTTGTCGGATGGGTGATATCAACGAAAGCCGTGCCGTCCGTACGGCCCGCAATCACGTACTCACGTCCGGTCTCCTCGTCGGTCCATCCCCACAGATCATTCATCTCTGTTCCTCGTCCGCCGCCAAGATTCCTGACGGGGAGGAAAGAAAGCAGGTCGACGCGGTCGCAATCGAACAGAGCGGCCTTTCCGTCGCTACAGATCTCCTCCGTTCCCGTAATGGGGTCCAGACCCGCGTCCTCGCCGCGCAGCGTGGCGCGAACCTCCCAATCTCCGCCGATTCTCTCAAGCACGGCCGCCACCCCTTCCAATCCTTCTCCCTGCGGCACGGCGGCGACGGCCACGTCACCGAGTGCGGAGACGGCGTAGCCGAAATAGGATCCATCGCTGGCGTCCTGGGGGTCGATACGCTCGGATTGATTCGTCTGCGGATCATACTCATACACGGCGCCGCGCGCACTTGCCGCGGTAGGCGAACCGGCCAGCAGCGTCTCGCCGGAGAACGCAAGGGCAGCCCCGAAGTAGGCAGCCGCAGGCTTGTCCGATGGCGTCACGATCCGCTCCTCCGACCACGATCCCGATGCAGCATTCTGCCGAAGGACGCTTATCGCCCCTACACCTCCGTTGTGGAGCGGTGCGCCGACGTAGAGCGCTCCATTCCGGATGGCGAGGGACGAGCCGAAGGCCGGTCGACCGCCGAGCAGCTCGGAGGTAAGCATCTGCGCCTCCGTCCATTCTTCGCCGGAGTGCTCGAACACGTAGACCGCTCCCGTTCGCCCATCTTGCCGGGGCGCACCCACAAAAATGCGGCCATCGGAGATTGCTACGGCGGCGCCGAAGGTGGCCCCGACTTGTGCATCACTCCCCTGCAGTCGGACCTCTTCCAACCAGCGCTCGGAATCCGGATCCCACCGAAAAAGGTACACGGCCCCCGGCTTCGTGGACGGCGTCAGCCGACCGTATCGAGTCGTTGCAGGGGCACCGATCGCTATGAGATCCCCCTCGATCGCGACGGCGGTACCGAGTTTCTCCTCCGTCGTGGCCTCCGGTGCCACGAGGCGAGCCGCCTCTGACCAGGATTGGTCGCGACGCTCAAACACATAGGCACCGCCTCTCCCATCGTTCTGTCGAAGTGCCGCGACGACCAGACGGTCTTGGGACGCCGCCAGGCTGCTTCCGAAACCGTCGTAAAAAGCGGCATTGGACGCCGTGAGCCGATCCGCATCACGCCAGATGCCGTCGCCGTTTTTCGCGTAAACGTAAACGGTCCCGGGGCGGTAGCTGTTGTTCGGCTCACCGACTAGTATCCGGTCAGCCGTGACCAGTACCGACGTGCCGAAGTTGGTTGACCGAAGCTGTCCTTCGGCACGTTGACTGCCCACCACGAGCAGAACCAGAAGGAGAAAGCAGGTGCGTTTCATGCGGAGTGTGGCTAGATGTTAACGAATCCGGCGGCGCTTACGAAAGTTGACAAACGCTCGGCCGCAGCGGCCGACACGTGAAGATGCAGGACACAATATACCTACAACGTTAAGAACTGTCCGGAGGGCTGTCGGTGTCCCTTCGTATTTGTACTCTTCACCTGAGCGCGTGAGTGTACGCTTCCTGCCGCCATTACTATCCTTTCCATGCTCGAGATTCTCCAGGAGTTCGGTCAGGACTTCGTACGAAGTTTCGGCCTGCGAGACCTTCTGGACGTCCTCCTGGTCTCGGCCGTGTTCTTCGTAGTGCTCGGATGGCTGCGCGAACAGCTCTCGCGCAACATGCTCGTTGCCGTTTCGGCGTTCGTGGGGCTCTACGTCGCAGCGCGGCTGCTGCGCCTCTACATGGTAGAACTGGTCTTCCGAGGACTGTTCATCGTCATATTGTTGGCCGTCGTGATCGTATTCCAGGCCGACATTCGAAGGCTCGTCGAGCGGATCGGCATCTGGATTACTCGCGGGCGGATCGGCGTACCGACCGACGGGCACACCATCGACACCTTGGTGCAGGCGGCCGAAGGCATGGCGGAGTCGAAGACCGGAGCGCTGATCGCCATTCGCGGCCGCGAGGAGTGGGAGCGGCTCATCGACGGTGGCGTGCAGCACGGCGGTAGGGTCAGCTTGCCGCTCCTGTACAGCCTGTTCAATCCGTCGTCCCCGGCCCACGATGGCGCCGTGCTCATGGAGGGAAGCCGAATTACCCGCTTCGGCGCTCACTTGCCCCTTTCCAAGAATTTAAACGAGGTGGGTGAGCATGGCACGCGGCACAGTGCTGCGCTCGGACTCGCCGAGGCCTGCGATGCGTTCGTGATCGTCGTCTCGGAGGAGCGGGGGACAACCAGCGTGGCGTATGACAATCGATTGGTCCCGGTAGAATCGGCAAGCGACCTGAAGGGTCGGCTGGAGACGTTCTGGCGGACGCACTACGAGACGCCGCGCGAGCAATCATTCACGTGGTGGAGTCGCAAGAAATTCCGTACGGCCGCGCTCTCCGTCAGTCTTGCGATGCTCGCCTGGTTTCTCTTCGTATTCGAGCCCGGTCTGGTATATCGTACGCTTACCGCGCCGGTCGAGCTCAGGAATCTCCCCACGGACTGGTCGCTGGCGGAGCCGTCCCCGTCGGAGGTGCGGGTGACGCTGTCCGGACCCCAAGCGGCTTTTCAAATGGTCGACCGTACGGGACTTGCCGTCTCGCTTGATCTGAGCGACATCCACGATGGGATGAACGAGTTTGTAGTCGGAGAGGACCTACTCGCCCTTCCGCCGGATATGGAACTCTACGATGCCGAGCCGGACATCGTCCTCGTTGAGGCCGAGCGCCTGGAGGAAGTGAGCCTACCGGTTCAGATCCGGATGAGCGGTGCCCTTCCTGATTCCGTCGTGCTCGCGGGCGTCGCGATCGATCCGGACAGCGTCGACGTGCTGATGCCCGGCGATGCACCGCGAGAACCGGTCGTCACCGACTCCATCGATATTTCAGGGATTACGGAGCCAACGACCGTGACCTCCGGGCTGGTGCTGCCAAGCCGTGGTCGATGGCCCGATAACGAGGAGCAGGAGGTTGCCGTCCACATCGAAACGAGAGTGGACCGGTAGTCATCTAAGATGGTCAATCCTCCTCTGCGACGTAGACGTCCTTCAGCATATCCTGCAGCTTGGTTCGCGCCCGGTTTATGCGACTCTTCACGGTCCCCATGGGAAGCCCAGTGATTTCCGTGATCTCCTCGTAGCTCAAGTTCTGGATGTCTCTGAGCACGATCACTTCGCGAAAGTCGTCGGATAACCGATCGAGTGCCTCGTGAATGCGCCGGCTGTGGATGCCTCGTTCGGCGAACCGGTCCGGAGCGAGGTTCTCTGTTGGAATCGGCATCTCATACTCACCATCCTCGCCCTGTGAGTAGATGGAGTGCGTCCGATGCCGCTTCCGCCGCCTGTACTCGGAGCGGGCCAGATTACCGGCAATCGTATAGAGCCAGGTCGAGAACTTCGCGATCGGTTCGTAGGAGTGGCGGTTTCGAAACACCCGCAGAAAAGTCTCCTGTAGGAGATCCTCCGTGAGCGCGTCGTCATGAAGGAAGTGATATAGATACGAGGCGAGGCGTTCACGATAGCGTTCCACGAGCAGGTTGAACGCCGCCTCGACGCCCTCCTGTAGCTGCCGCATGAGTTCTTCATCGCTCAGCTCGTTGAGCGCAATGCGGGCAGAGACTCTCTTCGTTCGAGTACTCATTCCCGAAAAAATTTAATTCCACCGTGCCTACAAGTTCGCAACAAGCACCGGGACGCAAAGTTTTGCGATCGATGTAATACCCGCCGCAGCGGCGCGGACTCATAGCGGGTGCCGGAGCGAAGTGGATCCATTTCGTATCAGACGTATACTACACGTTCCGGATGCCGTGCACCGCCGTCCTGCCGACCGCATCCATCCGTTCGATTTTTCTACCTCCCCGCGAGAGTTCTCCAATGCTCGTTGACACCTTCGGACGCGTGCACACGTATCTGCGGATCTCTCTGACGGAGCGATGCAACCTCCGATGCACCTACTGCATGCCGGAGGCGGGCGTAGAGCTCTCGCCGAAGAGTCACATCCTATCGTTCGAGGAGATCGAGCGCCTGGCGAAGCTCTTCGTGAACGCCGGCGTCAACAAGATTCGTCTGACGGGCGGCGAACCCCTCGTTCGGAAGGACGTCGAGCTCCTCGTCGAACGAATCGGCCGAATTCCCGGGGTCGAGACGCTCGCGATCACTACGAACGGGCTGCTGCTGCCGAAGAAGCTTTCCCGGCTCCATGCGGCGGGCGTAAATCTGCTCAACATCAGCCTCGACACGCTGGACGCACACAAATTCGAGCAGATCACCCGCCGCAGGGGCTTCGAGCGCGTGATCGATGCGATCGAAGACGCCGTCCGGCTCGGATACGATCCCGTGAAGGTGAACTGCGTCGTGATGCGCGGAATCAATGACGACGAGCTGGAGGCGTTTGTGGCATTGACGGAAGAACGCCCTATCGAAGTTCGTTTCATCGAGTACATGCCCTTTCAGGGAAACGGCTGGAATGATGCCAAATTCATCCCGTACGCGGAGATACTCGAGCTCCTCGAAGACCGGTTTACGCTCATTCGGTGTGAGGATGGGCCGACCGACACGTCGAAGACGTATCAAGTACCGGGATTTCGAGGCCGTGTCGGGTTCATCACATCCATGTCCGACGAGTTTTGCAGCTCATGCAACCGGCTTCGACTCACCGCCGACGGCGCCCTCAAGGTATGCCTGTTCGGGAATGCGGAGGTCAGCCTGCGGGACCTGATTCGCGCCGAGGCTGGGGACGACGAGCTGATGGAGGCTATCGAAAACGCCGTACGGCGGAAAAAGAAGGCCCATGCCGGCCTACACCAGCTCGTGGATCTTGAGAACCGACCCATGATTCTGATCGGAGGATGACCACTGTCCGGTCACGATCAGTCCAAATACTCGAATTGAACCTCAAGCCCGGCGGGGGCCTCATCGAGGTCTTCGGGTAGATGAATGAGCCCGTTCGCGCGCAGCAGGGAGGTCGCCACGTGGGACCCTTGATGTTCTGCAGGATCAATCACGAGCCTTCCATTCGACCAGCGCCCGAAGCCGCGGGCAAAATAGTGAAGGCCCTTCACTTTTCGCAGCGGCGCTGAGAGCACGCCCGTTGCCGGCGGTGTACGCACCACCGAACGCCCCTGCATCTTCGCGAGGGCGGGGCGTACGTACTCGTGAAAACTGACGGCAGACGAGACCGGATTCCCCGGCAGCCCGAAGATCGGCGTCCCGTCGATCAAACCGAAGGCAAGCGGCTTTCCCGGCCGCTGGCGCACCTTCCAGAACAGTAGCTCCATCCCGAGCGCATCAAGCTCGTCCTTCACGAGATCGTATTCACCTACCGATACGCCTCCGGAGATGACGACGAGGTCCGCCTCGAGGGCGCGCTCCAGACACGCTCGAATCTCCGCACGCTCATCTCTTGCCCTCCAGGGCCCAAGAACGCGTCCGCCCGCCGACCGTACGAGCGCACGGAGCGCCGGACCGTTAGAGTCGCGAATCTGTCCAGGCCCGGGCTGCTCGGATACGTCTACGAGTTCGCTGCCCGTAGCTACGACGGCCGCGACCGGTTGCTTGGCCACCGTTACCTCCGCAAAGCCGAGCGAAGCAAGAACGGCAATAGCCCCCGGTTTGATGACCAATCCGGACTCGATCACGCGTTCTCCGGTGCGAAGATCTTCTCCTGCGCGACGCACGTTGTCCCCAGCCGAGGGCGTCACGTCAAAGCGAACGCCCAGATCCTGGCGTTCCGTCTGCTCTATCGGAACAACGGTATCTGCACCCTTCGGAATTGGAGCGCCGGTCATGATGGAAACGCATGTGTGCGCCTCCACCTCGATCTTGCCGTCGCTCCCGGCGGCGACCTCGCCTACACACGGGAGCACCGTACCGACGCCGTCAACGTCCTCAGATCTCAATGCATACCCGTCCATCGCCGAATTGTCGAACGGCGGGATGTTCTCGCGGGCTGTGACGTCTTCAGCGAGTGTACGTTCGAGAGCGTCGTCGAGGGATACCCGCTCCGTCTCAACGCGGCCGACGGCTTCGAGAACCGTGCGCTGCGCTTCTGCAAACGAAATGAATTCGCGCATGCCTACTCTTCAAAAAGGTAGAGTCCACCGCTGAGCCCGCCGACGATCAGCTCGTCGACGCCGTCTTGATCGATGTCCCCGAGTACAGGTACCGACACAGGCGGCACGTCGACGTCGATCGATCGCTCATGCTCGAATGCCGGCTCCGAAGGGGTACCCGAATTCCGTAAGAGCACGAGTCCTTCCGTTTCCGATCCAAGGATCATGTCCAGATCGCCATCTGCGTCTACGTCGGTAAAGATCGGCACGCTTCGGCGGCCGACGTCGATGTCCGCGTACTCGTCGGAGACGAGCTCAAACT
>CAZQAS010000127.1:0-8979 GCA_964591285.1 uncultured Rhodothermales bacterium
CGGAAATCAGGAAATGAGGTATGAAGCTGGCGCAGGAAGTCCTTAAACTCGGCGCACTCGCGATCAATGTTCTCGCACATCGCGAATATAATCAGGCACTCAGCCACCGGGATGCGTAATCTCCACTTGTATACTCCAAACGTATCCGGTCAGTATCGCCGCCTGTGCCGCATTCGGCTGTGCACGTTGTGGCCATCAACATGTGCGTGACAAGCAGGTATTTTTGATTTCGGCCGACAAACGGCTGTGTGCCATTCAGGGCGTAATCCATTCGTTTCCGAGATGAATGATCAATACACGGATATTCTCACCGCCGGCCGGCAAATGGTGCAAATGGGGGGACTCTATTTGCAGGCGGAAAGGCAAAAAGCGTCGGGTGACTACGTTCGAGCGAGTGAGGCTTTTGAGGCCTATCGGGACCTGGCACGAGAGCACATCGAGTTACTTCTTGCCTACAACCAACGCCATCCGGAGTCGCCGTATGAGATTCAGCCGACTGCTCGAACGTTTGTGAACGTCCTGATGACGTTCGCGGACGTGCTGGAAGCACTGGGGCGATCCGAAGAGGCCGAGGCATCGCGCGACGAAGCGAGCCGCATCTCGCACGATCATCTCGGAGCATCGGGCAGTGCCGACACGAAGCGCGCCCGTGCCGCTTCGCTCATCCTGCAGGGACGATTCAATGCCGCCATCAGCGCTTTGATGGACGCCCGGGACGTCATCCGAGAGGAGGGCGATTACGTCGCCCTCGCCCGCGTTACGCTCGACCTTGCCGACGTGCTGCAGTGGCTTGGCGATTTTCAGCGCGCGGATGAGGAAGTAACCAGAGTCGAGCGTCTCCTGCAGCCTGCGCTCGAGAAGGGACGTCCAACGAAGAAAGATGTGCTGAGCGATCTTCTCTCGTCGATGTCGAGCATCATGCAGGGCCACGGTGATCCGGGCACCGCGGAGCGAAGTGCGAATTTGTACAGAGCGGCGACGGAGGTCGTGTACTATCGCGGTCTGATCACACGCGCCCGTCGGGACTGGGAGCTCGCCGAGCAAGCCTTCAACCAGGTACTGCCCGACTACCGAGATCTGGGCGTGGGTGAAGCGATCGAGTGGCAGCTCGCGCAAATCATGGTCGGTCGGGAGGAGTATTCCGCTGCTCTGCGCCGACTCGAGCGACTGGAGCCGACGTTTGAAACGGCTGCATTTCGGCCCAAGAGAGGCGTGCTCAGACGCTCCCAGGCGGAATGCCTCTTCAAGCTCGGTCGGACCGAAGTGGCGCTGTCACGAGTGCAAGAGAGCGTGGCGGATCTCACGGGTTCCTATTTCGATCCGGACGCTCTCTGGCGGTCTCAATGGCTCGAGGCCCAGATACGAAACGCGGCGGACGATCGCCCCGGAGCACTCGATCGGTACCGCGAGGCGATAGAGACCGTGATGAATCTCCGCCGAGCGCCGCTCGGCTATCGTCTCGACAGTACCTTCCTGGAGGACAAGGAGCCCCTCTATCGCGAAGCGATCGGCGCGGCCCTCGATGCGGGAGCGCTAGAAGACTGCTGCCGGTTCTTGGAGAGTCTCAAGTCTCGAACGCTCGCGGCCGTACTCAGCACGCCGCCTCAGGACGAGACGGCCGAGGACGGGCTCGCCGTTCAGTTTGAAGAGGTCACACGTTCCCTGGACGCACTCGAGTATCAGATTTACAGCAGTGGGGATCGAGACAGTCGCAGAAAACGTCGCGATCTGCTGCAGACGCGCGGCGATCTTCTCGAGAGGATCCGTATTTCTGATCCTCGGTGGCATACGCTTTCCGAGCCCGTCGTGCCTGATCTGGCGCACCTGCAGGAGCGGCTTGCCGAGCGCGCACAGGCGGCGCTCACGCTCTACTATGATCCTCCCAATCTGACCGCCATCCTCGTAACCGGCAACGGCCTCCGCGGAGGCCGCATTGCGATCGAAGAGAAGCTTTCGGAGGACCTCGCCGACTTTGCCCTCAACCTGCAGAAATCCCACTACGATCCCTTCAAGAACGACTTTTCTGACTTCTACGGCGTCTCGGTCGACGATCTGATACCGCCGGATCTGCTAGGCGACGCTTTGAATCAGGAGAGCCTCGTGATCATCCCGCACGGTGTGCTGCATCTCGTGCCGTGGGCAGGGCTGACGTACGAGGATGGCCGCCTGTTCGAGCGGATTCCGGTGGCGATATCACCGAATCTGGGCCTTCTCGCAGCAAGCGTCGACGAACGCCCACCGCGAACCGTCGGCATCATCGGCGTGGCGTCCTACAAGCACCTCGCAGGTCTCGAGGACCTCGCGAGCGTAGAGCACGAAGTCGCCGACGTCAGCTCCGTGTACGAGGCCTCGGGCGCGCACGTATTGGAGCCGTTAATCAACGACGCGGCCACAGAAGCCGCATTCTGGCGCTTGGGAGATCAGATCGAAGGCGCGATCGACATGCTGCACGTATCTTGTCACGGGGTAATGATACCCGCCGAGCCTATGAATTCGGGACTGCTTCTGTCGGATTCAAAGGTGGACGCCGCCGAAGTCGCACGTTCGAGGCTGCCCTTTCGGGACGTCGTCCTGAGCGCGTGCAGCACCGGCTGGCGTCCCTGCGAGGTACAGGACGTTGTGCTCCGAGCCGATGAGGTCCTGGGGATCCCCGCCGGATTTCTCGAGGCAGGCGCCCGCACCGTTCTCGTCAGTATCCCGAAGGCGCAAGGCGGGGCTGCGCATAAACTCGTGCACCGCTATCACACACATCGCGTCGCCGGCCGCACGCCCATGTTTGCTCTTCGCGAGGCCCAGCGGGACATGCTTGAGGCTGGAGTCCACGTCGGGAATTGGGTGGGTTTCACGCTCTACGGATTCCACTAAATGGTTCGCTATCGACATGAACAAGGACATCATCGTACTCCTGCCCGGCATCATGGGCAGCGCGCTTAAGAAGAATGGCAAGACGCTCTGGGATGTAAGCATCGGTGCGGGCATGCGAGCGCTGACGTCCGCCGGTGGATCGATCAAAGAATTGATGCCGTCGGGCGATTCGTCAAACGGGGACGGGGTGCAGGCGAGCCATCTGCTTGCGGATGCGCACCTGATCCCCTTCCTCTGGAAGATCGACGGTTATTCAGCATTCTCGAAGTACGTGCAGTCGGTCTTCAGATCCGCGCCGGGCGAGGACTTCGTCGAATTTCCGTACGATTGGCGCCTCGACAACCGGCTTTCGGCCGCCCGTTTGAAGGAGGCAGCCGACGGTTGGCTGGAAGCCCGGCGTTCCAAATACGGAAGTGACGTACGGCTCATCTTCATCGCGCACTCCATGGGCGGGTTGGTCGCTCGATATTACATCGAGAAGCTCGGCGGCTGGAAAGATACTCGGTGGCTGATCACGCTCGGGACGCCCCATCGCGGCTCCGTGAAAGCCCTCGATTTTCTCGTGAACGGGATGCGTAAGAAAATCGGCCCAATTACCCTCTTTGACTTGAGCGAATTCGTCCAGGCCTGTCCATCCGTCTACCAGCTCCTCCCCATCTATCCGTGCGTGGGGACGTCGGAGGATGACCTCCAACGGCTGGAAGATTTGGCCGAGCACGAGGGTGAAATCGGCGGCCTGAACCTGGAGAAGGCGCGCGATGGAATCGCGTTCCACCGCGAACTCGCACAAGCCGCGGAGGAGAACAAGACGTCCGACTCGTACCAGGACGCTAAATTCCGGCTAGTCCCCGTCGTGGGCACGTACCAGCCGACGTATCAGAGCGCCTTGCGGACGAAGGACGGCGTCGAACCCATCTACACGTACCAACACCAGGACATGCTGGGAGGCGACGGGACGGTGCCTCGCCTCTCGGCGACGCCGATCGAACTCAGCGGAGATGGTGATGAGATGTTCGCGTCGTGCCCGCATGCCGGTCTCCAAAATTTTGTACCGGTACGAGTGCACGTACGAGCGGCGCTGCAGGACGTCGATATTTCCAACATCATGGCCGCGGCGCCCGAGCCGCTGATCCTCGATCTCGAAGACCTATACAGCACGTCGGAGCCCTTCGAAGCGCGCGCCCGTTGCGACGCCGTATTCGATCCCATGCAGGCGGAGCTCGAGCACCTTGAGACGGGGGCGAAGAGAACGCACACGTTCGAGATGGAGCACGACGATGACAAATGGCAGCGTCTGCGACTACCCCCTCTCGAAACGGGGACCTATAGGCTCCGGATCGATGCCGGTGCTGACGTCGAGCCGATCACCGACGTTTTCGCCGTGGCTTGAGGACGAAATGCGGGAGACACATTCGATGTGAGGTTCTGATTGGCGAAACCTTCTTGTGCTGACGCCGGGTCGGTATCCGCCGGATCGCGCACCTGAACAATCAGCCCTGGTAGCTCAGCGCCAGAAGGGTGATGTCGTCGTCCTGCAAGCCTCCACCGGTGAACCGCTCCACCGCCCGCAGCATGTCCCGTACCTGCTCCGCTGCAGAAGCGCCATTGCACTGGCGCAGGCACTCGGTCACCCGGCTCGTCGAGAATTGCTCGCCCGCGGCGTTCATGGCCTCGGTGACGCCATCGCTGAAGAGGACCACGCTGTCGCCCGTTTCCAACTGCATCGTCCGTGTTTCGAATGCGAAGTCTGGCAGGAGGCATAGACCGATACCACCGGTCCGCTCGAGTATCTCCACCGAACCGTCTCGCAGGAGGTAGGGGGGCGGGTGACCCGCCAGCACGTAGTCGAGCCGGCCGGTGCGCACGTCCAGTACGCCGTAGACCAGCGTGACGAACATGTGCCTGGCCGATGTGGGAAAGAGCACCCGGTTGACGTGCGTGATGCATGCGCCGGGCTCGAGTCCCTGCAATGCGGTGGCCCGCACCATGGTTTGCGTCACGGCCATGAAGAAGGCAGCTCCGACGCCCTTCCCTGAGACATCACCCAGACTGAACCCCAGGCGATCCTCGTCGATCAGGAAGAAGTCATAGAAGTCGCCGCCGACTTCGCGGGCGGGCATCATGGTGGCGAAGAGATCGAACTCATCCCGCTCTGGGAAGGCGGGAAAGGACGACGGCAGCGAGGAGAGCTGGATACGGCTGGCGATCTCGAGCTCGCGCTGTAGAGCTGTGAGTTGCTTCCGTGAAGCAAAGGCGCCGCGCACGAGATCCACTTCACGCCGGGCTTTGTCGATGGTCGCCTCCAGGTCGCTGAAGTCGATCGGCTTGGTTACGAAGTCGAAGGCGCCCCGATTCATCGCGATTCGGATGTTCGACATGTCGCCGTAGGCCGAGACGATCACCACCTTGAGCAGCCTGTCCAGCTCGGCGATCTTTCCAAGGAGGCGCAGGCCGTCCATACGCGGCATGTTGATGTCGCTGAGCACGAGGTCGACCTCCGGGTGCTCATCCAGCCGGTCGAGCGCCTCTAAGCCGTCGCCGGCAAAAAGAAATTCGTAGTGTCCACCCCGTATCGCCCGGCGAAAACGCTGGCGGATCAGTAGCTCCAGGTCGGGTTCGTCGTCGACCACCAGAATTGTGATCGCTCCCGATTGATCCAATTCTGCACGATGCCGCCGATCCACTTCCACGTTGGCTGAGCTACCTCTCGTCATCGTGCCTACGACCTCTTCCATTGCTGTGGAGCAGATTATTTAGCTATTGGGATCGCCATGTGCCATCTCCGCGATTCTACGCCGCCGGGGCCATCCGCCGCCGTGCATCGGTGCGGCGGCCGGAACGCGACTCGCGAAGAGTGCCCTACCGAGCAGCCGGTTCGGAATGACCGGCGTCATCTCCGGCGAACGCGTAGATGCGCTCTCTGAGCGCTTTGAAGTCTAATGGTTTGGTGAGATAGCCGTCGCACTTGCAGGCGGCCGCCTTATCGCGATGCTCGTCGCTACCGTAGGCCGTCATCATGCACACGGGCACGGGCGGCGGCTCGGACTTGATGCGGCAGAGCAGTTCGAGTCCCGTCATCCCGGGCATGTTTATGTCCGAGAGCACCAGCACCACGTCCGTCCGCCCCTGCTGGGCAAGGACTTGAAGTGCTTCTGCGCCACTGAACGCGAAAAGGAGTTCGATCTCCCCGCGCTTAATCTCTCGCCGGAACTGCTGCCGAAAGAGGAGCTGCACGTCCCGCTCGTCGTCTACTACCAGTACCTTCAGGCTCATCGTTGCTTACTTTGTTCTACAGGTTATGTGTTAGATCTTCGCTGCCGATCCCTTGCGTGCCGGCAGTCTGACGACGAATGCGGCGCCCCCATTAGCCGCCTGCTCGACCTCCAGGATGCCGCCGTGGCTCTGCGTCACGATGTCGTAGCTCATCGAGAGGCCAAGGCCCGTGCCACTGCCGGACGCCTTCGTCGTGAAGAAGGGCTCAAATATGCGATCGCGCACGGCCTCGGTAATGCCGGGGCCGTTGTCCTCGACCCGGAGTTCGACCTCGCCGCCGGTGCGCCGCGTCGAGACCTTGACTTGCGGCACGTACTGTCCGTTCTGGTCGGCCGCGTGGTCGGCCACCGCGTCGAAGGCGTTCGTCACCAGGTTCAAGACCACGCGCCCGATCTCCTGCGGCACGAGCTCCACGTCGCCGACGTCATCCCCGTAATCGCGCTCGATCTCCGCCGGGAAGCCCGGCACCTGCGCCCGCTTCCCGTGGTAGGCCAGCTCCACGTGCTCGTCGATGAGGTCGTTGAAGCTGACGACCTCGCGCTCGCCGCTGCCCGTGCGCGCGTGCGCCATCATGCTGCGGACGATCGCGTCGGCTCTCCGGCCGTGCTGCTTGATCACGCCCGCGTTCTGCTTTAGATCCACGATCAGGTCGTCGACCTGCCGGAGCGCTTCGGGGTACTTGGCCAACTCCTGATGCAGCTCCTCAGCAAGCTCCTCGTTCACCTCGGCAAAGCCCGTGATGAAGTTGAGAGGGTTCTTGATCTCATGGGCGATGCCGGCGGTGAGCTGCCCGAGCGATGCCAGCTTCTCCTGCTGCACGAGCTGCTGCTGAGTGGACTTCAACTCGCCCAGCGTCTTCTCCAGCGTACGATAGGCCTCGGCGTTGCCGAGCGCCACGCCCACGTTGGCAGCGATGGTGGAGAGCAGGCGCAGGTCATCCTCGTCGAACCGGTTCTCGGACTCGGTGCTCTGCACGCTGATGACGCCAAGCGCCTCGTCCCCGGCCAGGATCGGTACGCCGAGATACGAAGCGGCCTGCTTGCCGATCTGCTCGATTCCCATCTCCTCGTGTCGCCCGTGCAGGTCCTGGTTGATGAGGAGCGGTTGCTGCGTGCGAATGATTTGCGACGTCAGCCCCTCACCGTAGGCAATCGGCGCGA
The DNA here is from genome assembly GCA_964591285.1 of uncultured Rhodothermales bacterium. Lineage (GTDB taxonomy): Bacteria > Bacteroidota > Rhodothermia > Rhodothermales > VXPQ01 > CAZQAS01. The sequence goes on from CAZQAS010000127.1 coordinate 7,299, forward strand.
GGTCGTCTCCGAAAGCATATGGAAAGCTGATCATGTCGTCTTCTCGGTCGAGCAGCGCGAGGTAGACGATATCGGCTTGGAAGGTCTCGCGCATCTGTTCGCCCACCAGGCGGACGAGCGCGTCGAACTCGAGCTGTGCGACGAGTGCGCGGCTCACCCTATTAACGGTCTCGAGCTCGATGGCCTGCTGCCGCGTCTCGTCGAAGAGGCGGGCGTTCTCGAGGGCCACGCTCATGCTGTTGGTCAGCGTGGTGAGCAGGCGCACGTCCGACTCGCTGAAGGCATGCTCGCGGTCTACGTTCTGCAGGCTCACATAGCCCCGCACCTCCTCCCCGACGACGAGCGGCACGAAGAGCACCGTCTTGGGCATTCGAGTGCCCGGCACGGGTTCCGGACGCTCATATCCCATCTCGATAAGCGCCTCCGTGAAGTCCTGCTCTATGTGGATGACCGTTCGCTCGTCGATAAGGCGCTTGCGCAAGAGATCGAGCGGCCGCGGTTCGGGAGAACGCCGCTCTCCTTTTTCGATGTTGTAGCGGTGGTGCTCGAGACCGGCCCCGGTATCGATCGTTGCGATGACGAGAACCTGTGCATCGAACAGCTCCCGGATGCGCTCGCCGACGAGATCGTAGATGGCCTGCATCTCGAGCTCGGCCACGAGTCCTTCCTGCACGCTGTTGATCACCGCGAGCTCAGCGTTGCGCTGCTCGGTCTCCGTGAGAAGCCGCGTCGTCTCGTCGAACAGACGAGCGTTCTCCAGCGCGACGCTCATGCTGTTCGTGAGTGTCGAGAGCAAGCGTACATCGCTCTCTGTGAAGGCGTGTTCGCGGTCAACGTTCTGGAGACTCACGTCGCCCCGCACGGTGTCGCCCACAATCATGGGAACGAAGAGGGCAGACTGCGGGACTTCGCCTTCCGTAACGACTTTCTCGGTGTAGGGCTGGAGGTATTCGACGAACCCTTCGTTAATGAGGAGCGGCGATCGCCGGTCGATGAGGTGTCGAATGAAAGCGTCGATCGGTCGGGTGGACGGGTACAGGCGCTTGCCCTTCTCGATCGCGTAGCGGAAGTGCTCCACCCCATCGTCATGGTCGAAGGTGCGGATGACGACGACCTGGGCGTCGAAGAGTTCGCGGATGCGGTCGCCGACGAGGTCGTAGATGGCCTGCATGTCGAGCTCGGCGACGAGGCCGCGCTGCACGCTGTTTATGACGGAGAGCTCCTCGACGCGCTGCTTCAGCTCAGCGGTGCGTAGTTTGACGAGCCGCACCAGCTCACGCCGCTCTTCCTCCAGCCGCTCGTTGCGCTCGCGCTCCTTGCGGAGGAGCGTCCCGCGCTGGAAGCGATCCATGGAAAAGAGGCCGCCGACGAGCACCAGGCCGTAGATGAGGTGCGCCCACCAAATTCGCCATCCCGGTGGGAGCATCGCGAGCGCCACCGATGTGCCCGCCTCGTCCCAAACGCCGTCGGCATTGGCCGCCTTGCCGTGAAATCGGTAGTCCCCGGGCGGCAGGTTCGTGTAGGTCGCCGTGCGATGCGCGGCGTCCGTCTCGATCCTAGCCCGCATACGGTTGAGGCCTGCTGCGGCGGTTGTCAGGCCATCGCCGAGCCCCAGGTGCTCGAAGGGCAGGGAGGGGGCCTCATTCGCCGTTGGGGACGGCAGCGACGTCTCATCGCTCTT
>CAZQAS010000127.1:9079-10487 GCA_964591285.1 uncultured Rhodothermales bacterium
GCAGGGAGGGGGCCTCATTCGCCGTTGGGGACGGCAGCGACGTCTCATCGCTCTTTGAACGGGCCCAATCGGGGGAAACGCCCCAGGCGGTGACGAGACCCAGCACGGCGATAAGCAGCAGCGGATCTTTGAAACGATGCATGAGGATGGAAGGCTACTGATTGTGTCGTCCGTTGGTCTGGTGCTGCCGCGTAGGATCTGGTCGCGCGGCCGATGGGCCGAAAGCTTCGAGCACATCGGCGCCTGACCTACGGGCGCCTGACCAAGAGACTACCTACACGCGTGACCGGAACGGAGATGGTGGGTGCCTGAAGATCGCGCCATTCACGGCCGGCACGTTGGCAGCACGTCGGGGGGAGGCGCCGGCACAAACTAACTACTACCTGTATCAATAGCTATGTAGAGGATGTGCGTTTGCTGCCTCGTCGGCAGATAAATGAGGACGCCGGGGCTCTGAATATCCTCTGCACCAGGTAGGCCTCAGCTCACCACCCGCTGAGCTGTGAATTGACGCGAGATGTATAGATTGCGGCATGGAAATCCGATTCCGCAATCAGGTAAATCTAACTCATGAGCCAGCCGTCCTCATCGATGCACCGAGCTTTTAGCGCGAGACTGATAATAGTGATGGTGCCCGCTCTGTTGCTCGGCGCAGGTTGCCGTTCGGGCGCGTGGCTGCAGCAGGCGGCACAAACGGATCTGCCTCCTGGAGCCGACCTCACCAAATGCGGCGTGGTGTTGCCGCTGGGCGAACCGGACGCGTGGGATGGGGGGATGGTGGAGTCGCCGGCGGTCTGGTACGATTCGCTGTCGGGCCGGTACGGCATGGTGTACACCGGCTATGACTGGCGGCATCGCGACCGCCGGGGCTATGGCTCGGTGGGTGCTCCAAGGATCGGACTCGCGTGGAGCGACGATCTGTTCCAGTGGTCGCGCGATGCGCGAAGCCCCATTTTCAAGGCGAGCGGTCAACCGGGCACACCGGATCAGGCGGGTGCGACCGGACCGTTCGTGCGGTACGAGAACGGCCTCTACTACCTCTTCTATTTCGGCACGACGGAGTCGGGCTACGAGGGCGGTCGAAAGACGATGAATCTCGCCACCTCGCCCGACCTGGTGAACTGGTCGCGCCATCCCGACAACCCGATCATCGAACCCGCCGGCGACGGATGGCGTCGCGATGCGATCTGGCACCCGAACGTCGTCCGCCACGACGGGACGTACTACCTGTTTTTCAACGCCTCCGGCGTGCACGATGGCCTGACGGAGGAGTTCGTCGGATTCGCCACCTCCCCTGATCTGCGCAACTGGACGATCGACGATTCGGTCAACCCGGTCCTGGTCGGAAGCGCCGAACCCGGCGCGTGGGATGCGAGCGGCCGCGCGGGCGACCCCAGTCTCTATCGCG
>CAZQAS010000128.1:0-2403 GCA_964591285.1 uncultured Rhodothermales bacterium
ATTCACCGGCTCTCGCGAGCCATCCAAACGATGAGGTCGGCATGAAGACGATCAAGAACACCGAAACCATCAACAGCACGGAAACGATCATCACCAGGCAAGCCGCAGGTCTGGAAACCTCCGCGCACGGCGTCGATCCCGCGCGGGATCTCAAGATGCAGGCTAAGGTCGTCGGTGAAGGGCAGCCGCTCGTCCTCATCGGCGGTGGACTCACCGGCTGGAAAAGCTGGGAGCCTCACGCCGAACAGCTCGCCTCGACCCGCACCGTGGCTCGCCTCCAGCCCCTGAGCGTGCAGCTCGGGCTCGAAAATCGCCCGCTGCCCGAGGGGTACTCCACGAGGATGGAAAGCATTGCTCTGGCGGCGTCTCTCGACAGCCTCGCTGCTATCGACGGCGCGGACGGCAGCAACGGCAACGCCGGCGGCAGTGAGAACAGATGGCGTAGTCCGCTGGATGTGGTCGGATGGTCGTACGGGGCGCTGATCGCGCTCGACTTCGCGCTGAATCATCCAGAGCGCATCCGCACGCTCACACTGATCGAGCCGCCCGCGGCCTGGGTGCTGCCGGATGGCGGCAGGAACGACCCGGACGTGAAGGCAATGCAAGCGATTGACATAAGCGACGATCCCACCGAGTCCGATCTCAAAGAGTTCTTGCGGAAGGCCGGCCTGATCCCGCCCGGTATTTCAGCGATGGAGCTGCCTGACTGGCCCGTGTGGGTGGAGCATCGGCGGTCCCTGCGCAGCCTGGATGATCTGCTTACGCACCGCGACGACCCGGCGCGGCTGCGCACCTTCGATCGACCCGTCCTGATGGTGAGCGGAACGGGGACGATCCCGTTCTATCGCCGCGTCCACGACGCGATCGCCGCTCAGCTTCCCCGCGTGCGCGCCATCGAAATGCCCGCCGGCCATGGGCCGCACATCATCTCGATGGATCGCTTTCTTGCGGAGCTCGCGCAGCTGCACATGAGGGCGGATCGAGCCGTTCGCCACCGAAATGCACCTGATAGGCCGGAGCATCCTGCACCTGATCCTGTGGTTGAGCATCCTGCGCCTAATTCTGTGGACGATTCAGCTATGGAAGATCTGAAATTCGCCACGTCACGAGACGGCACCGCGATCAGTTATGTAAAGATCGGATCGGGACGTCCGGTGCTTTTCGTACACGGCATGGCAGGCGATCACCGGAGCTGGTCGGCGCTGTCGCCGCAGTTCGACCGTCAGATCAGCGTCCATGCCATGGACCGGCGGGGCCGCGGCGAAAGCGGTGATGCGCCCGACTACGACCTGATGCGGGAAGCCGAAGACGTTGCTGCGGTGGCGGACGCGATCGGCAAGGAGGCCGGCGAGCCGGTCGTCCTCTTCGGGCATTCGTTCGGCGGCCTCTGCGCCCTCGAAGCCGCGCTGCTGACGGACAACGTGAGCCGGCTGATTCTGTATGAGCCGGTGATCCCGACCGGCGAGCCCTTGACGCCGCCCGGTGTTGCCGAACGGATCCAGGCGCTCGTGGATCGCGATGATCTCGAGGCCGCGATGGAACTGCTGCTGCGGGAAGCCGCGACGATACCCGAGCACGAGCTGGAGGCATATCGCCGGACGCCATTGTGGCCATCCCGGATTCCGCTCGCGCGGACCATCCCCCGAGAGCTGGCGTCCGAGAAGACCTACCGTTTCGACGCGGAACGATTTGCAGACCTCAAGCTGCCCACGATGCTCCTGCTCGGCGGGGATAGCCCGGAGATGTACCGGAAATCCGTCGAGCTGGTCGACTCGGCCCTGCCGGAGAGCGACGTCGTAATCCTTCCCGGTCAGCAGCATCTCGCCCATCACACCAATCCCGAGCTGTTGACGAAAAAGGTGCTTCGATTCCTTTCGGACTGAACAGGATACGTGTTCCTTCGGGCGATTGAAATCGCTTGAAACCTCACGTTCGCGCGTTCGGTTGCTACGGGAGCAGATGCATCTCCATCAGCAACGACGTGGGATGAAGAGCACAAATCACCGGCAGCTCAGCACGTTTATGCGCCCGAAGGAAGTCGTCGAAGAATGGATCGAAGCGTTCAACGCGGCCGACGTCGAGCGGCTCGCCGCACTCTATCACCCCGACGCGGTCAACCACCAGGTGGCCGAAGCGCCCGTCGCGGGCCGTGAGGCGATCTTCGCCAAATTCGAGCACGACTTCGCGCAGGCAGAGATGACGTGTATCGTCGAGAATCTGTTCGAAGATGGGGAGTGGGCGATTCTCGAATGGCGCGACCCGCTGGGGCTGCGTGGATGCGGATTCTTCCACGTCCGCGACTCGAAAATTGCGTTTCAGCGCGGCTACTGGGACAAGCTCTCATTTCTGCGGCAGCGCGGCCTGCCCATCCCAAACGATTAGCGGCAGCGTGCTCGAAGATCC
>CAZQAS010000128.1:2503-5766 GCA_964591285.1 uncultured Rhodothermales bacterium
GCGGCAGCGCGGCCTGCCCATCCCAAACGATTAGCGGCAGCGTGCTCGAAGATCCCGAAAGAGCAGCGCCGCGCCGACGGCTAAGTGTTCTGGATTGACCGATCGTTTTTTGCTTAGGACGTGCCCGGAAGCGGCGCGAACAAACACACCCACGTTCTGATCGTATCAGAACAACCTCGCCGCAGCCGGTCCAGAAACCGACATCATCTAGAGAGCCCATGGCCGCCCAGCCCAGTGATAGCAGGACGCTCGTCGATCCGTCGCATAATCTATTTCGGATGCATGATCGTCCGCTCGACGCCATTTTTTCGCCGAAAAGCGTCGCGGTCGTCGGCGCGACCGAACGGCAGGGCACCGTCGGCCGCACGCTGCTCTGGAATCTCATATCCAATCCGTTCGGCGGGACCGTCTATCCGGTGAGCATCAGCCGCCGCAGCGTGCTCGGCATCAAGGCGTATCCGTCGATCACCGAGATACCCGACGACGTGGATCTGGCCGTGATCGCCACGCCCGCGCCCACCGTCCCCGACATCGTTCGAGAATGCATCGAGAACGGCGTGCGCGGCGCCATTATTATCTCGGCCGGATTCAAAGAAATCGGCGAAGAAGGCCGGCGGCTCGAGACGGAAATCCGCGAGATCGCCCGGAAGGGACGCCTCCGGATTATCGGGCCGAACTGTCTGGGGGTCATGCGGCCGGCTGCCGGACTCAACGCGACGTTCGCCAACGGGATGGCGAGACCCGGAAGCGTCGCGTTCGTGAGCCAGAGCGGCGCCCTGCTGACGGCCATTCTCGACTGGAGCTTCCGCGAGAACGTCGGATTCAGCTCGTTCGTCTCGATCGGATCGATGCTCGACGTCGGATGGGGCGATCTCATTTCGTATCTCGGGGACGATCCGGACACGAAGAGCATCCTGGTCTACATGGAGTCGATCGGCGATGCGCGCGCATTTCTTTCGGCCGCACGGCACGTGGCGCGCGAGAAGCCGATCATCGTCATCAAGGCCGGACGCACCGAGCAGGCCGCGAAGGCCGCCGCCTCGCACACCGGAACGCTGGCCGGGAGCGACGCCGTGCTTTCCGCGGCGTTCCGCCGAACCGGCGTGCTGCGCGTCGACACGATATCGGATCTCTTCCACATGGCCGAGGTGCTCGCGAAACAGCCGCGGCCGCAGGGAAAGAAGCTGACCATCCTGACGAATGCCGGGGGTCCCGGCGTCCTCGCTACCGACGCGCTGATCGAAGGCGGCGGCGAGCTCACGCAGCTCTCGGACGAATCGATCGAGGCGTTCGATACGTTTCTCCCGGCGGCGTGGAGCCACGGAAATCCGGTCGACGTGCTCGGTGACGCGGATCAGGATCGATATACGCAGGCGCTCGATACGGCCGCGCACGATCGGCAGAGCGATGGACTGCTCGTCATCCTCACGCCGCAGGACATGACCGATTCCTCGGCGACCGCGGAGGCCCTCGCGGCGCACGTCAAGACGCACGGCGACCTGCGAAAGAAACCTATTATAGCGAGCTGGATGGGCGGTCCGTCGATCTCGGTCGGTGAAGACGTGCTCAATCGAGCCGGGATCCCGACTTTCGCGTACCCGGATACGGCAGCGCGGGTGTTCAATTACATGTGGCGATACAGCTACAACCTTCGCGCGATCTATGAAACGCCGACGATGGCGGGGCAGGACGGCTCTGAACTCGGACGCGAGAGCGCGGAGAAGCTCATCCGCGCCGCGCGTGGCGAAGGTCGCACGCTCCTGACGGAGTACGAATCGAAGCAGCTGCTGGCGAGCTACGGCATCCCGACGGTCGAGACGCGGCTCGCGACGACCGCCGACGAAGCCGTCGAGGAGGCCGAATCGATCGGTTATCCGGTCGTGCTGAAGCTGCATTCCCATACCATCACACACAAGACGGATGTCGGAGGCGTGCGGCTGAATCTCGGAGGCGCGAATGCCGTCCGAAAGGCGTTCGATGAGATGGAGGCGCGGCTGGAAGAGATGGGGCGCGCCGACGGCTTCGACGGCGTGACGGTCCAGAAGATGGCGCGCCTGGATGGATACGAGCTGATCGTCGGCAGCAGCGTCGACGCGCAGTTCGGTCCGGTGCTGCTCTTCGGATCCGGGGGAACGCTCGTGGAGGTGTATCAGGATCGTGCCCTCGCGCTGCCCCCGCTGACGACCACGCTCGCGCGGCGCCTAATGGAGCAGACGAAGATCTACAAGGCGCTTCAGGGCGTGCGCGGCCGGGCTCCGGTCGATCTGGATGCCCTCGAGAAGATGCTCGTCCGCTTCAGCTATCTGATCGTGGAGCAGCCGATGATCAAAGAGATCGACATCAATCCGCTCCTGGCCTCCGACGAGCAGCTCCTGGCGCTCGACGCCCGCGTCGTCCTGCACGATACCGACGCGTCGGAGGAGGACCTCCCGAAGCTCGCCATCCGGCCTTATCCGCACCGGTATACGTCGCAGTGGGCGCTGAAGGACGGCTCGCCGGTGACGATCCGCCCGATTCGTCCCGAGGACGAGCCGGCGCTGGCCGAGTTTCACAAATACCTCTCCGAGGAGAGCGTCTACCTGCGCTACGCCAACATGATGAAGCTGAGCAGCCGCGTCGCGCACGAGCGGCTGGCGCACCTGTGCTTCATCGACTACGATCGCGAGATGGCGCTCGTGGCGGAAATAGGGGGCGGCAGCGATGCGGCGGACGGCGGCGGCGATGCGGCAGCGCCGAAGATCATCGGTGTCGGACGATTGACGAAAATCGCATCCACGAACGACGGCGAATTTGCCATTCTCGTGAGCGATCCGTATCAGGAACAGGGACTGGGATCCGAGCTGTTGAAGCGGCTCGTCGCGATCGGCGAGGACGAAGGCCTGAGCCGGATCGTCGCGGACGTCCTACGCGACAACACGGGGATGAAGAAAGTGGCTGCTCGACTCGGATTCGAGGAGATGCGCGGCGACGATCCGATGGATCCGACATTGAAGGTCGTCAAGGAGCTCGATACGTGAGCCGCGAACGGGCACCAATCGAATGACACTCACCAGGTAAAAAGAGCATCTAGATGAGCCAATCCGTACAGCGAGAGATCCAGGACTGGGACGCCTACTGCGTCACGTGCGATCAGGGCATGATGGAGTGGGACTGGGCGGTTGACGCGAGTCCGGACGGCACGGAAGACATCCGCTTCTGTCCGCTGTGCGGCGAGCAGGCGCTGCGCTTCAGCGGCCCCAAACAGATTCCGCACGCCGCGTGAG
>CAZQAS010000128.1:5866-10434 GCA_964591285.1 uncultured Rhodothermales bacterium
GTTTCGACGTCAGGTAATCCCCTACATCCGGACGTCTCCCGTCGAGTTGAACGGCCGCGCTCACACCGTCGCCAGACCGCGGTACAGGAACGTTACGTTTTCCCGCCGGCGGCCGTTCGAATCGGTGCTGGGCCGTTCCGATCTACTTCACCAGGGTCAGCATCCGGGATGCGGACCGCCCCTCAGTTTCGATCCGGTACAGATACGTGCCGCCGGCGAAATCCGCCGCGTCCCAGTGCACTTCGAATCGTCCTGCTGCCAATGATCCCGAAACGAGCGTTTCTACTTCTCGGCCCAGCACGTCATAAATTCGGAGGTCGACGCGCGACGGCCGATCCAGACTAAACGATATCGTTGTCACGGGGTTGAACGGATTCGGATAGTTCTGCTCGAGAGCGAAGGCGGTGGGAAGGTCGCTCGAAATCGGCTCCACAGCGACGGGCCCGCTTTCCCCGCCCAGGAACAGCATCAGATTGTGGCCCTGATGGTCACTGGCGACGAAGTCCATCGTGCCGTCGCCGTCGACATCCCCCGCGTCCAGTCCGGCAATTCGCGAAGTCACGTCGCTGAGCAGCTCGGCGCCGGCAACCGCCTCTCCGCCCTCATTCAAATACGACCGAATCCGGGGGGTGGCGTTGTCGTTTCCAACCAGGAGATCCACGGATCCGTCGTCGTCGAGGTCGGCGATGTGCAGCGCCGTCACATTTCGATTGTCGGTAATGAGTGTGCTCGCCGTAAAGGACCCGGCACCGTCGTTGGACAGCAGCGTGACGTCCGGATCGGCATGCATATTCTCCCGGAAGCTGAAGAGGATGTCAGCCGCGCCGCTTCCGTTCCAATCGCCGACTTCGACGTCGGTCGCGTCGATATCCGCCTGCAGAATCTCTCTCGCGAACTCCTCATCGCCGTCGTTGAAGTACGCGACCACCGCATTTTCGACGTCCGTGGAGATCACGACCAGATCCACATCGCCGTCATCATCCAGATCGGCCGCTTCGATTTCGGTCGGCTCCGACAGATCCGCATCGACGACGCGCCGCGTAAACGATCCTGTGCCGTCGTTGTCGTACCAGTAGACCTTGCTGTCGGCGAAGGAGGTGAGCGCCACGTCGGTGTCTCCATCCGAGTCGACGTCGCCCGCGGCGATGCCCATGGGCTGATTGGCGTTTCCCTCGATCACGAAACGCTCCCACAGATTTCCGTCTCTCCGAAACCAGAGTAAGTCGTTGTCGTCGCGCGCCGATGCGACGACATCCATCGTGCCGTCTCCATCCAGATCCGCAATCTCCACGTCGACCGGAAAGTTCAGACTGTCGGAGATCCGCCATTCTACGAACCCAACCTCTCCGCGATTCTCAAACCAGATGATCTCGTCCTCGATGGCGATGTCATCCGTGAGCGCCACAACGACGTCCAGATCGTCGTCGCCGTCCAGGTCGGCCAGCTTCGGTGCGCGGATGCCGGCCAGCTCCATGTGAAGCTGGTGCCGGTGGAGCATCCCGTCGATGTTTTCATACCACGAGAGATCTCCGTCCACATTCCCGTTCTCGGGGAAGAACAGATCCGGATCGCCGTCGTCGTCGAGGTCGCCTACGGACATATGTGAGCCGCCGCGGTTGTCCCAGTTATAATCCAGCACGACTCTGCGGAATTGCATCGGATCATCCTGGTAGAGAATAGATAGGACATCGTCACCGATGTTCTGTCGGACGATGTCCGGAAGACCATTGTCATCGAAATCTTCCACGACGATGCCGCCGCCGAGATCGATCCCGACCTGTTCGATGAACGTCGACGCAAAATTATTCGCGCCGTCGAAGAAATAGAGTCCGCCGGAGCCTAGGCCGCGATACGACACGACGTCCAGCACACCGTCGGCGTTCAGGTCTGCGGTCGTGAGGCCGAAGCGGATGGTCGTACGGTTGTCGGCTCCGGTGAGGAGCTGCGGACCAGGCTCAAACGCGCCGTTTCCGTCGTTCAAGAGGATTCGAGCGTCCGGACCGGTGTACACGACATCGATATCGTCGTCCCCGTCGAGGTCGGCTGCCTCCACCAGCGCGGCCTGCGTGATGTCCTCAGCAATCACCTCTTTCGAGAAGTTCAGGTTGCCGTCGTTAAGGTACAGGTTCACCGTGGACTGGCCGAATCCGACCGCGACGACGTCGGGATTCCCGTCATCGTCGAAATCCGCGACATCCGCCTGCTCGAAATCAGCACCGGCTTCGATGGTCCACTTGATGAACGAATCGTCGTCCTGACGCTCCATCCAGAAAAGCTGGCCGTCGGCGGTTCCGCTGCCGCGGTCCGCGACCACGTAGTCGATGTCCCCGTCCCCGTCACAATCGCAGGCATCTACATCCCCCGGCCGCGCGAGCGATTCGTCTTCGAAGAGTTCGTGCCGCGGGAATTGACCCGTGCCGTCATTTTCCAGCCACTCCACGCCCCCCGGGATGCCGCCGTCGGGCCGCCTGGTGATGACGATGTCGAGATCGCCGTCCTCGTCGACGTCCTGCAGAAAGGAGGCTACCGAAAAGACAGGGCCTTTGTTTAGCAGGCTCAGCTCATACTCCTGGCCCGATGCGACCGGCGCCGTGAGAAACGTGAGCAGCACGAGCGTGCCGACGAGCGAGTGTGAATGGGGGATGGAATAACGCAGGATGTGATTCATGGCGCCCTCCGGTCTCGGCCGCAATTATCGTGAGAGACAAGTGCGTAGACGGGCTCGATCGGGACTGACGAATCGCAGAAGGATCGTCAGTACGAGCTTCACGAATGAACGGAGCTTCCGGATCTACAGGCAGACAGTGTACTCAGCAGCAGCGGGATTTTCAACCTTCCCGAGGCAATCCGCGGGAAGTCATCGGGCTGACTCTACTGCGACGTCAGATTGGTGACGGGCTCGTCGAAGGCGATGCCGAGGAGCAGGTCGAGATCGGAGTTGACGGGGACGCCGTCGTCGTAGAGAATCGCGCCGGTCTTGCGGTCGATCGGTGTCGGCTTTTCAGGCACCTGCGGTCCGGCGCCGGGCACCATCATCGTGTAGGCGAAGTTCAGCGGATCCGAGTCGCCGGCCATGCCCAGAACGCGGCCTGCTTCGTAGGTGACGAGACGGGCGGTGCTTCCGAAGCGCGCGGCGCGCGCCGGATTCAGGCGGATGTAACCACGGTCGTACGTGCCGTCGTCGTCGACGTCTTCCGCACTGCTCGAGCTCGATCCGTCGGTCAGAGTGTCCGGGACGACCACGATCCAGCCCCGCTCGGGCACGACCGTAGATCCGTTAATGCGCACCGGACGGCTGCCGCCTGCCGAGCGCCCGTCGACGACGCGAAATTCCCGGTCGCGAACGAATCCTCGAACGGCATCCGAGGCGGTGAAGAGATCTTTAATCTGCTGGATGTCTCCCGGATCGAACCGCCCGCGCGGGGTACGATCCACGATGTAGATGCCGCGCAGCGCATCGAGATCCCACCGGTTGATGTGGTCGCGGGTGACCATGAGCACGTGCTCGCGAAAGGCGGACGAATCCATCCCGACTTCGGCGAGGCCGTCGAACGGTATCGTCCGGATAGCCGGCAGGTCGATGTCGTCACCCAATCGCGGCACCGTCGCGGCGATGGTCCGCACATAGCCGAACACCTCATCCCCTTTCGTGATCACGGCCTGGACGACGTACTCCTTTCGGTCGACGGGCAGCTGCACGCCGGGAAACCGTCCGGTCGAGCCGGCCCGGACCTCCGCGAGGAGCTCCCGCTCGGTCGTGTACACGCGCACCACTCCGGGGCGGCCGTGGCGGGTTTCGATGCTCTGCAGGACTCCGGATGGCAGATCGGTACGCGGCGCGATGACGCCGGAGACATCCGCGAAGACGGACGTGTCGGGATTGGATGCGTAGAATCTTAGCGCAAATCTACCCGACGCCTCAGGCGCGGGCGCGACGCGGAGCGATCTCGACGAATCCACGTGGGCCTCGCCGATCACGCCGGCGTTCTCGACGGCTGCCACGCTGTCGAGCGTTCCGTGCGTGATGAAGTCTTCCGCGAGCCGGACGCTCAGGTCCTCGTCCTCCTGCAGCTCCAGGCGGATCCGATCTACGTCGAAGATCGGCGCGGCCGGCGCGTCCTGTGCGATCGCCGCATCCTGCGCGTTGGCAACGTCGGCCGCGGTGAATGCGGCCGCAGCGATGACAGCGACGCACGCAGCGACGATGCGAAGCGAGACGCCGCGCAGGGGTGGTTTACGTGATACATACGTACTCGATCGCATACGTCAGCGTGTCAGTGCACGGCGTGAGGCGGCCGGTCGCGCGGCGAGCAGGATCGCGTTGCTCATCGACGTGCTCGACAACAGGCATTGGCCCGGACCCAGCGACGAGACGGTCGACCAGAGCGCCTCGTGGACGCCGCCGGTCGTGCTCCTCACCGCATCCAGGTTCGATGCCGACTTCATCTGGTGCATGAACCGCGTGTTGGCCAGCTCGAACAGCTCGTCCGGCACGTGATTCGGCTGCTGGGAGACGAGCGCGAGCGCCATCCAGCGCTTACGGCCGCGGCGGCTGATCACCTGCAGAT
>CAZQAS010000129.1:0-4068 GCA_964591285.1 uncultured Rhodothermales bacterium
AGACACGAACGACAGCGCGGGCTTGCTGAGCGCCGTGTAGGCACCCCAGAAGAGCGCGGCGCCAAGCATGATGAGGTTGCCGACGAACGTTCTGCTGCTCAGATGTACTTCGTTCGCACCACCGACGATGATTACGACCGCGCCGACGAGCACGAAGATGAGCGCTATCCACGAGGCTTTCTGAAGAACTTCCAGCCGGAAAAAGTAGCCCGTGACCGCTGTCCAGAGCGGTGAGCTCGCCATGATCAATGCAGCATTTCCTGCCGTGGTGTAGTCGAGTCCGACGATGAAGCAGAACTGGTAGAAGAAAAAGCCGAGTACCCCGAGGCCGGCAATCTGCTTCGTGTGGTTTCGAAGCGGAGAGAAAATAGGCTGGCCGATTCGTCGCCGCCGGTAGACGTACAGGGCACCCAATACGGCGGCCGAAACGACGAAGCGAAGTGTGTTGAGCACGTGCGGATGCATGATCTCCAGCACGGCCTTCACGATCGGGAAATTCACTCCCCACACGACGACCACGAAGAGGAGAGCGGCTTCGCTTCGCCACGATGATCGAGAGTCGGATCCGGCCATTTTTGGTCGTCTATTTCGCAAGCGCACTATATATACCGGCCCTCCTGTACTTTCGCCGGTACGCTTTTGTACTTTGTATCCAATTCCTTCGGTCTTCATAGACACGCGAAATGCACGACGAGGGCATCAAGAAACTCTACTTCTCTATCGGCGAGGTCAGCGAAATGACAGACCTCGAACAGCACGTTCTGCGGTACTGGGAGTCCGAATTCGATCAGCTTCGTCCGCGAAAGAACAGAGCCGGCCGCCGGATCTACACGGACGAGGATATCGAGGTGGTGCGGCGCATTCATCATCTCCTCAAAGAGGAAAAGTACACAATCGAAGGTGCACGGCAGGTGCTCGACCAGGAAAACGGCGAGCGTAGCGAATCCCGACGCGAGGAATTCCTCGAGATCCGCGGATTCTTGCAGGGCCTTCTCGATCGGCTCGACTCCGCGCAGGAGTGAAACACTTCGGCACGGCCGACGCGGTCCCGCGTAAGAGAATGCCCCACAAGGTGGGGTGGGTGATACCTTTCGTCTACGTAGGCCGTCCACCGCTATTCTTCGGTACCGTCCCGACCAACCGGAGAGACGGCACGAACACGTAACCGACGGCGTAGCTTAATGAATCCGATCGGAGGACGGCTGCCTCACTAACCTTCCTTGGTTGCTTTGTGCTGATCATGGTCCAGACCTCCTCTAGAAAGCCATCAGAAAACCTATCGGAGCAGTACTTCGATCTTGCTCCGATTATTTTCCTCGTGCTTAGCCCGGAGCTAACGGTCGTTCGCATCAACGACAAGGGGGCGAGCGTGCTGGATCACGAAAAGGATGAGATCGTGGGGAAGAAGTGGTTCCCGCACTTTGTCCCAAAGGGGATTCGAGCATCCGAGGAGGAGCATTTCGAGCGCCTCTCGTCGGCCTCCGACGGTCAAGTCGCGAAATTTGAGTCCTCCGTCATTACGAGATCCGGGCACGAAAAAAGCGTACGGTGGAGCGTTCAGGCGATCCGGTCGGACGATCGGACGGCTCAGGCGCTGCTGTGCGCGGGTGAGGACGTTACGGAGCGGCAGGAGGCCGAGCGAGCCTTGCGCGAGACGGAGGCCAAAGCACGTGCGATCCTGGACACCACCGTTGATGCCGTGATTACGATCGACGATCGTGGCATCATCGAATCATTCAACCCGGCAGCGGAACGCATCTTTAAGTATAAAGCCGAGGAGGTGATCGGCCGCAACGTCAAGGTGCTGATGCCGAAGCCGTACCGCGACGAGCACGACGGATATATACAGAGCTACCACGAAACGGGCCGGCGCAAGATTATCGGCGTCGGACGTGAAGTCGTGGGCCGCAGAAAGGACGGCACCACCTTTCCGATGGATCTGGCCGTCAGTGAGGTGGAGCTGGAAGGCCGTACTATCTTCACCGGGATCATTCGAAATATCTCCGATCGCCGTCGGCTCGAGCACGAGATTCTGCGTATCAGCGATCTGGAGCGGCGCCGAATTGGCCAGGATCTCCACGACGGTCTTGGACAAATGCTGACCGGTACGGCACTCATCGCGAGGAATTTGGCGAAAAAGCTCCGGGAAGCGGAGAGGCCGGAGGCCGAAGGGCTCGAAGAGATTACCTCCTTTATTCAGGAGGCCGACAACTATGCTCGAGGTTTAGCCAAGGGACTCGTTCCGGTCGAATTGGAAGACAACGGGCTGGCGGCGGCCCTACGACAGCTCGCCATCAATGCCGAGCGGCTCTTCGACGTGCGCTGCTCGTTCGAGCAGCTTGGCTCAACATCAAACACCGACAGCACGGCCGCCACACACGTCTATCGTATTGCGCAAGAGGCCGTCAGCAATGCCGTGAAGCACGGACGGGCTAAAAGGATTGTAATAACGCTTTCGGGAGGCAGTCATCAACTGCGGCTCCGCGTTAAAGATGACGGCATCGGCTTTCCCGACGAACTCCCCGAAGATCGCGGCATGGGCGTCCAGATCATGAACTACCGTGCGCGCGTCATCGGCGGAACGCTCGAAATCTGGCGCGACCCCGCCGGGGGTACGGCCGTGACATGCACGCTTCCGCACCAGGCGGCGGTTTCATCGACCTTAGCTACGAATGAAAATCTGAGTCAGTAGAATGGCTAATATCCTTTTAGTAGATGACCATCCGCTCATGCGGAAAGGGCTTGCTCTCACGCTTGATGCGGAGACCGATCTACGGGTGGTCGGACAGGCCGAAGACGCCGAAACGGCCCTTCAGATGGTCGATGAAGTGGAACCCGACATCGTCATCGTCGACATCTCACTTCCGGGGATGAGCGGTCTGGAGTTTATCAAGCATCTCACGGCCGTGAATCCTGACGTCAAAACTCTCGTTGTGTCTCGGCACGATGAGGTGCTCTACGCCGAGCGCTCGATTCGAGCCGGCGCAAAAGGGTACATCATGAAGTTGGTCGCCGGAGACGTCATCGTAAAGGCCGTTCGCCGCATCCTCAACGGCGGCATCTACGTGAGTGAAGAGATCAACGAACGACTGCTTATGGGAATGGCCTCCGGACGAAGCACTCTCTCCGAGTCGCCACTGGATCTGCTGAGCGATCGGGAGCTTGAAGTGTTCGAGTCGATCGGCCGCGGACTCGCCACGCGTGAAATCGCCGAGCGCCTTCATCTCTCCGTCAAGACGGTCGAATCCTATCGCGCGCGCATCAAGACGAAGCTGAACCTGCAGACGGCGTCCGAGGTGATGCAGCACGCCGTCCAGTGGGTTGAGAATGAACGCGTCGGCTAAGGGCGCTCCTGTAGGAAAATCCCCCGCAGCCCGCTGAGGCACCCGCCCACGTCGTGGTGAGGGCTCAGCGGTCATCGAGGCGGATTTCACGGCGGTATACTGTAGGCGAATGTAGGAAACACTCCTTCCGCCTACGCCGGAACCGCCATGCGTCGCCGTGCCCTCATATCAATATCGCGCCTGCTCCGCCTGTCGGCTGTGATGCTGATCATCGCCGGCATCGCTGTCGACAGCGCCCTTGCGCAAGCAGAGCTCCACGTCATCCCCTCGATGAGCAGCGTGGAGATCGAAGGCACTTCCAATGTCAACTCCTTCACCTGTGTAGCCAACGCCGTCGACGGATTCGGCCGCTTCGGCACCGACGGCACGTCCGTACGGACGTACGGCGAGTTGGAAATCCCTGTGCGCTCGTTCGACTGCAAGAACGACCGAATGAGCAGGGACCTATTTGAAGCTCTCAAGGGCGAACAGCATCCCGCTATCTCTTTTCAGCTGGAGGTCGTCCGCGTCGTCGGCGAAGAGCTCGAAAGCGGTGCCACGCTGCTCGAAGCAGAGGGCACTCTACGGGTTGCCGGTCAGGGACGGAGTATCCGAACGCGAGTAATGGGGGATCGTCTCGCGAACGGGTACCTCCGTGCCACCGGCAACCTAAATTTCTACATGTCCGAATTCGATATCGATCCGCCGACCGCCCTGCTTGGTATGGTGCGGGTGCGGGACGAGG
>CAZQAS010000129.1:4168-10397 GCA_964591285.1 uncultured Rhodothermales bacterium
TTCGATATCGATCCGCCGACCGCCCTGCTTGGTATGGTGCGGGTGCGGGACGAGGTGACGGTTCGCTTCGAATTAACGGCATTATCCGACGTGGGCATTACAGAAGAGGCATCCGGCACTTCACGGGACACGTCAGTACTTCTCGGCGAGGCACGACGATGACGATACATAAGATCCTGTTCCCCACTGACTTTTCCGAAGTGTCGGAGCACGCCTTCGAACATGCGGCACATCTGGCCGACCTCTTCCATGCTGAGCTCCACGTGTTGAACGCAGCTTCGGGGCCGATGTCGGATGATCCCATGGGTTACCTGGATCTCCGCAAGGAAAGCGCAGTCACCTGGTCCGCTCCACACACGCCGAAGGATGGGACCGGCACGCGTGTCGTCCACGCTCAGGTGCGCGTCGATTCGCCCTCGGCAGGAATTCTGGAGTATGCGGACGGCCATGACATTGACTTGATCGTCATGGCAACGCACGGCCGGAGGGGCCTCGACCGTTTTCTGGAGGGGAGCGTCGCGGAAGAAGTCGTGCGCATGGCCGCATGTGCGGTCTACACGATTCGCGACGGCGACGTACACTCGCAAAGATGGGGTCGCATTCTCGTGCCGCTAGACTTGGGAGGATCGTCTTCGGAAACGCTGGCATTTGCGAAGTACTTGGCTACGCTGAGCGGCGCAAGACTGGACCTTCTGCACGTCATCGAAGAGGCCGTGTTTCCCACGATCTACGGGGTCGACTCCTTCGCCGTCGCCGTTCCGGAACTCGTGGAACAGTCGCGGCTGGCACTCGAGGAACTGGCGCACCAGACGGCAGATCCCGCTGTTGCATACGACTGTCATGTGCGGATCGGACATCCGGCGAACGAGATTGCCGACTTCGCCGCCAAGTACGAGTCCGATCTCATCGCGATTGCGACACATGGTCTTACCGGGGTAGAGCGCCTACTCATCGGGAGCGTCACCGAAAAAGTGGTGCGTCTCGCACCTTGTCCGGTGCTCACCGCGAAGACGCATGGCGCGGGCGTTCCCGTCCTGACCTCCACCTGAATTGTAATCGATTCGTGATGTGGGGCGACGGCATGTCACGTTCTCCTTCTTAGCGTTACGAATAGGTACCGAGCGTCGGCACGAGCCGGCGATCCGGCTCACTCGTTACCGAATTCAGAGAGGAGGAGGAAGTGATATGTGGAGAAGTTTACCACTGCTACCAGGGGTTCGCATTCTGGCTGCCATTCTCGTGCTTGCAGCTATCTCGACAGGCACCGTTCACGCGCAGCTTGACAATACATTCACTGTTACCGTCGAGGACAAGTCGTCCGCACACCCGGAATCCGATCGTGGCTGGCCCGAAGGTTTCGTCATCGACGGGCAACAGGGTAAGAGCATCGCGCTCGTCCGAGGCCAGACCTACACATTCATTCTCGACGACGTGGCGCCCATCCATCCGTTCTACATCAGCACAAGCGCCGCCGGAGTGGGTGCCGAGCCGTACGAGGACGGCGTGACCGGCAACTTTGCAACCGGCAATGAGGAGGTCACGATCGAAGTCGACGAGAACACCCCCGAGCTCCTCTATTACCAGTGCGGCACCCATGAATACATGGGCTGGAGGATCTACGTGGTGGACGAAGCGTCGGCCGGACTGGATGCCGTCGCGGAAGGCCTGACCTCGCCCGTCGCGCTCGCACAGCCCGACGACGGCACCGATCGACTCTTCATCGTCGATCAGGATGGACAAATTCACCTCGTCGAGGCCGACGGTACGCTGCAAGAGGAGCCTTTTCTCGACGTGTCGGACCGGATGGTTGACCTGAACGACGGCTTCGACGAGCGCGGGCTGTTGGGTCTTGCGTTTCATCCGGACTATCAGTCAAACGGACGATTCTTCGTCTACTATTCTGCGCCGCTTCGGGCGTCGGCACCGGATGACTGGGATCACACGGCGACGATCTCCGAATTTCAGGTTTCGGAGTCAGATCCGAATCAGGCGGACGCCGCCAGTGAGACGGTTCTGCTCCAGGTCGACGAGCCGCAGTTCAATCACAACGGCGGAACGCTTCTGTTCGGGCCGGATGACTATTTATACATCTCTCTTGGTGACGGGGGAGGCGCCAATGATACGGATGCAGGCCATGTCGAAGACTGGTATGAGGCGAATGCCGGTGGAAACGCGCAAGAGGTCGAGGAGAATCTGTTAGGCAACATTCTCCGGATTGACGTCAACGACGGCGATCCCTATGGCATTCCGGACGACAACCCGTTCGTCGGCAGAGACGGCATGGACGAGATTTTCGCCTACGGCCTGCGCAATCCATACCGAATGTCCTTCGACATAGGGGGTGAGTACGGCCTGCTCGTCGGCGATGCCGGCCAGAATCGATGGGAGGAAGTTAGCCAGGTGCAACTCGGCGACAACCTCGGATGGAACGTCAAGGAAGGTACCCACTGCTTTGATGCGGCGAATCCGGATCAGGACGCAGATTCTTGCCCGGACGAGGTGGGAAGCGGACATCCGGACGCTGGTGAACCGCTGGTGGGCCCCATCGTCGAATATAGGAACGGCAACCAGGAGGATGGTGTCGGGCTTGTTGTAGTCGGGGGCGTCATCTATCGCGGAAGCGCGATTCCCGAGTTGGAAGGCAAGTACATCTTCGGCGATTGGAGCACCGATTTTGGAGCACCTGGTGGTCATCTCTTCGTCGCGACGCCTGCCGACGAGGGCCGGTGGCCCATGCAGCCGCTCGAGCTGGTGAATCGGGAGAACGGTGAATTCGGCCAGTTCCTGTTGGCCGTCGAACAGGATCTCGACGGCGAAGCCTATGTGCTCGCCTCCGACAACGGTACACCAACCGGCCAGACCGGCGTCGTCTATCGCCTTATCGACCCGGAAGACGTAGCCGTTGGTCCGACGCCCGAGCTTCCCGATCAGATCTCTCTGCGGCAGAACTTCCCGAACCCGTTCAATCCGTCGACGACGATCGAATTCACCTTATCGGATGCATCCCCCGTGACTTTGACGGTCTACGACATGCTCGGTCGTGAGGTAACGACGCTTACCGACGGTCTCCTGCCGGCCGGATCGCACCAGGTCACCTGGGATGGTACGAACCACGCAGGTGTGTCCGCTCCCAGCGGCACCTATCTCTACCGTCTTGATACCGGCGAGGAGACGATCTCGAAGGTCATGACGCTTGTGAAGTAAAAGGAGATGAACCAGTCCGTACCGAAGCCGCCGGGCCATTACGGCCCGCCGGCTTGCGGTCGGATCTGCACTTCAGCTGCAGTCACGGTGAACGCCCGGCGAAAGGCCGCGACCCAGCCTGTACTACTGTTTCACGGCTTGCTGCCCCAGCTGATACGTCTCTGGAATAGCTCACAGGACTCACGTGCGACGCGACTTCCTACTCCGGATGGCGTTCGAGAACGATGTCGCGATTCGCGCGCCACGTGCCGTCATCATCCTGATCCAGCTTCACAATGCCGGGCCCGCCGCGGCCGGAGCCAGGTTCCTCTTCCTCAAGAAGGGGATCGCCTTCAAACATAACGGCATCGATCCAGTACTCTTTTCGGTCCGGCTCCTTTACGATCATGTGGATGTGTGCCGGCTCAGTCCGGCTCGGATACGTTGCGGGTCGTATCGTCCTGAAGGCATACCGCCCTTGCTCGTTACTCTTCACCCATCCACGCAGATAGCCGTGCCGGCGGCCCCATCCAGACTCGTCTCCTCTTGTTGGATATACCCCTTCGGCGTTGGTGTGGTACGCATAAACAATGACTCCTTCGGCGGGCGTAGTCCCGTCAACCTGATATACTGTACCCGAAAGGATGAACGGCTCCCCGGGCTCATTTTCGGATGAGATTGTCGTTTTCCAGGAGAGGTCGTCGAAGGAGCGCTCGTAGATGGCCTCACATCCCTCGCACCGGTAGAGGTCGGGACGCGCCTCTTGTGCAGTGCATGCACTAGCGAACAGCGTCACAGCCGACACGAGCACGAAAAATGACGTTACGCGTATCTTGCATCGCATAATATCGTTAGGTTTTCCCGAAGAGTGCGGTTGAGTTAACCCGTCGGCCTCGTAGATGGCTTTCGGTTTTGCGGCTGTTGGTCGCAAAGGTACCTCTTTGATGCCGCTGACAGGTCACGCGTTTACGCCGAGCGGTACGGCGGAATCGCACCATCTCGATCTCGTGCGACTAAACGATGGGCGGTCTGGCGGCATCCAAGAAGTGACGACCCGTTCGCAAGCCACCTGGATTGAACCCGCTGATGGTTGAGGAGACAGCTCTTACAGCCGAGCTTGACGGTTCTGCGCTTGTTCAGCGTGCGCAGGAGGGTGATTCTTCGGCCTTTGAGATGCTCTACCGAAGAGAAGTTGGACGCATCTACGCGCTCTGTCTTCGCATGACGGCCGACGAAGTTCGCGCGGCCACGCTCACGCAGGATACCTTCGTCCGGGCCTGGCGGCGTCTCGGTCAGTTTCGCGAAGCGAGCAGCTTTTCGACCTGGCTGTATCGAATCGGCGTCAACGTCGTCTTGACGTCTGAGCGCTCCAACGCACGCCGACGCGCTCGCGTCGTTTCAAAGGGAGACCGATCCGACCTCGAAGCCGCGACGCGTGCGGGGCAGCCGGACGTGACCCGCGGCGAAGGATCCCGTCGTGATGCAGCCCTAGACCTGGAAGAAGCGATAGGCCGGCTGCCCACGCAGGCCAAAGCCGTGCTCATTCTCCACGAGATCGAGGGATACACGCACGCAGAGATCGGAGAAATGCTGAAAATCGCGACCGGCACGTCGAAAGCCCACCTTCATCGCGCACGAACGCTTCTGAAGGAGATGCTGAAGGCATGAAAAACGTGACTCACATAGACCGTTATGTGCAGGACTACCTCGATGGCGAGCTCGAGGCGGATCAGCTCGAGCAGGTAGAGGCGCATCTGGCCAGTTGCCTGCAGTGCCTCGAAAGGGTGCACGATATGCGGAACTTTGCAGACGCGATTTCAACGCTGCCCAGGCAGATCGAACCTCCACAGGACCTGTGGCCGGACGTCGAAATGCGGATTTCCGACGTATTGGATGACCGAGTGGGCAGCTACAACGGCACTGTTCCTGAATGGTACGCCCAGCTGAAATCGAAATCCGGACGCCAGGTACGACCCCCGACAACCGGGTTCCCCGTAGCTCGGTCGACGCCGGGAGACGATTCGAATGGGCCGTTGATTTCGGATGATCCCCTTCCGGCAAAGGCACGTCGACGACGTCGTTTACGTCTGCGGCCGGCCGCGGCTGCGGCAGTCGTGACATCGGTATTCGCCGTCATACTGTGGACCGTGAATGCGTTCTACAGCGACAGTTGGGACGTCGAGCGGCTCGCGGGGGCGCCGCAGATCGCCGACGCCGTCCTAACCGAGCGCGGCGCCATGCGAGCCGGCGATTGGTTGACGACCGACGGCGCCTCACGTGCGCGGCTGCGCGCCGGCATCATCGGCGATGTGGAGGTCAACAGAAACACGCGCCTCCAGCTGCGTCGAACGGATTTGAGCGACCACCGTATTTCACTCGAGTCGGGAAGTATCCACGCGCGTATCTGGGCGCCGCCGCGCCTTTTCATCGTGGAGACACCGGCGGCGACGGCGATTGATCTTGGATGCATTTATTCGCTTGCCGTCGACAGCGCCGGACGAAGCATACTAAGAGTCGAGTCCGGCTACGTAGAGCTCCAGCGCGATGGACGCACCCGGATCGTACCCGCCGGGGCGATGTGCATCGCCGATTCGGAAAGGGGCCCCGGAACAGCCTTCGCCGAGGATGCCTCGCCGCGCCTTCGAGCGGCGCTCGAACGCTACGACTTCTCCGGTGCGTCGGCCGAGGACCTAACGATCGTCCTCGCGGAGGCCCGGACGCAGGATGCCCTGACGCTGTGGCAACTCCTGGAGCGCGCCGATCGTGACCGACGTGTACGGATCTACGACCGACTGACCGAGCTGGTCGATGCGCCGCCGGGTGCGAGCCGCAATGGCGTCATCGCCGGGACATCGGAGGAGATGAGGGTATGGAGGCGGCACCTCGGTTTGGAAGCGCTCACCTGGACCGAATACGCGTTCCAGAAACTCGCCTTCTGGCGAAAGTGATCCGACGCGAAAGGTGGCGCCGGGCGACGCATGACGGCCGTGAACCTTCTATATGCTTTGACGTTACTAGAATCGCTCCGACGCCGGGCCGCCCGCGC
>CAZQAS010000130.1:0-3692 GCA_964591285.1 uncultured Rhodothermales bacterium
GTTTCCGTCGTGACGTCGTGAAGCATTTCCTCAATCCAGAACACGCGGCAGCGTGGGGGGAGCGAGACAGCGGCCTGGCCGGACCGTTTCTCGGCCAGCAGAACGGTTTCGACATTTCCGAGTGATCCTCCCATGTCGATTACCCTGCTGAGGGTAGCCGTATCGGTCACAAGGATGCGTGCTCCAATGTTGAGGAGGTAGGCGAACAGTTTTGCCGGCTCGAAGTAGCCGTTGATTGGACAGGCGATACCGCCAGCGCGAATCGCTGCAGCGGTGAAGACGTGCACGTCCAGATGGTTGGTCTTCATGATGGCGATGCGGTCGCCCCGCCGGACCCCTAAGCGGTTCCGGAAAAGCGTGGCGAGATAACCGGCCGACGACTTGATCCGCAACGCGCTCCAGGTACACGGGTCTTGATAGTGCTCGCGCAGTGCGGGAATCTCCCATCCGACGGGTCGGTCAGTGGTAAAGAGCACTCGGTCCTCGTGCGCTCCAGCGGCGCGGTCGAGTATGAGCTCAAGGGAGAGGGGGCGCAGTGCGAGTGGAAGACGCTGATGCACTCCGAGGCGCCAGGCGACAAAGCCTCCATAGACGAGGAGGAGCAGTAGGATTGTCCCAGACGCAGCCATCACGCTGTCGGTCCCCTAGTCAAGTGAGAGTGTCAGCTGCCGGCCGGCCCCGTCTCCAACCGTTGGATGGAGGTTGGAAACGGCCACTCCAAGCAGCCGTACAGGGCGTTCCGGTGCCGATTGCCGGAGAAGTTTTTGTGCGACGTTCTGCACATCCACGGCGTTCGACAGGTCTCGTTGCAGTGTGGTGCTTCGGGTGGCGAGGGAGAAATCCGAATGCTTTATTTTCAACGTCACCGTCCGCCCCGCCGCACCGGCCTTGGCGAGCCTTTCCGCAACGCGGGCGGCAAGCTCATGTAGACGCTCCTCCATCTCGTGAAGACTTTTCAGGTCGCGCGAGAAGGTTCTTTCGGCGCCGACTGATTTCCGCACCCGGTTCGGGTTCACGGGCCGGTGGTCCTGGCCGCGTACGATTCGGTAGAAGAAGCGTCCCGATTTGCCGAATCGCTGCTCAAGCTCGTCCAGGGATCTCGTCCGCAGATCCGCTCCCGTGTAAATTCCAAGCTCCTTCATTCGTTTTGCCGTCGCACGCCCGATACCGTGAAACTCTTCGATCGGGAGACGCGCCAGGAAGCCTTCCGCGTCCTCCGGCGTGATCTCAAAGAGCCCGTTCGGCTTATTCACGTTGGAGGCGGTCTTTGCAAGAAACTTGTTGTAGGATACGCCTGCGGAGGCCGTCAAACCGGTTTGCGCTTCGATTTCCGCCTTGATTCGGCGAGCCGCTGCGACGGCAGACGGCGTCGCGATCTCCGCATGCGTAAGGTCCAGATATGCCTCGTCCAGTGAGAGCGGCTCGATGACGTCCGTATATCGCCTGAAAATCTCCCTGATGGTGCGGGAAACCTCCTTGTATACGTCGAATCGGGCTTTCACAAAGACGAGATCCGGGCAGAGCCGTTTCGCACGGGCGGACGGCATAGCGGAGCGCACGCCGAAAGGGCGCGCTTCGTAGCTCGCAGCCGCCACCACGCCCCGCCGCTCGGATCCGCCGACAGCCACGGGCCTACCACGCAGCTCCGGACGATCGCGCTGCTCAACCGACGCATAAAATGCGTCCATGTCTATGTGGATAATTTTGCGCATGAATATGCTGACAATCGAGCGACAAACATTGATCGGCGCGCAGCTTCCTCTACCGCACCCCTCGACACGCCGCCGCAATGCAACATTTTAGAGATAACTGGCTGTCGGCTGAGTCCGTTACACATTAGTCACCTGACGCAGCCGGAACTGCACAAAACTATTGTCTTATTTGAGCACACATACCACGACTCGCTTGGCAAGCATCCCAAGAATCTACCTATACGAGAAATGAAAAGACTAGCTGTTGTACTTGCACTGGTTCCGATGCTCATTGTAGCCGCCTGCACGCCGGCGGACGAAGAGGCCGTTGACCAGGAGATCGATACGCTCCAGACCGAAACCACCGGTGAGGTGCAGGATTGGCGCACCGACGTCGACTCCAGCCTTGCCCAAATCGACGTAGACCTCGACTCGCTGGAAGCCCAAGCCGAGGAGGTCGGAGCGGAGATGGAAACCGAATTCAACAACACCCTCGCCGATCTGCGCGAGCGGCGCGATTCTCTCCAGCAGGATCTTCAGGAAATCGACATTTCCGCCGATCCGAATGTAGAGAATCTCCGGTTCGACATCGAGATGCAGATCGATGAACTGGAGTCGGACATCCAGGCAGCCCGCGATCGCTATGCAGAGGATGAGACCGGCGTTTAGCGCCTTCCTATGCGAATCTTGTTCGCGACCAATCTATCGGAACCGTCGTCGGTGACCGGTGAGATTGAACGGCTGGCGCGACGACTCGATGCCGATGTCTTCGTCCTTCACGTCATCTCACCGGCGCCAAGCGCGGCCGTGGCTCCCATTGATCCGATGACCGGTCTCAGCGGATTCGCGCCCTACACGCTCTATGATCCCGACTTAGAAGCGACCATCGAGGAGGCGGAAGAAAACGCCTTTACGACCTTCTTGACGGAGCGATTCACCATGCCCGTTCACGCGGGCATTCGGAAGGGCGACCCGGTCGATCTCATCCTCGAGGATGCTGACGAACACGACGTCAACATCATCATTCTGGGAAAGCGCCGCCACGGACGTCTCGAGCAACTGCTGGTGGGGAGTACCGCCCAGAACGTGCTAAAGCGGACGAAGCGGCCCACTATGGTGATGCCTGTGGAGGACGATCGGGACGAGACGCGCCGCTCGAAGGAATCCTAGGAAGAACCCGCGGGCGTTGGCGAACGCCCGAAGCTGCGGGATTGTGCGCAGGGGTCGCGTATGCTGAAAGGTCCGCGCTACGGCCGTTTCAAGGCTGTCTCTACGACTCGGCGCCGGCTTCGGAGATGACCTCGATCGTCACCCTCGCCTCCAGATCCTTGAAGACCTGCACCGTGGCCGTGTACACGCCCGTAACGCGAATATCCTCGGCGATATCGATGTCCTTTCGATCGACGTCGAAGCCCTGCTTGCCGAGCTCCATCGCGACCTGCTGTGACGTGACGGTCCCGAAGATGCGATTCCCCTCGCCGACCTTGGCGGCGACGACCACACGTGCGCTTTCGAGCTCCTTCTTCAGGGACTCGGCGTCCTCGCGCTCCTTCGCGACCCTTCGAGACCGCTGGCGCTTGATCTCCTTTCGGTGACGGACGATCCCGTCGGACGCGACCGTAGCCAGCCGCTGGGGGATGAGATAATTGCGGCCGAAGCCGTCTTTTACCGTGACAATGTCGCCTTCCTCGCCGAGGTTCT
Source organism: uncultured Rhodothermales bacterium (assembly GCA_964591285.1). GTDB lineage: Bacteria > Bacteroidota > Rhodothermia > Rhodothermales > VXPQ01 > CAZQAS01. Next base: position 3,393 of record CAZQAS010000130.1, read on the forward strand.
CGACATCCTGCAGAAGTAAGAGTTTCATCGTCGTTTCTACCAGTATCTGGGATCCAAATCGGCACACAGCGCTGTGCGCCATCGGGCTAGCGCACGTTATCCGACGAAAACGGCAGCAGCGCCAGGTGTCGAGCGCGCTTGACGGCGCGTGTAAGCTGCCGCTGAAATTTCTGCGGCACGCCCGTGATACGGCGGGGTAGAATCTTACCCTGCTCGTTGAGATAGCGCTTCATGAAGTCGACGTCCTTGTAGTCGACGAAGTCAATTCTGTCCGGTTCGAAGCGTGGATTAGCCATTGTG
>CAZQAS010000130.1:3792-10349 GCA_964591285.1 uncultured Rhodothermales bacterium
TCCTCGTCCTCATCTTCAGCGGCGGCGGCAGCGACGGCAGCTTCGGCTTCTTTCTCAGCCGCCGCTTCTGCTTTCTCGGCCGCTTCCACCTTGGAGGCCTCGTAGTGGCGAAGCATCTTCGCGTCCATCTTCAAAGTGAGATAGCGGAGGATGTCGTCCTCGATCCCGAGCGCTCGCTCGAGGCGTCCGATGAGATCGCCTTCGGACTTGAAGAAAAGGTTTACGTAGTAGCCGTTGCGCTTCTTGTTGATCGGATAGGCGAGGCGGCGCGTACCCCACTCGTCTACCTCGATAATCTCCCCGTCGTTCTCTTCAATGAATTTGCGGACGCGATTGACGAGCCCGCGGATCTGGTCGTCGTTGAGAACGCCGTTAATGACGTAGGTGAGCTCGTAGGTGTTCTGAGCCATAAATTTCCCTCTGGAATAATCGGTGTCGGATTACGCCCTCCGTCGCAGCGAAGAGCAGGGACCATCTGTATGTAGCGGCAGGACCGTACGTCTTGCGCGTGCGCTCCGGTCGAAACCGCGCCTATCTACGATACCCGAAAATCGACGTTCCGACTCCTACGGATGTTTGTCGGGCCGGTCCCGCTTTTTCTTCGCCTCTTCTTCCGGGTCGTAGAGCATCCCCGTGCAAAGGCACATCGTTCGGTTCGTTCGCGTGAGCACGTCGAAATTCGGGCAGCTCCGGCATCCGTCCCAGAAGACGTCGTCGGTAGTTAACTCCGAGAACGTGACCGGTTTATAGCCGAGCTCTGAGTTAATCTTCATCACGGCCAGACTGGTCGTTATGCCGAAGATCTTCGCCTCCGGGTACCGCTCTTTCGAAAGCTCAAAGATGCGCCGCTTGATCTGTTTCGCGAGCCCCATCTTGCGAAAATCGGGAGCGACGATCAGGCCGGAGTTGGCTACGTACTTCCCGTGGCTCCACGTCTCGATGTAGCAGAAGCCGGCTAACTTCTCTCCCCCGACCGCAATGACGGCTTTGCCTTCCTCCATCTTTCGTCGAATGTACTCCGGCTCACGCTTTGCGATGCCCGTTCCGCGCGCCTTCGCCGCCACCTCGATGAGTTCGCAGATCTCTACGGCATACCGATAGTGTTCCGGACCCGCGACGGTGATCACGAATTCTTCGATCACGTCGACTTCGTCGGCGGGAATGATGTGCGGGGACTCAGACGTGCCCATCTCGAGGCATTTCGGCTAAAAGTGAACCCCAATTACATGCACTCGTCGCCAATGATCCACCGGCGCGGGCTTCGGAATCGCTTCCAATAGGAGATTTTTTAGTCCTCACCGAGGCCGGCAAGCTTCTCCATGTTCTCCGCTGTACGCAATGCCCCGATGACCTCACCCAGCTCGCCTTCGATCACCTTGTGGAGTGGATGATTCTTGTCGTCGCCTTCCAGGCGATGGTCCGTGACGCGATCCTGCGGGAAATTGTACGTGCGGATCTTCGCCGAGCGGTCACCGGATCCGACCATCGACTTTCGTGCCTCGCTGCGCTCAGACTGCCGGCGCTCCAGCTCCATCTCGTAGAGGCGTGACCGGAGCACTCGCATCGCCTTGTCCTTATTCTTGTGCTGGCTCTTCTCGTCCTGGCACGTGACGACGAGTCCTGTTGGAATGTGCGTGATGCGCACGGCCGAGTCGGTCGTATTCACGGATTGTCCGCCCGGTCCACTCGATCTGAAAACGTCGATCTTCAGTTCGTTCTGCCGGACGTCTACGTCGACGTCCTCGGCCTCCGGCAGCACTGCAACGGTAGCCGCCGATGTATGGAGGCGGCCGCTCGATTCGGTGGCGGGTACGCGCTGGACGCGATGCACGCCGCTCTCGTATTTCATCGTCCCGAAGGCCTCCGGGCCCTGCACCGAGGCGATGATCTCCTTAAATCCGCCCTGTGTCCCGGGCGACGCCTCGATGACTTCGACCCGCCAGTTCCTTCCCTCCGCGAACTTCTGGTACATACGGAAGAGGTCGCCCACGAAGAGCGCGGCTTCGTCGCCGCCGGTGCCCGCGCGGATTTCGACGATGGCGTCCTTCTTGTCCTCCGGATCCTTTGGGATAAGCAGCAGCCGCAGCTCGTCCTCCACTCCGGGCAGCGTGCGTTCGAGCTCCTCGAGCTCCGACCGCGCCATCTCGGCCAGCTCGCCTTCCGGCTCGTCTTCCACCATCTCGCGCAGGTCGTCGCGCTCGGCTAGCATCCGTTCATAGCGTTCTATCGCCTTCACCACGTCCTTTAGCGACGTGTGCTCGCGGCCCAGCTCCTTCATGCGCTGCGGATCCGTCGCTACGTCCGGCTGCGCCATCAGCCGAGTGATCTCCTCGAAGCGATTCTTGATGTCCGTCAGTGCGTCGCGATTAATCATAGTCGGGCGTGCCTGCTCTGGAAATGCGACTCATGAACGCGATTTTCCGCATGATGTTCGAAGCATCTCGGGAGCGCTGCGGCACGCTGACTGCAGCGATCTACCGAATGGTCGGCGCCGGATCATCCGCCAAGCCACCCGATCATCCGCTACGACGCCCGGTGTTCGCTAAGCCGCCCGATCATCCGCTAAACCGCCGAACACTCGTTTGGCCCACCGATCATCCGCTAAGCCGCCGGATCATAGAGCAGCGGGAAGAACCGGCCGCTCATCGGCTCCCCTTTGGGAATTGGAGGAACGCCGGCCAGGAGGGGCTCGTCACTCGCCGAGCGCACGCCGTCTCGAAAGGCGTTGATAACGACCGCCCGACGCGGACGATCCGTCCGGTTCTCGTACGATCCATGTACGAGCAGTGGATGATGGAATGCGGCCTCGCCCGCCTTCAGCTCGATCGCGACAGGCTGGAAGGCGTCCCGCTGTTCGTCGGTGAGGACGGTTTGGATGGCTTCCATGTCCCCTGCCAGGCCGGTGACCGGCAGAAGCTCCCATCGGTGGCTTCCCGGCACGTAGTGAACGCATCCGTTGTCCACCGTCGCATCGTCGAGGCCGATCCAGCACGTCAGATGGGCGAGCGGCTTCGTGCGCGTCCAGTAGGAATAGTCCTGGTGCCACGCCACAACCCCGCCGTGCTGGGCCGGCTTGCAGAAGAGCTGGTCGTGCCAGAAGCGGACGGCGCCTTCGAGCAGCTGCGAGGCCGGCTTCGTGAAGGCCGGATTCCATAGGACGTCGTGAAAGCCCGGGCGAAGCCGCCACGCACCGAGCGCATGGAACAGGACCTGGCTTGGATCCGGCGACTCATTCGTGTGATACTCGTACCAGAGCTCCCGCCCCTCGTGATCGGATTCGAAGAATTCCTCCAGCTCCTCTTTCAGAGCGGCGACCTGATCGTCGTTCAGGATGCGAACGCCTGACACGTACCCGTTCTCGTCGAAAAAATCTAGCTGCTCCTTCGTTAGCTCGACCGAGGGAGCATCGTCAAAGAGATCCGTAATGGGTGCGTGATGGCGGGATAGATCTTGCACCGGAATTACACCTACTCGACAGTAACGGATTTTGCGAGATTTCTCGGCTGGTCGACGTCGCAGCCGCGCATTACGGCAATGTGGTAGGACAGCAGCTGCAGCGGCACCACCGTCAGCAGGGGCGAGAGGAACTCCGCGGTCTTCGGGATGCTAATGACGTATTCGCAGAGATCATCCAGGTCACCGTTTCCTTCGTCGGTGATCGCAATGACCGACCCCTGCCGTGCGACGACCTCCTCGATATTCGAGACGACTTTGTCGTAGCTGCGATCGCGCATTGCGATAAAGACGACGGGCATGAACCGATCGATCAGCGCAATCGGACCGTGCTTCATCTCCGCTGCGGGATAACCTTCCGCATGGATGTAGGAGATCTCCTTCAGCTTCAGCGCACCCTCGAGCGCCACCGGGAAATTGTAGCCCCGCCCAAGATACAGGAAATTGTTCGCGTATCGGTAAGCGAGGGCCATTTCGCGGATCTGCTCGTCGATGGCCAGAACCTCGCGGACTTTCTCGGGAATCTGATTCACCGCCTCCAGATGCTGCGCCAGCTCCGCGTCCGTAAGCGTCCGGCCTTCGGCCAGCTTCAACGCGATCATCGCGAGCACCATTACCTGAGACGTGAAGGCCTTCGTCGATGCGACGCCGATCTCGGGACCGGCATGCAGGTAAACGCCGGCGTCCGTCTCGCGCGCAATGGTCGATCCCACCACGTTACAGATCCCGAGGCACATGATGTCCTTCTCATGCGCCTCCCGGACGGCGGCGAGCGTGTCAGCGGTTTCGCCGCTTTGAGAGATCACGAGCACGACGTCGCCGTCGCGCAGGATCGGATCGCGGTAGCGGAATTCGCTGGCGTATTCGACCTCGACGGGGATGCGCGCGAATTCCTCGATCAGATACTCACCGACTAGACCGGAATGCCACGAGGTGCCGCATGCGCAGATCACGATGCGCTCGGCTTTATCGAGCTTGTCGATGACGTCGATCAGTCCGCCGAGCTTGACCGTGTTTTCCTCCACCCGGATGCGTCCGCGAATGCAGTTCTCGAGCGCCTCGGGCTGCTCCATGATCTCTTTGAGCATAAAGTGATCGTAGCCACCCTTCTCGATCTGCTCGAGATCCCACTCCAGCTCGTGAACTTCCTTCTCCAGCGGCGTATTGTCGATGGTTTTCACATCGTAGCCCGATCGGCGGATGGTCACCATCTCCCCATCGTTCAGGTACACGACTTGCCGCGTGTGCTCGACGAGCGGCGCAGCGTCGGACGCGATATAGAACTCCTCCTCGCCGACACCAAGAATGAGCGGGCTGCCCTTGCGCGCGGCGATCAATAAATCGTCATCCTCCTCGCTGATAATAGCGATCCCATAGGTACCGACGACCTGCGTGAGCGCCTGGCGCACGGCTTCCTCCAGCGAGAGACCGGTCGACCGCCGCACGTCCGCAATCAGTTCGACGAGTACTTCCGTGTCGGTCTGGCTCTGGAACGTGATGCCCTTACTCTTCAAGCGCTCCCGGAGCGAAGCATAGTTCTCGATGATCCCGTTGTGGACGAGCGCAAAGTCGCCGTAGTCGTCCGCGTGGGGATGCGCATTCTCGTCGCTCGGCGGCCCGTGCGTCGCCCAACGTGTGTGGCCGATGCCGATCGTACCCTTTATGGGATCCGCGTCGAGCATCGCCACAAGCTCAGCGACTTTCCCCTGCTTCTTTCTGATCTCGAGGCCGTTTCCGTTGACGAGAGCGATTCCGGCGCTGTCGTAGCCTCGATATTCCAGCCTTTGGAGACCGTTTACAAGGATCTCCGGCGCCTCACGACTTCCTATGTACCCGACGATTCCGCACATACGACTACGTCTCCTGCTTGAGTGAGTGGACGGATAGCGTGCTACACGTACCTCGTCGGATGAGAAAATTGTCCCGCTGGCGGCGGGTCGGCGCGCAATATTACAAGAGCCGAACCTTCGTCCGGTGCATCGCCCGATGAGCGCGGTGAACGTCGGTGTGCCTCGGAGTCTACGCCGACACCGCAGGCTGCCTGAGCGTACGCCCAAGCGCTTCGGCGATCATGCGAACCTGCTGCATTAGCTCGACGAACTGTTCGAAATAGAGCGACTGCGGCCCGTCGCTCTTAGCCGAGGGCGGATCGGGATGCACTTCGACCATGATGCCGTCGGCACCAGCGGCCACCGCCGCCCGGGCCATCGGAATGACTTTCCCGCGAAGGCCGGTACCGTGACTCGGATCAACGATAACAGGCAGATGGCTCATTTTGTTGAGCACGGGCACGGCCGACAGGTCCAGCGTGTTTCGCGTGTAGGTCTCGAATGTCCGAATGCCTCGTTCGCAGAGGATTACGTGTGGATTGCCCTGCGAAAGTACGTACTCGGCGCTCATCAGCCATTCATCTATCGTCGCAGACGCGCCGCGCTTTAGGAACACGGGCTTGTCGCCTTTGCCTATCTCTTTCAGCAGCGGAAAATTCTGCATATTGCGGGCGCCGATCTGAAAGACATCCGTATACGGATAGATGAGATCGATCTGACCGATCTCCATCACCTCCGTGATGACGTTCAGATCGTGCCGATCGGCGGCCTGCCGCATTATCTTCAGTCCGTCCTCGCCCAGGCCCTGGAACGAATACGGGGAGGTACGCGGCTTAAACGCGCCTCCTCGGAGGAATGACGCACCGTGCGCAGCAACGTGCGCGGCGCATTGATCGATTTGCTCTTCGCTTTCCACCGAGCAGGGACCGGCCATGACGATGATCTCCTCGCCGCCTAGCCTCGCCCCGTTCACATCGATGACCGTATTCTCCTTCTTCCAGGAGCGGCTCGCGAACTTGTAGGGCTCGGTCACACGGTAGACTTCGGCGACGCCATCGAGCACCTTGATGTGCCGCGTGTCGAACTCCGGCTTCACGCCGATCGCACCGAGAACGGTCTGATTCACGCCACTCGAACGGTGCACGTCGAAGCCGTATCCGTTCAGTCTTTCGATGACATCCTGAATATCGCCCTCCTCTGCACCGGGCTGCATTACGACGACCATAGGGAATTCTTTAGACGTGAAAGTGAACGAAGAATGTTGTGGTTACCTGG
>CAZQAS010000131.1:0-10341 GCA_964591285.1 uncultured Rhodothermales bacterium
TGGAAGGACCTCACCGACAACGTGAACTCGATGGCCAATAATCTCACGACGCAGGTGCGCGGCATTGCCGACGTCGTGACGGCCGTCGCTCGCGGTAATCTGAAGCGAAAGCTTTCGCTCGAAGCAAAGGGCGAGATCGCCGAGCTGGCCGACACGATCAACAACATGATCGACACGCTCGCCACCTTCGCCGATCAGGTAACTACGGTGGCCCGCGAGGTGGGCGTCGAGGGGATGCTCGGCGGACAGGCCGAGGTGCCGGGCGCCAGCGGCACGTGGCGCGATCTGGTCGATAATGTGAACCAGCTCGCGGCCAACCTCACCACGCAGGTGCGCGCCATCACCGAGGTCACTACGGCGGTCGCCGCCGGCGACCTCTCGAAGAAGATTACCGTCGAGGCGGCCGGCGAGGTTGCGGATCTCAAGGACAACGTCAACGAGATGATCCGCAATCTGAAGGAGACCACGCGTAAGAACACCGAACAGGACTGGCTCAAGACCAACCTTGCCAAGTTCACGCAGCTCCTGCAGGGCCAGAAGGATCTCAAGACCGTCTCGAAGCTCGTCCTCTCTGAGCTTGCACCGCTCATCAACGTACAGCACGGCGCATTCTACATTGCCGATCAGGGGGATGAGAGCGTCGCGGAGCCCGAGATGAAGCTACTTGCGACGTATGCCTATAAGGAGCGGAAGAGCCTCGCAAATCGGTTCAAGATGGGCGAAGGTCTCGTCGGGCAGTGCGCGCTCGAGAAGGAGCGCATCCTGCTCTCGAACGTGCCGCCCAATTACGTTCAGATCAGTTCGGGGCTCGGCGAAGCGGCGCCCTACAACATCGTCGTCCTGCCCGTTCTGTTCGAAGGCCAGGTGAAGGCGGTCGTCGAGCTGGCATCCTTCAGCGAGATCAAAAAGACGCACTTGAGCTTCCTCGATCAGCTGACCGAGAGCATCGGCATCGTTCTGAACACGCTCGAGGCAAACATGCGCACCGAGCAGCTCCTGGCACAGTCGCAGAAACAGCAGGAAGAGCTCTTCTACACGAACCAGCGGCTTGAGGAGAAGGCGCAGTCGCTGCAGAAGTCCGAGGAGATGATGAAGGAGCAGCAGGAGGAGCTTCAGCAGACAAACCGCGAACTCGAAGAGAAAGCGAAGCTGCTGGCCGAGCAGAAGGAGGAGGTCGAGGAGAAGAACCGCGAGATCGAGCTGGCGCGCCGCGCCCTCCAGGAGAAGGCCGAGCAGCTCGCCCTCACGTCGAAATACAAGTCCGAGTTCCTGGCGAACATGTCGCACGAGCTGCGGACACCGCTCAACAGCATGCTCATCCTCTCGAAGATGCTGGCGGAGAATAAGGAGCAGTCGCTCTCGTCGAAGCAGGTCGAATACGCCGAGACGATCTACTCCTCCGGCGCCGATCTGCTGGGACTTATCAATGAGATACTCGACCTCTCGAAGATCGAGTCCGGCGCGATGGCCGTCGAGGCGTCCGACGTCGAGCTCGACCAGGTTTCCGACGACCTGCAAAGCCTCTTCCGGCAGGTTGCGAAGGAGAAGGGCCTCCAGTTCGATATCGAGATCGACGAGCAGCTTCCCGGTAAGATCTTCACCGACAAGAAGCGGCTGCAGCAGGTACTGAAAAATCTGATCTCGAACGGTATAAAATTCACGGACGAAGGCTCCGTGCGACTCGACATCCGTCCGGCGCAGCCCGATGAAACCTTTGAAAAAGAGGTGCTGCGCGACGCGGAGAACGTCATTGCCTTTTCGGTCAAGGACACCGGTCGAGGCATCTCTCCGGAGAAGCAGCAGATCATCTTCGAGGCGTTCCAGCAGGCCGAGTCCGGCGACGGGCGCGCGGCCGCCGGTACGGGACTCGGCCTCTCGATCAGCCGGGAGATCGCGCGGCTCCTCGGCGGCGAGCTTGACCTGGAGAGCACGCCGGGTGAAGGGAGTACCTTCACATTCTACCTGCCCGACAAATACGTACCGACGAAGCTTGCAAGAAGAGAGCTGGCCGCCGGCGAGGAGGCCGAACAGCTTCCGGGTGCGATTGAGATTCCGACGCTCGGCCGTCGAAAGAAGGCGCAACAGGGAGCGCAGGACGGCGGGGGTGACGGAATGTTCGGCTCCGATCTGCCCGAGGCTTCCCCGGAAATCGATGAATCTGCGCGTGCCGACGAAGCGGAAGCACCCGAGGGGCAGCGCACCGATGACTCGGGGGAAGGAGCATCGCCGCGTGGCAAGGATCGCCCGAGCGACGAATCGCGGGGCGATGGAGCCGCCGCCGAGCCCGCTGACACCACCGGCGAGCAGGAGCCGAGCGAATCTGCACGCAGTCGCTCGGTTGAAACGGCCGACGGCGAAACGCGCACGGCCCCCTCGGACACCGAACCCCTCACCACCGAGCGTTACGGCGACGGCGCAGCGGCAGAGCACGTGGAGGTCGAGGGCCGGATGATCAAGACGCAGTACGTGCCCGACGATCGGGACGATATCGGTCCGGACGACCGCGTGCTGCTCGTGGTCGAAGACGATCCGAACTTCGCTCGCGTGATCGCCGACATTGCACACGAGCAAGACTTCAAGGTGGTCAACGCGGTCCACGCGGAAGAGGGCATGCGGATGGCGAAGCGCTTCAAGCCGAATGCCATCACGCTTGACATCAAGCTCACCGGGGCCCACGGACTGGTGCTTTTGGATCAGTTGAAGAACGACCCCGAGACGCGCCACATTCCGGTGACGATCCTTTCGGTGGTCGACGAGGTGCCGCGACATCAGCGAAAGGGCGCACTCTCACAGATTTCAAAGCCGGTCTCGCGCGAGCAGGTCGACGCCTCGCTCACGCAGATGAAGGCGTTCGCCGCACGCAGCGTCAAGGATCTCCTCATCGTTGAGGATGACGAGGCCGAGCGCATGGGCGTTTCCGGACTCCTCGAAGGTGAAGACGTCAACATCGTCTCGGTACGATCCGGCAAGGACGCGCTAAAGGCGATCGAGAACGATCGCTTCGACTGCGCGATCTTTGATCTCGGCCTGCCCGACATCGACGGCGTCGAGCTGCTCACGAAGATTCGAGCGGAACTCGGCGATGCAAACCTCCCGATCATCGTACACACTGGAAAGGAACTCGATAGCGTGGAGCTCGAGGAGCTTAATGATCTGGCGGATGCCGTCGTCGTCAAAGACGTGCGGTCACTGGATCGGCTCCTCCATGAGACGTCCATCTTTTTGCACCGGGTCGAGTCGCAACTGCCGGAAGAGGCGCGTCGGCGCCTCATCGACCACAATCAGTCCGAGGTGAACCTCGCCGGAAAGAAGGTGCTGATCGTAGATGACGACATCCGCAACATCTTCGCCGTCACCAGCCTCCTCGAGAGGCACGGTATGGAGATCCTCTACGCAGAGAGCGGCCAGGAGGGACTCGACAAGCTGCGTGAGCAGGCCGGGGACATCGACGCCGTCCTCATGGACATCATGATGCCCGGCATGGACGGTTACGAGGCCACGAGAGCCATTCGACAGATGCCGAGGTTCAATGACTTGCCCATCATTGCCGTTACAGCTAAGGCGATGAAGGGTGACCGCGAGAAATGCATCGACGCCGGTGCGTCGGATTACATCACGAAACCCGTGAACGTCGAACAGCTTATTTCAATCCTGCGCCTGTGGATCGCGAATTAGAAGCCCATTTGTGACGTGAATAGCCTGGAAGTCACAGCGGACGGAAGCACGGAAAGCACGGCCGATCTGGAATCGGCGAGCCTTCTGATCGTTGACGACCGAAAAGAAAACCTGCTCGCGCTCGAATCTGCCCTCGATGGTCTCGCGCACGACATCGTGAAGGCAAGTACGGGCCGTGAGGCGCTGCGAGAGGCCCTCGAGCGAGATTTCGCGGTCATCCTGCTGGACGTGCGCCTGCCTGAGATGAGTGGCTTCGAAACCGCGTCGCTGCTGCGCTCGCGAGAGCGGACCCGGCACACGCCGATCATCTTCCTGACGGCTATCGACAAGGACGACAAGCAGGTTTCTCAGGGCTACGAGCTGGGAGCGGTCGACTACATCTTCAAGCCGGCGGATCCGGACATCCTCCGCGCGAAGGTCTCCGTCTTCCTCGAGCTCTATCGGAAGAAGAAACAGATCGAGCGCCTGAACCGCTCACTCGAACAGCGCGTTCTGCGACGCACCGAGGAACTTGAGGACGCCAATCTGGAACTAGAGCGCGAGGTGCGTGAGCGCCAGCGGGCCGAGGCCGAGGTGAGAGCGCTCAATGCGGAGCTGGAGGAACGCGTGCGCGCACGAACCGCTGAGCTCGAGTCGGCCAACGAAGAGCTACGCGCCTTCAGCTACTCGGTCTCGCACGACCTGCGCGCCCCGCTCCGGAAGATTGAGTCCTTCTGCCAGATCCTACTCGATGAATACGGTGGCGAGCTGGACGAGAACGCCCAAAGCTACTTCGAGCGGATTCAGGCCAACAGCGAGCGCATGAGCGCCCTGATCGACGAGATCCTGAAGCTATCGCGTATCTCGCGCGAGAGCATGAAACTGGTCGATGTCGACGTCACTGCGCTGGCGCACGAAGTCGTCGAAGACATCCGGCAGGCAGAGCCAGACCGGCACGTCGACATCGAGATTGAGGACGGTCTCCGCGCGACGGCGGACCGCGCGCTGCTACGCGTGGTGCTGGACAATCTCTTCAGCAATGCATGGAAGTTCACGAGCCGACGAGATGATGCATGCATCGAGTTCAAGCGCGTCTCGGATGAGCGCCGGGACACTTTCGCCATCACCGATAATGGAGCAGGCTTTCGGATGGACGACGCGGGGAAGCTGTTTCAGCCCTTCCAGCGGCTTCATCCGTCGCACGCCTTTCCTGGCACCGGCATCGGACTGGCCATCGTGAACAGAATCATGCGCCGCCACGGGGGCGAGATTTCGGCGAAGGGTGAGGAAGACGTGGGTGCAACGTTCACCTTTTCGCTGCCTAAGCGGTAGGCGTGCGTTCTAGGGCGTCCCTTGGCGTACGGTACGCGCCCCGTTCGTCGACGCGGCCATTTCGAACTTCGACGGCAGATCGTTTTTGAGTGCACGAAAAACGTCGACGTCGAACTCCGCACCGAAGAGGGACTTCGCTCGTTCAAACATCGCAACGAGATCCTCGTGATCGCTCGGGAACTCCGCCCCCTCAAAATTGACGCTTAGCAGGTCGGCTCCAGTGAAATCGACGTCGATGATGCAGGCGCCCTTAAGGCTCGCCCCGTGCAAGTGGGCCCCCTCAAGCGTCGATCCTTCCAGGTTGGCGTTGTCCAGGCGCGACGCGCGCAGATTCGCACCAATCAACTTCGCCCGCCGCAGGTCGACCGCATGCAGGATCGCATATTGGAGATCGGCGCCCACCAGCGAGGCTCCGCGCAGATCGGCACCTGAAAGCGTCGCGCGTTCGAGATCGGAATCGTTCAGATTCGCCCCCCGCAAGTCGCAGCGGACCAGCGAGGCACGCTCCAGATCGGCGCCTTCCATAGAGGCTCCAGCAAGGTTGGATCGATCGAGTTTTGAGTCGCGTAGGCTCGCACCGTCCAAGTGCGCCCCCCAGAGGTCCGTCTCCTCCATCTGCACGTTGCCGAGCTTCGCATCCTCGAGATGCGCCTCGGTAAGACGAAAGCCCTCGACGAGGTCTGCCCGGTTCAGCCGCCGAATGTTGCCGACGATGCGCAGTGTGGCTTCGGCAGACTTCCAACCTAGATAATCCTCGATCTCTTCCCTGTATCGATTATTACGGATTCGTCGCTCGGCCACCTTGTTCAGCCAGAACAAGAACCAACCGATGATGATCAGATCGAAGAGAACCCCGTGGGCCTCGGCGATGATGTTCTCCCAGAAGTTGATCGAATTATCCAGATAGAATGGCATCGAGAGCGGCACGATCACGCCCGCCGCCACGACGACGACCATAAACGCCAACAGGACGGGCCGGTCCGCCGCAGTTCTCTCGAACAGACTGCGAAGCTTGTCGAACATGTTGGCGTACCACGCGCTGTGCTTAGGCTGAGGACGATGCTACAACGCAGCGGTAGCGGACCTCTTTCCACCCGGCCGCGAGTCGGTACAAAAGCTTTACACGTGAATTTTCAGGAGTGAGATGAAGTCCCAGGAGATGAACACCCACCTCCGACGAATGGCCGAGGCATCGGCCGTGGCTGCCCTGCCCGACGTCCTTTTCGAGCACACGGTGAGCTGCGTAGACGGCCGGAAGAAAGAAGGCGTCGTGGGGACGCCGGGCGGCAACGCCGGCGTTTTTATCCTCATGCTCGCGGCGCTCGAGGAGTTCTCCGGTACGAATCTTGACGCGAGCGAGGTAGACGAGATATTCGCCCGGTATCTCGGCACATTCGGGCCGTTCTACATGCATACGGACGAGCTTTCATTGGAGCACGCTGCGACGCGCTTCCCTGCGAACGCCGATTCAGCGCCGACCGCAGGCGGTTCCGGGCCGAATGCCCGCCCCGATTGGATGCAAAATCCGCCCGAGGAGGTGCAAGACGAACTGCTGAAGATCCTCCTTGAGCCGGAATCGAACGGCTGCGGACACCTTCGCTTGATGCTCGAACATCCCGACGAATACCGAGTGCGTTCGGAGATCATTCGCGCCGTCCTGACAGCGTTTTACCGGCGCCTCTGGCAGGGAGATGACCGGCTCGTGCTGGACGTTCTGGAGGGTGTGCATGAGGAGCAGGCGGTGATCCGGCTGCATGCAGGCCGCCAGGATGGGAATGGGGCGGCAACCGTGCTCGCGCCGCCGAGCTCCGATGGCACCGCCGTCTTCCTTTATCATCCTGAAGCCGCCGTCTACCTGCAAGTGGAGAACGCCGCCTTCCTGGCCGACATCGGACGCATTGATGCCGATCAGATCGAACCGTTTGCCGATCTGCAGCACGAGATGGGCTACCGGCAGCTACACGCAACGCTTGGGCATCTCGCGCCGGACCTCCCGATCTGCGATGCGACCTTCGAGATCTAACGCGCTCAGAGAGCCCGATCGCTCCTCACGCGATCCATGGCGACAGTAGCCACCCGACGACGGCCCCGCCGAGCACCAGCCACGCGGCATTGATGCGGAAGAGAAGTACGGCGGCCGCCGAGAGGCCCGCGATGACCCACGCCGGCCACGAGGTGAGCGTACCCATCGCCAGTTGAATCGTTACGGCGATCATCAAGGCGACGGCCGCGACGTTGACCGCGTCGAGAAAGGCCGAGAGCCACACCGATTCCCTCATCTTGGGGATCAGTGGATTCAGGATGAGCACGAAAAGGAACGACGGGAGAAAGATGCCGACCGTTGCGACGACCGCACCCGGAACGCCCTCGATGATGTAGCCGATAAAGGTCGCCGTTGAGAGAACCGGTCCGGGTGTAAACTGCCCGATAGCGATTGCATCGAGGAGCTGTGCCTGCGTCAGCCAGCCGTAGTCCTCTACGAGACCTCCCTCGAGAAACGCGACGAGCACGTATCCGCTCCCGTAGAGGATCGCACCGACTTTCAGGAAAAAGAAGAACAGCTTCCAGAGCGAAACGCCGGCGGCCGCACCGGCCGCGACGCCCGCCGCGCCGCCGATGCGCGTCGTCGTGTCCGTCTGGATCTCCTGGAGAAAGAGGATGGGGATGAAACGCCCGGCCGTATCCGCGCTGTCGTAGCCCGTACCTCGAAGCCAGATGGTGCCCATGGCGCTGCCGACGAGGAGGGCCATGATCTCGCCGACCCCGCCGAGCACTGCGGCCGTCACGGCCACACCCATCAGGGCAAGTCGCCATCCGCGTACCGCCTGACGGCCGAGCCGCCACACAGCACCGAGGATCACCGCGATCACGGCCGGCTTGATGCCGTAAAGGAAGGGTTCGATCTCCGGCAGGGTGCCGTACGCAGTGTAAAGATAGGCAAAGCCGCCGGTGATGGCGACGGCCGGTAGAATGAAGCAGCTTCCGGCCGTAAAGAGCCCCACCCATCCCCCACGCTCGTACCCCACGTGCATCGTCATCTCCGTGGAGTTGGGCCCGGGGATCAGGTTCGTCGCCCCGACGAGGTCGAGAAAATGCTTACGGCCGATCCAGCCGCGCCGGGTGACGACCTCGTCCTCCATCATCGCGATGTGCGCGGCCGGTCCGCCGAATGCGATGATGCCGAGCTTCAGGAAGAGCCGAGCGATGTCGGAAAGCTCGCTCGGTCGCTCGGGCGTCTCGTTGGCCATCGAGAAGGAGGTGCCTCGGGAAAATCAGCAGCAAACGGTCCAGGTTCGCCTCGAACATAGGAAATCAGACGAACATCCACGGCTTGCTGGATCTGCGGTGAATGTGACTATGGAATGACGCTTTCGGCAATGCATACCGATTGACTTGCGACCGTGCGCGTAAGGCTCCATTATGTGACTGATCTGCAGAGCCTTGCTTGCGGATCGACTCGACGATTCGATGTGTTCAGCGCAGGAGTCTACGATCATTCTACTCCTTTCGTGATTCGCCCGCAAAGCGTACTCCTCTTCTCGCTCGTGCTGGGCGTCGCCCTTGGGATCGGCGTCTTCACGTTCATCTATGCGAAAGGGTATTCGTACATGACGGACGATCCGGCCGCGTGCGCGAACTGCCACGTGATGAACGATCACTTTGCGGGCTGGATGAAGTCGAGCCACGCGAGCGCGGCCGTCTGTAACGACTGCCACACGCCCTCCGGATTCATCCCGAAGTACCTCACGAAGGCGGACAACGGCTTCTGGCATTCGGTCGCCTTTACGACGGGCGACTTCCCCGATCCCCTCCGCATCAAGCCGCGCAATCTCGAGGTGGCCGAGGAGGCGTGTCTGAAGTGCCACGAAAGCATCGTGGCCGCCATCGTCCCCGGACCGCACATCGTTGGGACCGGCGATCGGCTCGAGCCGGAATCCGAAACGCTCTCCTGCGTCCGATGTCACGGTAGCGTCGGCCACCTCGTCCGCTGATTCACGAACGATCCAGCATTCTGCAGCCCATGCGCAACGACGAAACGCCGGATACAAAAGAGTCTCCGAGCTGGTGGCGTCGCCTTCGCTGGCCGATTCTCATCGCGCTGGTGGCGCTTGCGACGGTCGGATTGATCGCGCTGCTGACGAATATCATCGAGCGGCAGCAGGAGGCGCAGGATCCGTTCTATCGCGTGGTCGAGATCACCGACACGACCACCAATCCGGCCGTGTGGGGCCGGAATTTTCCGATTCAGTATGACTTGTACCTGCGGACGGTGGATCTGGAGCGGACGCGCTACGGCGGCAGCGAGGCGATTCCTCAGCAGCCCACGGCCGTCGATCCACGGGAGGTCGTGACGGCCTCGCGGCTGGTCGAGGATCCGCGGCTACGGGAATTCTGGGCGGGGTATGCGTTCGCGGAGGACTTTCGCGAGGAGCGCGGACACGCCTACATGTTCATCGACCAGATGTACACGCAGCGCCAGATCGTCGCCCAGCAGCCGGGCACGTGTCTGCACTGCCACGCATCCACCTACGTCCCCTACATGGAGGCGGGAGACGGCGACCTGATGGCCGGCTTCGAACGCGTCAATCAGATGCCCTACCAGGAGGCGGCCGAGCTGGTGGAGCATCCCGTCTCCTGCATCGACTGCCATGAGCCGGAGACGATGCGGCTTCGGGTGACGCGGCCTGCCTTCATGGAAGGTATACAAACGCTGCGGGCAGCGGAAGGCATCGATGACTACGATGTAAATGAGGATGCCTCGCGCATGGAGATGCGGACGTTCGTATGCGCGCAGTGCCACGTGGAATACTACTTCCAGGGCCCCGAGAAGCGGCTCGTCTACCCGTGGCACAAGGGCCTGAAGGCCGACAGCATCCTGGCCTACTACGACGAGATCGGATTCAGCGACTGGGAGCACGCGACCAGCGGCGCTCCCGCCTTGAAGGCCCAGCATCCCGAATTCGAGATGTACAGCCAGGGCATTCACGCGCAGAACGGAGTCACGTGCTCGGATTGTCATATGCCCTACATACGCGAAGGCGCGATGAAGGTGAGCGACCACTGGGTGCGCAGCCCGCTCCTCAACGTCGACAATGCCTGCCGGACGTGCCACGGTGCGTCGGATGAAGAGCTGCTCGAACGTGCGCACGTCATTCAGGACCGCACCTACGAGATGCGCAACATCGCCATCGACGCGGTGCTCGAGCTGACGCAGGAGATTGCCGAGGCCGCGGCGGCGGATTCAGCGAATCCGCGGCTCGAGGCGGCGCGGGACTACCAGCGGAAAGCGCAGTTCTTGACGGACTTCGTCGAGGCCGAGAACTCGATGGGCTTCCACGCGGACCAGGAGGCCGT
>CAZQAS010000132.1:0-6360 GCA_964591285.1 uncultured Rhodothermales bacterium
GAGAGACGCTTACTGGATGTCACGACGGATTCTCACCGTGGATTCGAAATTGGGCGTAGATCTTCCAAATCAACCGAACCCAGGAAACGAGACCCCCTCCGAGCAGAACGCCGGCAGTGGCCGCGTCGGTTGGTAACCGGGATCAGTGGCCGCCGCTGTGAGTGTAATCTTTTTCGCCCGGCTGGATTCATAATGGTCCGGCCGTTTTCATTGAAGTGCGTCGCAGTCTCGCCGGCTTCACCGGCGCCTTGCCGTAGGATTGGGGATATCGCCGCTGCCTTAAAGGGGCCGTGGCGATTCTTTTTCCGACGACGTCCAGGCGTCAGCAAAGACCGAAAAGCTCTCAGATGTAGTCATTATCAGGATATCGGGCCAGTCCATGGAGGAACAACAAACCGTTTACCTGACCGAGGAAGGGCTAGAGAACTTGAAGAAGGAGCTTCATTTTCTCAAAGTGAAGGAACGTGCGCGAATTGCCCAGTCCATTCAAGAAGCGCGCGAAAAAGGCGACCTTTCCGAAAACGCAGAATACGACGCCGCCAAAGAGGAACAGGGGCACCTCGAGGCGCGCATTGCGCGCATGGAGCAGACGATCGCCAATGCACGTCTCGTCGACGAAAAGCAGGTCGACGCCAGCAAGGCGTACATCCTCTCCAACGTCCGCGTGAAGAATCACAAGACGGATTCCGAGCAGACCTACACACTCGTTTCCGCGCAGGAGGCAGACCTGAGACAGGGAAGAATCTCGATCAAGAGTCCCATCGGGAAGGCGCTCTTGGGAAAAGCCGTGGGCGACGTGGTTGAGGTCGAGGTTCCGGCAGGAAAAATCACGTTCGAAATTCTCGAGATCAGCCGTTAATCGTTGCAGCGCGCGGCATCGTGGCACGAAAGCGTACTCGCGGCGGAGCGTTCCGTGCAATTGCGCGGCGCATCCTCAAGATCGTTGCTGCCGCGATTGCGGCATACTACCTCCTCTGTGCCGTGCTGCTTCTGCTGTATAACCTGATTTCGCCGCCGATTACAGGTGTTCAGATGCAGCGGGGTGTGGAATACCTCTTCAGTGGAGAAGGTATCGTCTTCTCCTACGATCCCGTCCCTGCGTCGCGTATTTCCAGTCACCTCCGACACGCCGTCGTCGCCGCCGAGGATGGGCGTTTCCACGAGCACTGGGGCGTCGATTGGCAAGCCCTTCAGGAAGCCGTCGAAGACAATATGGAACGCGGGGAGGTCCACCGCGGGGGTTCGACGATTACGCAGCAACTGGTGAAAAACCTCTTTATGACCACGCACAGTTCCTTCGTACGCAAGGCGTTCGAGGTTCCCCTCACGTTCATGGCCGAGCTGCTGCTGCCGAAGGAGCGCATCCTGACCCTCTATCTCAACATCATCGAATGGGGCCGCGGCGTTTACGGTGCCGAAGCAGCCGCTCGACATTATTACGGCACGTCGGCGGCCAACCTGAACAGATCGCAGTCCGCCGCACTGGCGGCGGTCATACCCAATCCTCGCGAGCGCACGCCCTCCCGCATGGGATGGTACCGGGACATCATTCTACAGCGAATGCGTCAGATGGGCCACTAGGCGACAATCTCCGAACGCGGCAAGCGAGCAACCAGCAACGTGCCACGAAAACCCGTGATCGACCTGAGAAGTGACACCGTTACGCGTCCGACGGCGGCCATGCGCGCCGCCATGGCCGAAGCGGAGGTCGGCGACGACGTGTTCGGAGAGGATCCGACCGTTCACCGGCTCCAGGAGCGCGTCGCCGAACTGGTGGGCAAGGAGGCCGCCCTCTTCGTACCCTCCGGTGTGATGGGCAATCAGCTGGCCATCAAGGTGCTCACTCGTCCCGGCGACGAAGTGATCGTCGAGCGAAACGGACACATTTTTAACTACGAAACAGGTGCACCCTCGGTCCTCTCCGGAGTACAGCTTCATGTGATCGACGGTGAACGCGGCGTCCTACGGGGTGAGCACGTCCGACACGCTCTGCGACCTGGTGCCTACTGGGACGCTCCGTCGCGACTCGTCTGCCTCGAGAACACGCTCAATAAGGCGGGGGGACGCGTCTACCCGCTTTCGGAGATGCGAGAGGTCGCAGAGGTGGCACGCGAATACGGCTTGCGCATGCATCTTGACGGAGCGCGCTTGTGGAACGCGACGTCGGCGACCGGCATTTCGGAAGCCGAGTTCGCCGCACCATTCGATACGGTCAGCGTATGCCTGTCGAAAGGCCTCGGAGCTCCGATCGGCTCCGTGTTGGCCGGTCCCGCCGATCTAATCAGTCGCGCTCGGCATTTTCGCAAGATGTTCGGGGGTGGAATGCGACAGGTGGGCATCCTTGCGGCCGCGGGGCTGTATGCGATCGAGCACGAGCGCCCTCGCCTTCACGAGGACCACGAGAAGGGTCGGAAGCTGGCTGAGGCCATCGCGCAGCTGGATGACTTCTCCATCGATCTAGAAAGCGTCGAGACGAATATCGTTATTTTTGACGTCCGCAGCGGCTCGGCGGAAGGCGTCCTCGAAGAGCTTGCCTCCCGAAACGTACTGATGGTACCATTCGGACCGAAAACCATCCGGGCGACCACCCACCGGGACATCTCGATGGAAGACATCGAGCGGACCATTGAAATCATCCGCCGTATCTCCAGAACCTCATCTTCTAGATCGCACACGTGAGTTCCATGCCTGTGGCCGCAGCGCGTATCGATCCGAAGGCATTGCTTCGCGCGTCGGAATTGTTCGGCACGCCAACATACGTCTATTCCGAAAAAGTCGTCCGCGAGCAGTGCACGAAATTGCGACGCCACTTGGAGGGCATCCCGACCGAGCTCCTCTATGCGATGAAGGCGAACGACAATCCCGCCATTCTTCGGATCATGCTCCGCGAAGGACTAGGGATCGATGCCGTCTCTCCCGGAGAACTGCACCTCGCTCGCCTGATCGGCTTCGAGCCGGACCGGATTCTCTTCTCTGCAAATAACATGACGGACGAGGAAATGCGGGAGGCCGCGGCGGAAGGCGTGCTCCTGAATATCGGTGAGCTCTCGCGTCTTAATAAATTCGGCTTGCATGCACCGGGAAGCCCGGTGTGTATCCGCCTGAATCCGCAGGTCGGCGGTGGGCATCATGAGCACGTTATCACGGCCGGAGAGCAGTCGAAGTTCGGCATTCCGGTGGACGACGTTGATCGGGTCAAAGCTATCGCCGAACGGCACAATTTGGAGATCCGCGGACTTCATCAGCACATCGGAAGTGGGATCATGAACACAGAGATTCTGTGGAAGGCGATGGACGTCTTACTAGAGGCAGCCGCGTCATTCCCGGACATCCGATTCCTCAACTTCGGCGGCGGTCTGGGAGTAGCATATCGACCCGACGAACCGGAGCTCGATCTGGACAATTTTCGGGAAGAGATCGTCAAGCCGCTCCGCGACTTTCGCGAGGCACATCCGTCGGACGACCTTAGCTTCTGGTTCGAGCCTGGGCGCTTTCTGACGGCCCAATCCGGAGCGCTACTCGTCCGGGTCAACACGCTGAAGGAAAATCGCGGTCGCTGCTTCGCAGGCACTGATTCCGGGATGGGCCATCTCATGCGGCCGGCTATTTACGGGGCCTATCATCGCATTGACAATCTCTCCAATCCGGACGGTCCGAAGCGGACGTACGACGTTACCGGCAACATCTGTGAGGCCGGAGACGTGTTCGCCAGGGATCGGCAAGTGCAGGAGATACGAGAGGGAGACGTGCTGGCCGTCATGGATGCCGGCGCTTACGGGATGGCCATGGCATCCGAATACAACCTACGACCACTGCCGGCTGAGGCCCTTCTGACGGACTCCGGGGATTTGAAGTTGATACGACGTCGCGGTACGGTCAGGGAGCTGGTCGAACGGCTGCTGGCCACGACGGACGCCTAGTTCGTGCGCTTCACCTTAACGCGGAGACTGGGCAGCTTCCCGCCGGAGGCTTCCAGGAGGTCGCCGTCGTGCACGGGACCTACGCCTTCGGCGGTTCCGGAGTAGATGAGATCCCCCGGCATCAGCGTAAAGATCGTCGAGCTGTAGGCGATCAGCTCCACCACCGAAAAGATCATGTCGCGTGTGTTCACGGTTTGGCGCAATTCGCCGTTCACACGCAGGTCGAGGGTGAGACTTTGCGGATCGGGTACCTCATGTACCTGGACGAGCGGTCCCAGCGGCGCAAACGTATCGAAGCCTTTAGCCACCGACCAGGGAAGCCCTTTTGCCTTGGCGTCAGTCTGGATGTCGCGCGCCGTCATGTCCAGTCCAATTCCATATCCATCCACGTGATTCAGCGCCTCTCGGCGCGAAATATCCTTCCCGCCGCGACCGATGGCCACCACCAGTTCGAGCTCGTGGTGCACTTCACGTGATCTACTCGGAAGCAGCACCTTTCCACCCTGGCCGACGAGAGCCGTAGCGGGTTTCAGGAAGAGTACCGGCTCCTCCGGCACATCGCTCCGCATCTCAGCAGCGTGCTTCGCATAATTTCGACCGACGCAGATTAGCTTTCCCGGTCGTATCACCAAGCCGCTGGTGGGCAGCGTGATTTCCATTTATCTTCGTTGTTTAGCCGTCTTCTACCGGAACTCCGGTCCTGGGCGTTTGTAGGCTCGGTGGCATTTTTACAACCGAATTCAGAGCTCTCGCGTCGGTAACCAACCCGGCGCCTCAAAGTAGAGGCAGATATGTATGCAATCGTAGAGATCGCCGGCAAGCAGTATAAGGTACAGGAGAACGATAAGCTCGTGGTACCCAGGCTGAGCGCCGACGTAGACGACTCCGTTACTTTCGATCGAGTACTGCTGGTCGCCGACGGCGATACCGTCCAATTGGGTAAGCCCGTCGTAGACAACGCTAGCGTTACGGCAACGGTAGTCGAGCACTTCAAGGGCGACAAGATCCTCGTTTTCCGGAAGAAGCGGCGTAAGCGATTCAAGGTCAAGCGCGGCCACAGGCAGCCCTACACTCGCATCGAGGTCAACGACCTCGCGGTCGACGGCGCGAAGGCTGAGAAGAAGGCGGCGAAGGAGCCGAAGAAGAAGGCCGCGGATTCCGAGAAGAAGGCGGCGAGCTCGAAGAAGACGTCTGAAACGAAGGAAGACAGCGCCTGAGCGATCTCGCTTGTGCGTGATTTCGTCAATACCGCATCCGTCGATAGTGAATAGTATTTCCTGATTGTTATGGCACACAAGAAAGGCGTAGGCTCCACTAAAAACGGCCGTGATTCCAACCCGAAGATGCTTGGTGTGAAAACCTTCGGCGGAGAGTTCGTCAAGGCCGGAAGCATCATCGTCCGTCAGCGCGGAACGAAGTTTCATCCCGGAGACAATGTCGGACGTGGGGGCGATGACACGCTCTTTGCGAAGGCAACCGGGACCGTGCGCTTCTCGCGTTCGCGAGGAAATCGCCGGTTTGTCCACATCGATCCTACCGAAGCCTGAGCAGCAAGCTATCGACGCTCGGGTCGGCCCCCGGGCGGCGCACCACAGCGCTCACGCTCGAAGCTCCAGATTGAAGAGAGCCTTCAGGGCTGCATGGAGCTCGGGATGCCGCTCAGCCATCACATCCGGCCGCTCGAAGTAGTTCTCTACGGCCACGGCGAAAAACTCAGCTGGGTTTTTTGCGGCGTATCGGCGCAGCATCGAACGTCCGAGGCGGATGCGGCGTGTCTCCTTCCTCACGAGTTCCTGCCATGCGACCGTCGAACCGGGGTCCAGGAGCGAGGGTACGCCGTCGGCGAATGCGTTTTTATAGTCGAGTAAATGCGCAAGCTCGTGCAGCACGACGTTGCTTCCGTCACGCGGGTTTGCCCAGCTCTCCTCGATCGCGATCGTAGAAAGGATGATGGGTCCTTGTTGGTGCGCCATTCCATCGAAGGCCCCCGTTTCCTCCGAAAGGTAGTCCTCGTCAAATCGGTCCGGATAGAAAAGCACGGTCTGCCGCGGAGGCAATTCCCACTGAGGCCGTCCGTGGAGTAGAAGCGCGGCAGCGGCCGCGACACCCAAACGCATCTCCTCGGTCACATCGACCTCGTCCACCCCCTCGAACGACCACTCGTGCAGCACGATTTTCACGTCCTTCTCGAAGCGTTCCCGGTCGATCGCTCCGTGCCAGGGGTAGGTTCGTTCCAGCCATTCACGAATGGCGGACGTTTCCCTACGGACGGCGCGGAGTCGCCGCACGGGCTTTCTGGCCGCGGCCCCGACCCCGACGAGGAAGACGGCCGCACCGATCAGCCATCCGTAGGGCGTGACCGCAGCAGCGGCGATGCCACATCCGATTCCGGCGATTCCGGCAATGGCGACGTGAAACAGCAGAGACGAGCGACTCACTA
>CAZQAS010000132.1:6460-10339 GCA_964591285.1 uncultured Rhodothermales bacterium
GACGGCTGTGTGATGGTCAGATGGCAACGGGGCGACCTAGGTGTTCGCCCTCTGTCGGCCACGGTATGCCGCGACAGATCATTTCGTCAATCGGAGAAACAGATGCTGCTTCACAACCTTGAGAATTCCTTCCTGGCCGGATATCGAATTCCACGTCTGACCTTCCCCGAAACGAAGGACTTGCCGGCGAAAATTGCTCCTGTTTGGACCGAGCTGCGAAACGGACTCACGCGGCCGGCCTTCCGGAAAGGCTACGACATTCTTCGATCGGAGAAGCTGGACGACGAGATCCGCGCCGCCCTGTTGGGTGCGCTCGCCTCGGCGTCGTGGCGGAACGGAATGATCAAAATGGCGAGGCAGATGGCGGAGGAGTCCGTGGCGCTTTGCAGTCGTCAATGGCTGGCGCACCGCGTGCTGCTCTCCATTGAGCTCGCCGAAAACAATTTCAAGACAGCGGCCGAGTTGCTTGGCACCGTTAAGGTGCCGAAGAAGCTGCAGCCGTGGGACGAGCCGCTCGCGATGCGCGACCGACATCTCCTCAACGCGGCGTGCTCGTGGATGACAGGCGACTGGGATGCAACCGCTCTGCGCCTCACGAAAGCGTACCCCGACGGCGTCACGTCGATGCCGGCTGCGCTTCAGGAAGACTGGTTTCGACTGGCTTTCTATCGTGATCGCCCCTCGGATGCCGCGGAGGCAGCGCGGCAACTCATCCACGAACATTCGGCTGAGAAGGCTGATGTGCTCATCCAGACCCTGGTTCACCAGGGATGGCACAAGGAGGCACTCGCCCTCTATCGGGTCATTTACGATCAGGATCCGGCCAACGAACTCCTGCGCCGACGCGTCGTGGGTCTTTGCATCCGTGAGGGCGAGGTCAAGGAAGCGAGGCGGCTCATGGAGCTCGGCGCCCTCCGGCTTGCCAGCTAGTCACAGATCCGTTCGTCTCGGACGTTCACCCGGCGCTGAGACGGTTCGGCAGGAGTCTCTCCCAGGAAGTACCATGGCCCAGATTCACCCCGGCGATGAAGCGCCGCACCGCACGCTCCAAGGTCTAGAGTTACGCTGCCCTCCGCTTCCCCAGACTCTGCTCCAGGCGTTGGAGCTTATGAAGATGCCTGAGAAGATGGGCATCGGTTCGATCACCGACGTCGTCCGCCGAGACCCGGTGGTTGCCGCGCGGCTGCTCCACACCGCAAACTCCGCGCACTACGGCCTGCGCAAACGAATTGGAAGTGTTGATCGTGCGGTTGTAATGCTCGGCCCCGTTGCCGTGGCCGGCATCGTTCTCGGCATGCACATTCTACGGCTTCGGACAACCGTCGAAGGACCGACGGCGGGGTGTATCCAGCAGCTCGTACGCCACAGTACGGCGACGGCCTATCTCACGCGGTACCTACTCGAGCACGTACCGTCCATCGGCAATGCCCCTTCACCACAATCAAACGGCACGGCCGTTCGGTTGTCGCGAGGAATGGGAATGCCATTCACCTGCGGGCTCCTGCACGATTTCGGCAAGTTCATTCTGATCTACAACTATCAGGACGATGCTCTCCGTGTGTACGGAAGGGATGTTGTCGTCGGTGCGGCAGCCATGCAAGACGGCCGCGAGGCGGAGCGGCGCCACTTTGGCTGCGACCACACGGAGGCCGGAGCATTTGCTGCGCGGAAGCTTCATTTTCCGGAGGCACTCGTCGACGTGATCCGGCATCACCACGATCCACCCACTCAGGCCGCAGATCAGAAAACGAACCGAATCACGCGCGCTACGGCAGCTGCCAATCTTGCCGCGAAGGCGATGGGTTACGGCCACCCATCCGATCGGTCCATGGAAGAAATTGGGGAGCACCCGCTCTGGCGGGAACTCGCCGACCATCACCTCAACCTGGAGGAGAGCCCCCGATCGTTGATCGAGGAGCTCCTGCGTCAGAAGCCGCATCTCGACCGCTACGTGCAGGACGCATCCGAGGCGGTATAGGCTCCGGCTATTCTCCCTGTGGGACCATTCCGACGAGATTCGACGTAGCCAAACACGTGGATACGTCGCCTTCGAACCTGCAGGAATTACTCATGGCCCGCCACCGGCACGATGGATCCGACGACCGGAACGATCCGGCCTCGAAAGAGCGTGAGGACGATCTGACGCGAGCGCGCGATGCGTTGCAGAGCGTTCCTGAAATGTCCGAGGAACGCGTTGCAGAAATTAGGGAGAGAATCAAGCGGGGCTATTACAAGCGATCAGACGTGCTTGAGCGGATAGCGAAGCGCGTTTCGGACCATCTATAGCAACGGCATCCGTCGCTCGAGCCCACCGCTCGCTTCTAAGTGTCCGTTCCGGATGTGCGCGCGACAGCCGAACCGGCGCTGTGGATGCACCTAGGAGATATGCCCTTCCTCCCGGTACTTCTTCAGCTTGTTGCGAATCGTTCGGGCGCTTACCCCCAACTTCTCCGCGGCCCGCTGCTGATTGTTGTCGGACTCGTCGAGCGCCTTGAGGATCATATGCCGCTCCATTTCTTCGATCGTCGTGAGGCGGGGAATCTTCACCTCGTCACCGCCGGCTCGAGAGCTCTTGCCGGCATCCGAAAAGAAGTCATTAAAGACGTCCTCGGGTTCGATGACGTCACGTTCGGCAGAGAGCAGCACCCCGCGCTGGATCATATTCTCCAGCTCTCTCACGTTTCCGGGCCATGAGTAGTCCGTAAAGTACGTCATGAGCTCCGGCGAGACGGACTTTTCCGGTAGCCCGTAGAGATCACAACACTTTTGAACGAAGTGGCCGCCGAGGAGCGGCACGTCGGAGAGACGATCCCGCAGCGGCGGCACCGTCAGCGGAAAGACGGATAGGCGATGATACAGGTCGTCGCGAAAGCGTCCCTCCGCGATCGCCTCGCCCAGATCCCGATTGCTGGTTGCGATCACGCGTACGTCAACCTTCTCGGTCTCCGACGAGCCGACTCTCTGAAACTCGTGTTCTTGCAAGACACGCAGGAGTTTCGCCTGAATGGGAAGCTCAATTTCCGTGATCTCATCGAGCAGGAGAGTGCCGCCGTTCGCCCGCTCGAATGCACCGGTCATGTCGTCGATCGCGCCCGTAAACGCGCCTTTCCGGTGTCCGAACAGATGGCTTTCCACGAGTTCACGCGGCAGATTGGCGCAGTTGAGCGTGACGTAGGGGCCATCCGCGCGATTGCTCGAGACGTGGATAAGCTTGGCCAGAATTTCCTTCCCCGTACCGCTTTCACCCTGTATGAACACGGGAGCCTGGTTCTTGCTCACGCGCGGAAGCATTTCCTTGAGCCGCTGAATCGACGAATGCTGTCCGACATATTCCGGTGCGCTCACCCCCGTCTTACGGCTTCGCTTCGCCTTCTTAGCCGGAGTTTCCTCCGGCTCCTCCTTCGCCAGCACCTTTTCGACGCGATCGACCAGTTCCGACGTGGAGAACGGTTTAGGTATGTAGTCTATCGCACCGCTTTTCATCGAACGTACCGCATGCTGCACGTTTGCATGGGCCGTGATCATAATGACCTTTGTCTCGGGGTACTCCTCGCGAATGTGCGAAAGGAGCTCAAGACCGTCGATGTCGGGCATCATGAAGTCGGTCACGACCAGTTCGAAGGCCTCCTCCGCGAGCGCCTCAATGGCCTGCATGGCCGTCAGGCAGGTCCTGACCTCCATCCCACTCCGTGAGAAAATGCGATCGAAGAGATCGTGGAGCATCTGCTCATCATCCACGAAGAGAATCTTCGGTTTCTGACTCATAAGGCTGAATGCGGAGTAAGCAGAGGAGCCGTTGTGATGGCGGGATCAATTACGTCGCCTTGCCGGGCACGGCCGCAGTGCGAATGGCGGACCTGGCAGCACAACATAATAACG
>CAZQAS010000133.1:0-10239 GCA_964591285.1 uncultured Rhodothermales bacterium
TTTCTGGAGCGTCCGCACAACTATCCGAACTGGCTCCGAAGCGCCGAGCAATACGAGAATTTCGTGCTCGAGCTGGAGTATCAGCCGGTTGGATGGGCCGAGGGCGGCATTTATCTCCACTCACCGCTGCACGGAGATCCCGCTCGGAGCGGCGTGAAGATCCACCTGCGGCACGAGCGCAGCGAACCGGGACTACGGTCGACCGGAGCGATCTACGACGTTCGCGCACCCGCCGCGGCGGCGAACAAGGCGGGCGACGCATGGAATCGGATGACCATCCACATGAACTGGCCACGTCTGCGGGTGACGCTGAACGACACGCTGATCCACGACGTCGACATGGAGTCGGAGGAGCTGCGCGGGCGGCTTCGGAAGGGATACATCGGATTTGAGGACATCGGAACGCGCTTCCGCTTTCGAAACATCCGTATCAAAGAACTGCCCGGCAGCGAGCCGTCCTGGACCGACGTCTTCAATGGCCGCGATCTGGCGGGATGGGACGTGGAAGGCGAAGCGGAGTGGAAGGTCGAGGACGGGATTCTCGTGGCAAGCGGAGGCGACGGCGTGCTCACATATCAACAATCGTTCAGCGGATTCGAGCTTCAGACCTACTTCCGAACGACTCCGCATGCGAACGGCGGGCTCTTCTATCGGATGATGGACCGGCCTGAGCAGCCAAACCGCTACGAGATTCAGATCTACAACGTGCCGACGGCGACCAATCCGACCGGAAGTATCTACGGCATCGTCCCGGCGGTCGACGCGGGATGTCGGAGCGGCGAATGGTGCTTCATGCGACTCATCTCGGATGGACCGTACTCGCAGGTGCACGTCAACGGCCGCACGGTCGCGGAGTCCGACGCCCTCGCGCTTCCGGACTCCGGACGCGTCGCCATCCAGAATCACAGTCAGGGCGCTATCGAATACAAGGGCCTTCGGATAAAGGCCTTGAGGGATTGACGATGCGAGCGACGGCGGCGCCCAAGCGCTGATGCCAAGGCCCGGATCGTGTGGGTTTCCAGTCGGTTGTGGTCGGCAGGATGGCGGATCCGGCGCGATTGATTTGACATTTCGATCTCGGCCCGCGAGATTAGTTATCGGTTAAGTAATCGGTAACTTAATGAACAGACAGACCACATCGCGACGGGATTTCCTGCGCGTCCTCGCCGCAACCGGCGGCGCCGCTCTAGTGCCGGCGCCACTTATCGGATGCCGGACGACCCGCGAAGCGGCGGTCCAAACGAATGCGTGGGCCCGTGTGCCCGACATCCTCGCCCGCATCCGGCCTCCGGAATTCCCGGATCGCGACGTTCTCATCACGGACTACGGCGCGCAGCCCGGCGGCACGGCCGACGCGACCGAGGCGATCCGCCGCGCCGTCGAAACGTGCGCCGAGCAGGGAGGAGGCCGCGTGGTCGTACCGGCGGGCACTTTTCTCACCGGGCCGGTCCACCTCCGATCGAACGTCAACCTTCACGTGAGCGAGGGCGCCACGCTCCGCTTCACGCGTGACCCGTCCCGCTACCTTCCGGCCGTCTTCACGCGCTGGGAGGGGATGGAATTGATGAACTATTCGCCGCTCATCTACGCCTTCGAGCAGGAGAACGTAGCCGTCACCGGCCGCGGTACGCTCGACGGCAACGCGAGCGACGACTACTGGTGGCCGTGGAAAGGACAGGAAGAACACGGCTGGTCCGAAGGCGAGCCGGAGCAGGCGGCGGCGCGCGATCGGCTCATGCAGATGGTCGAGGCGGGCGTGCCGGTCGAAGAGCGGGTTTTTGGAGAGGGCGACTACCTCCGGCCAAGCTTCATCCAGCCGTATCGCTGCGAAAACGTCCTCGTCGAAGGCGTCACGATCGTCAACGCGCCGATGTGGAACGTCCACCCGGTGCTCTGCACGAACGTGACGGTGCGGGGCGCCACCGTCGACACCCACGGCCCGAACAACGACGGCTGCAACCCGGAGTCGTGCCGCGACGTGCTCATCGAAGACTGCTATTTCGACACCGGCGACGACTGCATCGCGCTCAAATCCGGGCGCAATGCCGACGGCCGGCGTCTGGCCACGCCCGTCGAAAACGTGGTCATCCAGAACTGCACGATGCGCGACGGCCACGGCGGCGTCGTGATCGGCAGCGAGATGTCCGGCGGCGCGCGCAACATTTTCGCGCAGACTTGCGAGATGAGCAGCCCGAATCTCGACCGGGTCCTCCGGATCAAGACGAATTCGGTACGCGGCGGGTTCGTCGAGAACGTCTACATGCGCGACATCGAGGCCGGACAGGTTTCCGACGCGGTCGTGCGCATCAATTTTCTATATGAGGAGGGGGATGCGGGGCCGCACGAACCGGACGTGCGCGGGATCGACGTGCGCAACGTCACCTGCGGCGAGAGTGAGTATGCCCTCTATCTGATCGGCTATGCGGATGCGCCGATCCGCAACGTGCACCTCACTGACTGCCGGTTCGAGAACGTCGAGAAGGACAGCGTGATCGAGCACGTCGAAGGCCTCGTCCTCGAAGAGGTCACGATCAACGGTGTGTCGGTCACATGAGAAGCGCTGGGGTGCGGTCGAGAGGGCGGCTGGTCAGTGTCTGGTGGGTCGTGAACATGGTGCTCTCCTTCATGTGGATGGTGGGCTTCGTGCTTTCCTTCACGGCTGTGGAAGCCGATGGGCAGGACCTCAATACGGAAGTCGCAGGAGGTCTGATGGACTTCGACCCGGTGCCGGCCTCCTTCTATGAGGGACTCCAATTCGATATGCGCGAGGTACCGCTTCCGTCGATTCCGGATTACGAGGTAAGCATCACCGAATTCGACGCGCTCGGCGACGGCGAGACGCTCAATACCCAAGCTTTCGAGCGTGCGATCGACCACGTGACGGAGCGCGGCGGGGGGCGCGTCGTCGTGCCGAAGGGCATCTGGCTCACGGGGCCGCTCATCCTGCAGAGCAATCTGAACCTGCACCTCGAGCGCGGCGCGATCGTGCTTTTCAGCGACGATTTCGATCACTATCCGCTCATCGAGACGAGCTTCGAGGGACTCGAGACCTACCGGGCCATCTCGCCGATTTACGGCAGGGGGCTTGAGAATGTCGCGATTACCGGGGAAGGTGTGTTCGACGGATCGGGCGAGGCGTGGCGGCCGCTTGATCGGGCAGAGGTCACCGAGCAGATGTGGCAGGAGCGGATCGTCTCAGGTGGCATCGTCAGCGAGGACGGCGAGACGTGGTATCCGAGCGAGAGCTCGATGCGCGGCGATCCGGGGAATTTCAACGTGCCGCTCGATCGGACCACGCGCGAGGAGTTCGAGGAGGTCAAGGATTTCCTTCGCCCGGTGATGGTGAGCATCCGCGAGAGTCGGAATGTGCTGTTGGATGGTCCGACGTTCCAGAACTCGCCGGCGTGGATGCTGCATCCGCTCATGAGCGAGAACGTCATCCTCCGGAATCTGACGATCCTGAATCCGACCTGGGCGCGTAACGGCGACGGGCTCGATCTGGAATCCACGCGAAACGCGATCATCTACGACAACCGGTTCGACGTGGGCGACGATGCGATCTGCATCAAGTCAGGCAAGAACGAAGACGGCCGCCGGCGCGGGATGCCGACCGAGAACGTCATCATCCGACAGAACACCGTCTATCAGGCGCACGGCGGATTCGTCATCGGCAGCGAGATGTCCGGAGGCGTGCGGAACGTTCAGGTCACCGACAACCTTTTTATGGGCACCGACGTGGGCATCCGCTTCAAGAGCACGCGCGGCCGCGGCGGGGTGGTGGAGAACATCTTCATCTCGGACATCGACATGAAGGACATCGTCACCGAGCCCGTTCGCATCAATTTGTATTATGGCGGCGAGGCGCCTTCGCCGGATCAGAAGGCTGAGGTGGTCGATCAAAAGAAAGCGTCTGAGGAGCTGCCGCCGGTCAGCGAGGAGACGCCGCGCTTTCGGAATATCCACATCACCGACATTCTGTGCGGCGGCGCACGGACGGCGATGTGGATCCAGGGGCTTCCGGAAATGCCGGTGGAGAACGTGACCATCTCGAATGCACGCATTACGTCCGAACGGGGCGCGTTGGTGACGGACATTGAAGGGTTCACGCTCGAGAATACGGCCATCACAGTTGATGATGGGCCGGTCGTGTATCTGCAGGATGCGGGAGGTACGACGCTTAGGAATATGGCACTGGCATACAGCGAGGATGCTCAGCCGGGAGTCGGTGTGAGCATTTCGGGCCCGCTCGCCGAACGGATCCGGCTCGTCGGTGTGAGCTTCGATCGTGTGGCCGAGCCCATCCTGACCGGTGCAGACGTGGCCGACCGGGCGGTCGTCCGGGAGTGAACGTCCATGAGAACCCACGAGAAGGAGTGCTGAGAAGTCTGGACAGCGAAGATCGAATGAGCATACTAGACCAATTCTCACTGGAAGGGCGAAGGGCTCTCGTTACCGGCGCAAGCCGCGGGCTCGGCCGCGCGATCGCGCTCGCGTTCGCCGATGCCGGCGCCGACGTCGTCTGCGCGAGCACGAGTCCCGACGGATGTGCGGCGACGGTGGACGCCATCCGCGAGCACGGCCGAACGGCCTGGCAGGTTGCGGCCGATCTCTCGGATCGAGATGCCGTCGCTCGCCTTGCGGACGAGGCCGAAGAACACGCCGGCCGCATCGACGTCCTCGTCAATAACGCCGGCACGATCCGGCGCCATCCCGCGGCCGAATTTCCCATCGATGACTGGGATCACGTGCTGCGGATAAACCTTGATGCCGTGTTCCTGCTCTGCCGGCGGCTCGGCGCCGCCATGATCGATCGTGGTGAGGGGAAGATCATCAACATCGCCTCGCTGCTCTCCTTCACCGGCGGAATCACCGTACCCGCCTACACCGCCAGCAAGCACGGCGTGGCGGGGCTGACGAAGGCCTTCGCAAACGAATGGACGCAGCACAACGTGCAGGTCAACGCCATCGCGCCGGGCTACTTCCGCACCGACAACACACAGCCGCTCCAGGACAATCCCGAGCGGGCGAAGGCGATCAGCGACCGAATCCCCGCTGGACGCTGGGGCGATCCGACCGACCTCGCGGGCGCCGCCGTCTTCCTCGCCTCACGCGCCTCCGACTACGTCAGCGGCCACATCCTCCTGGTAGACGGCGGCTGGACCGCCCGCTAGCGACCTGCGCTGAGGACCCCGGCCGCGGCAGAAAAAGCAGCGACAACGAACTAGAACAAGAACCTGCAACATGCAACCTGCACCTTGCAACCAATGATATACCTCCCCGACTCCGAACGAACCAAGCGCATGACGACCGACGAGCTGCGCGAGCATTTCCTGCTGCAGGACCTCTTCCAGGACGGAAAAATCACGCTCCGATTCGCCAGCATCGACCGGGTGATCGTCGGCGGAATCGTTCCGACCGAGGTGCCGCTGGAGCTCGAGGCGACGGAGGAGCTTGCGAGTGGAAGCTTCGCGGAGCGACGTGAGATCGGCTTATTGAACATCGGCGGTGCCGGCACCCTCGAGGTCGACGGGACCACGTACGAAATGGCGCACCGCGACGGACTCTACGTTGGCCGCGGCAGCCGCGATATCACGCTGACGAGTCAAGACGCGGGCACGCCCGCGCGGTACTACCTGGTCAGCTACCCCGCCCATGGGGAATATCCGACCACGAAGATTGCACGGGAGGATGCGGACGAGACGATGCTCGGCAGCCGCGAGAAAGCGAGCCTCAGACGGCTGCGGAAGTACATCCGGCCGGGAGCCGTCGAGAGCTCGCAGCTCGTGATGGGGATCACCGAGGTGCAGGAGGGCAGCGTCTGGAACACGATGCCGGCGCACACGCACGAGCGGCGTACGGAGGTGTACATGTACTTCGATCTGGCCGATGATGAGGTCGTCTTCCATCTGATGGGGGAGCCGACCGAGACGCGGAATCTCGTCGTCCGCGACAGGGAGGCGGTGCTTTCGCCGGGCTGGTCGATTCACGCCGGCGCCGGGACGGGAAGCTACACGTTCTGCTGGGCGATGGGCGGCGAAAATCAGGATTTCGACGACATGCAGTTCGCGGCGATGGAGCATCTCCGATAGGCCGGGAAACGGCCGCGGACCGCTGTTGGGCAAAATCGCTTCCCCGTTCTTGACATTGTGGCAGCGCTTCCATTATTTCGTTTAAGTAAACGGTAACTTTACCGATAAAGAACCCCGTCGATTTCCGGTCCGCCATGCCTCTGTACCAGACAGCCCTCCGGGTGGCAAGGTTGCTCTGCCTCGGTGCCGTTCTCTGTCTGGCGATCGCGCCAGTCGCCTTCGTCGCGCCGGCCGCACTGGCGCAGAACGTCGGACGCATCTCCGGAACGGTGACCGACTCCGAAACGGGCGACCCGCTGCCCGGCGCAAACGTCGTCATCGAGGGCACGACACGCGGAGCGGCCGCCGATGA
This sequence comes from uncultured Rhodothermales bacterium, assembly GCA_964591285.1. GTDB lineage: Bacteria > Bacteroidota > Rhodothermia > Rhodothermales > VXPQ01 > CAZQAS01. The sequence goes on from CAZQAS010000133.1 coordinate 6,442, forward strand.
GGAGGGATCCTATTACATCCTGAACATCCCACCCGGCCGCTACGAGGTGCGCGCCAGCATGATCGGCTACGAGCCGACCACCGTCGTCGATGTGGTCGTCAATGCCAACCGCACGACGAACGTAGACTTTGAGCTCACGACCGAAGCTGTCGGCGTCGAGGAGGTCGTTGTCACCGCCGAGCGTCCGGACGTCGAGCGCGACAAGACCTCCACTTCCTACATCGTGCGGGCCGAGGAAGTGCAGGCACTCCCCGGCGTTCGAGATATCGGCGACGTGCTCAGTCTTCAGCCGGACATCATCGATGGCCACTTCCGCGGCGGACGAGAGGGCGAGGAGTACTGGACGCTGCAGGGCATGGGGATCATCAACCCGCTCAGCAACTCGTCGGCCTTCATGCCCATTATGAGCGCCGTCGAGGAAGTGGAAGTCATCACGAGCGGCTTCGGCGCGCAGTACGGAAACGCACAGTCCGGCGTGGTGCGCATCTCGATGAAGGAGGGCAGCCGAACCGAATGGCAGACGCATCTCGAGGCCCGTGCGCGTCCGCCGGGCCGCAAGCACTTCGGTCCCAGCGTCTTCGACCCGGATGCACACGAGTATCTGCATCTCCTCCTGGAAGACGAAGACATCTGGCTCACCGGCGATCCCGGCGCGGACGAGGCGCAGCCGTTCTACGGGTCGATGGCTTCCGGATTGACGAGCTACTTCGGCGGGGACACGCTGGCACAACTCGCCATGGCGCAGGCGCTCTACACACAGATGCGCCGCGACGTGAACCGGAGTTACGGGAACGAGGTCGACTACTCGGTCGAGGCGGCCACCGGCGGTCCGATCAATGACCGCATGCGCATGTTTCTGGCACTCCGCTCGCTCGAAGAGCACCCGTTTGTGCCCACCGACCGGCCCAATACCGAATATCAGGCGATGGGCAACGTCGTCTTCGATCTGCTGGAAGGATCGGCCCTACGGGTGAGCGGGGGCATCACGCTGGAGCGCAACCACGTCTTCCCCTCCTCCAACAGCGTGAGTGGATACCAGCAGTGGCTCTGGGACCGTGTCGTCGGTCTCCGCGATCAAAAAGAGGTCAACGCGCAGATCGGCGCCCGCTTCACGCACGCACTGAGCCCGAGCACCTACTACGAACTCCAGCTCAACACACTCCACACGAACAACTTCGTCGGCTCGTCGCCGGTGCCGAGATCGATCCCCGACACGGTCGACATCAACTGGGTGGTCGGCACGCTCTCGTTTCCGAACAACAATTCGCCGGACCGAATCGACTACCAGATCGGCGAGCACGATTTCACGGATCAGAAGAGCCGGACGATCTCCTTCGACGGCTCCATCACGAGTCAGATCACCGATGCGCACCTCCTGAACGGCGGCGTGCAAATCAACTCGTATATGATCGACGTCGCGAATTTTTTGAACGCCCGAACGACGAGAGAGGAGGAGAGCTACACGGCGCGCCCCTTCGAAGGCGCCGCCTACGCGCAGGACAAGATGGAGTTCGAAGGGCTGATCGCCAACGTCGGTCTCCGCTTCGACCTGTGGTACTCCGGCGTCGATCAGTATGCCGATCTCTACACGCCGTTCGGCGATCCCGATTCGACCGGTGCTTTCGACCCCGGTATGGGCCTGCGCGAGAGTGCGCCCATCCACATGCGCGTTCAGCCGCGTCTCGGCGTCTCCTTTCCCGTCACCGCGAACACGGTTTTTCATCTGAACTACGGCGCGTTCATGCAGCGGCCGCCGTTCCAATTCATCGTTTCGCGGCGACTCGGGCAGCGCCTCAACGACCCGATGATCCTCGGAAACTCGGCGCTCGAGCCGGAGACCACGAACAGCTACGACGTCGGTGTGGTGCAGGGGCTAGGGCGCGGCTTCACGCTTGACATCAGCGGCTACTACAAGGACGTCAAGAATCTCATCCAGCAGGCAAGCTTCATCGACGACCGGGCCGGGTATCAGGTAAGCTCCTATTTCAATCTCGACTACGCCGACATACGCGGCTTCCGCGTCGCGCTTAACAAGCGGCGCGGGGCACTCCGCGGCTCGGCAAACTATCAGTACAGCTACGCCACCGGGAAAAGCCCCAACGCCACCGCCGCGACACCCATTTTCAGCCGTGATACCACCGGCGTGGTGACGACCGACCTGACGAACGTCCCGACGCGCGACATCGTGCTGGACTTCGACCGCAAACACAATCTGGTCCTGTCGGCAACCTACCTGACCGGAGTCGAATGGGGGCCATCCATCGGAGATGCCTTCCCGCTCTCGGGGCTCGCGATCTCGGTGTTCTCCACGATACGCAGCGGACGGCCGTACACATCCCCGTCGGACATCCGTCTCATCAATACGGAGCGGACGCCCGCCGAATTTAATACCGACCTCCGCATCAGTAAGACGATCCCGGATCTCGCCGGCGCGCCCGTCGGCATCTACTTCGAGGTCTTCAACCTCTTCAACAACCGCGTGCTCAACTACAACTACCTCTTCGATCGACCGACGCCGACCAATCCGAACCTGCCGCTGCAATATTACGAGCAGCACGGCGTCGACGACCCGGAGAACGGGGTTCGTTACTGGTGGGATAAGGGACGGCAGGGACCGTTCGCCGTCGATCAGTCCTTCCTCATCTACAGCAACCAGCCGCGTTCGTACAGTCTCGGGATGATCCTGGAGTTCTGAGAGATGGGAATCCTACGTACCATATCGAAATCTGTCGGACTGGGAGTCTTGATGTTTGCGTTCCTGGCCAGTGATGCGCGGTCGCAGCAGCGTGATTGGGAAGTGCACCGGCGGAGCATGCTCAATCAGAGCGTTTTCAACACGGGAGAACTGGGCCGGCCCTACAGCGCAGGCGGCACGGTGACGGCCGGCCGGCCTTCCCTCGAGTGGCCCCCGAACTCGCGCCTCATTCTCGACCGGCAAAATTATGCCGGCCAGCATAACTCGTTTGGAAGCGGCGTGTGGATCGCCGCCACGGGGCCCGACGGTAGGCGATTCGCCTTCAGCGGGGCCGTATCGAATACCGATGGCGAGTCCGTCCCGGTCGTCGGCGTCCACAGCACGCCCATCGAAATAACCCGGATCGAAAACTATCCCGTTCTGGAGGATGGCTCGCTGAACCCCGGCTTCGATCCGAACGAGGCCGAGGAGATCATCATCTCGACGTGGGACACGCCGACCGGCATCCGCGTCACGCGCACGAGCCGTGCGTGGAGCTATCCGGGCTACGACAGCTTCATCATCTACGAATACGAGTTCGAGAACCGAACGGACGACCTCCTGCGCGACGTTTTCATCACCTTTGCAGGCACCTATGCCCCTTCGATGTTCGGCTACCAGCGCAACCACGGGGATTGGTCGGAGGCGTCCTACCGTGGGCAGCCGCCCGCCGGTCTCGGCGATCATTTCGCGCGATTCGACTTGAAGCGCTGGATGAGCTACAACCACGAGCGAGAGGGGCTTCCTGAGGAGGACTTTTTCGATGAGTGGTCGCAGCCCGGGGGGCGCGGGGGTCTCAACTCTCCGCAGGCGGCCGGGATGCTCGTCCTGCACTACGACTATGAGCATCTGGCGACGCCCGAGGAGACCGAACAGGTGTTCCTGGTTGAGGGCGATAGTCTCGGGATGTGGGACCACAACGATAAGGCGAAGCAGCCCTTTTTGCTGCGCTACGAGAACGGCAACCTGTACGAGGGAAAGATTGCTACATGGATGGATCCCAACCTTCGCCGCAAGACGAGCATCTGGCAGAGCCCGATCGACTCCACGCGGTTTGTCGATCA
>CAZQAS010000134.1:0-10168 GCA_964591285.1 uncultured Rhodothermales bacterium
CCGCCGCCGCGGAAACGTGACGAGGGTCCGCCCACTTCCAGGCCACGACCGCCGCGCACCCGATCGCGAACGGTCGGCCAATTTTTCGCCCTTGGCCGAACGATTCGGTCGATCACCGTAGCGGCCGCGCCGAACAGTCCCGCGGCGCGCGTCAGCGAGGTCAACGACCGAAATCTGGTGGTGAGTCCCATCGGTCGCCGTCAGTCCTCCTCGATCTCGACACGGATTCTGAATCGCGTACCGTGCTGCTCGAAATAGGCGGCCTCGTCGAGCCGATTGGTCGTCAGTGCGCGCAGCTTCCGCAGGAGGTCGCCGGCGCGCATGGACGCATCGAGATCAATGTGCTGAACGGCCGGCCTGAACAGTTCCTTTTTAGCATGGGACGTCCCCTCCCCCTTTTGCGCGCTGCGCGTCGGGGATCCGGAGACGAGCTCCGGCCACGCTTCCCTGAACACGTCGAATTCGAGATCTTTGAGGCGCCGGTAAAGGGCATCAGCCGTGTCGTGGGGCCGCACATCGATCCTCTTTTGCAGGATGATGTCTCCGGTATCCAGGCCCTCGTCCATGAAGTGGAGCGTCGCGCCGACCGGCGTCTCGTCAAGAATCGCCCAGGAGGGCGTGTGCCAGCCGCGGTTGAAAGGCAGGTACGCCGGATGGAGGTTCACCGCGCCGACCCGCGGCATCTGAAGGATCTCCGGCGGGATGATGTGAGGAAAATGGATCGCGATGATGTAGTCGAGCTGCAGGCCGCGCAGTTCGGCGAGCTTTTCCTCGACGGTTCGGCCGTGAAACACCGGGATGTCGCCCTGATCCCGCAGGAGCTGCGTCAGCTCGTAGGCGTGCGAGGCACCCTCCGGCACCAGTAGCGCGAGCGGACGTTCACCCTTCTGGAGGATGAAATCCAGCACGCGAACGGCGATGTCGCGATCACCTGCAAACGCGAAGCGCATGACGTTTCTGTTCTCCCGGCGTTCGTTTCCACTACATTCCAACAAGCAGGTCGGTTACCTTCCGGCCGGCCGATTGGTTAACAATCGATCAATTAAGGCCATTTGCCGTAGCGAAACCGATCGCATCGGCCCATCCGGTCCCGCGCGGGTTGGATTAGGTCCGCGTAAATCGTTATTCTTTCGCCGTTTAACCGGCCAGTCGTTACCTTTCTAGTTTATTGTTTCTTCAGCACTTCGCTGAATACGACCGGCCCGAGACGGCGGAATGCCACGATCCAGCGGCGGCATGAACTTCCCCATGTGGTCAGATAGTGCATTCGGGACGGTTGCACGGGGCCGATACCGCCTTCCAGAATACGAACTTCACGGCATGGACGCAGCCAGCCCGACCGCGTCAATGCGACTCACGATCTCAGATCTACACTCAGCATGTTGAGGCGATTTTCTTCCATCGTGCTGCTGCTGGCGGCACTCGTCTGCACGGGCGACGCCCTCGCCCAGCGTCCGGCGCCGTCGGCGCAGGAGCTTGCGAATTTCGATTTCTCGAAGGTGCGCGTCGATGACCTTTCCGACGCGCAGATCCGAGAGATTCTGCGCCGGGCGGAAGACCGCGGGCTCTCGGTTGGCGACCTCGAACGGCTCGCCGTCGCGCGCGGCATGCATCCTTCGGAGGTCGTAAAATTTCGCGCCCGGCTTCGGCGAATCGATCCGGAACGCCAAGGTTTCGACTCCCTTCAGCGTGATTCGCTGTTCATCGCGACGGAAGAGGACTCTATCGGTGATCCCTTTTCCGTGCTTACCGAACAGCGGCGCCTCAGAAGGGAAAGCCGGCTGCGCGACGTCATCCTTTCCGATTCGACGCTGACCTCTGACGAGCGCGACAGCCTACTGACCGAGCTCGACCAGTTCGAGATCATGCGCGAGGACCGCGACGAAGACCGGCCCAAGATCTTCGGGGAAGACCTCTTCAAGAGCGAAGCACTGACGTTCGAGCCCTCACTTAACATCCCCACCCCGCCCGACTACCAGCTCGCAGCCGGCGACGAGCTCGTAATTGACGTCTGGGGTGCGGCAGAGATGACCTATCAGCTGCCCGTCACGCGCGACGGGACGATCCGCATCGAGAACCTAGGACCCGTGTTCGTGAACGGTCTGACCATGGCCGAAGCGGAGCAGAAAATCATCAGCCGACTGAGCGAGCTCTATTCCGGGCTGAATTCGACGTCCGCTTCGGAGCAGAATATGTATGCCGACGTCTCGCTCGGGGGCGTGCGCACGATCAACGTACATATTCTCGGAGAGGTGAAATATCCCGGTTCATACTCGCTCCCCTCGATGAGCACCGTGTTCAATGCACTCTACGTGTGCTCCGGGCCTAATGAGAACGGCACTTATCGGAGTATTCGAGTCGTTCGCGACAACCAGATCGTCGCCGAGCTCGATATCTACGAGTTCCTGGTCGAGGGGACGCTCGAAGGCAATATCCGGCTGCGCGATCAGGACATCGTCAAGGTTGATCCATACATCAGCCGCGTACAGGTCGAGGGCAACGTGAAGCGGCCCGGCTTTTTCGAGACGCGGCCGAATGAAACCATGGCTGAGCTGCTTGCTTTTGCTGGCGGTTTCAGTCAGGACGCCTACACACGTCGCCTGAAAATTCATCGGGAAACGCAGAGGGAGCGCCGGATCCTCACGGTGTCCAGCAGGGAATTCGCCTCCTTTCCCGTTAGCACCGGCGACCACGTGTTTGTCGATGAAATACTCGACCGCTTCGAAAACCGCGTAGAGATTGAAGGCGCCGTTTATCGACCCGGCGAGTACCAGCTTGAGGACGCACAAACCGTCTACGGGCTCATCGAGCAGGCAGAGGGCCTCAAGGGCGATGCGCTCATGTCCCGCGGCCAGATCTACCGCACGCTGCCGGACCAGACGGTCAAGCTCATACCGTTCGACGTCCGCAAGCTGATCGGTAGTCCGTCGGAGTCGGACATCCCGCTCGTCAAGGACGACGTCGTCAGCATTCCGTCGCGAAAACAGCTGCAGGAGCCGTACGTCGTGACGATCCATGGCTCGGTCCAGAGTGCAGGGGCGTATCCCTATGTGGAAGACATGACGCTCCAGGACCTGATTGTGATGGCCGGCGGATTGATGGAAGAGGCCTCACTCGAGCGGATCGAGGTCTCGCGACGTCAGGGCGAGTTCGATCCATCGACGCCGGGCGGGGAGATCGCGCGGATCTCACAGTTCGACATCGACGACGACCTCTCCCTCGACGGGGATGCCGCGAATTTCCGGCTCAAGCAGTTCGACGAGGTCTTCGTACGCCGGTCGCCGAACTACATCGAGCAGCGCAATGTGGAGGTAACCGGTGAGGTCCTTTATCCGGGCGTCTACACGGCGGTCTCGAAGGACTACCACATCTCGGATATCATTCGACGCTCCGGCGGCCTTTCCCCCGACGCGTATGCCCAGGGTGCCGTCCTCGTGCGGACGCTGGAGGACACGCGGTTCGCCGCAGGGACGATCGGAATCGACCTGCATGAGATCATGAACAATCCCGGGTCGGCCGTCGACCTGCTCGTGGAGCCTGGCGATTCCATCCACGTTCCCCAGCGGCTCGAAACCGTCAACGTGCGCGGCGCCGTGTACCATCCGGCTAACATTCGGTACCAGCGGGGGATGGATCTGATGGATTACATCGACCAGGCGGGAGGAACGACCGACCAGGCGGACCTAAGACGGACGTACGTCGTCTACGCGAATGGGTCCGTCGACAAAATCAACCGGACGCTTTTCTGGCGAAGTTATCCGAACATGGAGCCGGGAGCGGCCATCGTCGTGCCGACGCGACCAGAGGAGGAAGGAATGACGGTCCAGGAGCGGACGATGATCTGGTCGAGTATCGTTTCCGTGGCGGCGGTGGTGTCGACTGCGATCGTGCAGTTGACCAGATAGATGCCGCGATCGAGCCCGCCCGTCCTACTTGTTGGCTTTCGACATGGCCGGGCAACGGTCGTCCCTGCCGCGGGATTTAGGAATCGGTTAAGCGCTAAGCCATGAGAGAAAAGGCCACAACGGAGCATTCCCCGGTGGTGGAGGGGAACGGCGAGATCGCCGAAGGCCCATCGTCGCAGACACCGAAACCGATGGAGACCCGCAGCGATGGGGCCGCGGCCATGACGATCTACGACGTAATAGAGCGGCTCTGGCAGGACAGAGTTCGCGTCGTCGTCATCACCTTCGCCTTCATAGCGGCCGGCTGTATCTACCTCCTCGGAAGCCGGGCCGAATACCGTACGGGTGCGGTGCTGATGCCCGAGAAGGTTTCCGAACAGGGACTCGGCAGTCTGGGCGTACTGAGCCAGTTCAGTGGACTACTTGGGAATGCCCTGCCGTCGGATCTCATGGGGCCGGCGACGCAGATTCCCGCCGATCTGTACCCGGAAATTGCCCAAAGCACGGCGATTCAGCTCGCCCTGCTGAACCGCGAAGTGTCTGTTCCTTCGGATGGGGCGCAGATCACGCTGTACGACTATTTGCAGACGGAGAAGCCGTTCTCGATGTGGGAGTGGATCGGCGGTCTGCCTGCGAGGGTCGTCGCCGGTGACGCGTCGGCGGTGCCGGTGCGCACGTCGCCCGTCGACACGAGCATCGTCTATCTCACCCGCCCGCAGCTCGAGGCCGTCGAGGATTTGCGCGACCGCGTTCACTCGGAGTACGACATGCGCCAGGGAACGGTGGAGGTCTCCGTGGCTATGCCGGACCCCGAAATCGCGGCGCAGGTGGCCAGTGCCCTCGTCAGCGAGCTGACTGGGTTCGTGACGTCGTATCGCACGGAGCGACAGCGTCGAAAAGTCGAGTTCATCGGACAGCTGCATGGCGAGGCCCAGCAGCGGTTCAATACCTCGCTCGAAAGTCTGGCGAATTTCCGTGATACGCATCGGAATCTCGCTCGCGACATCGCTCGCAGCCAGGAGCAGCGTCTTCAGGCCGACTACGATCTGTCGTTCAACCTGTACAACTCGCTCGCGTCGCGCCTGGAGGAGGCGCGCATCCAACTCCAGGAGCAGTCGCCCGTGTTCAAGACGCTTCAGCCGGTGACCGTACCGCTGCGGAAGAGCTACCCACCGATACTGCTGACGCTGTTGCTCTGCGGACTCCTCGGCGTGCTCGCCGGCTCCGGATACAGTTTTATTGAGCCGAGCGTCCATCGCATTCGTGACATTGTTCGCCGTACGAACTGACGTTCATGGGCGGTCCCGCGAAGGATGAATCCAGGAACGTGATTGAGGGTGGCCTGCACGCCGGTGCGCCCACGTCACCGACGGAGGGACCATCACTCGGCGGCGATCGGCTGACTCGCAATGCGCTCTACAATCTCATCGGCCAGGGCGCCCCGCTCCTGGTCGCCATTCTTGCTATTCCCGTGCTGGACGCAGAGCTCGGGACGGCGCAGTACGGCATCCTATTGATTGCGTGGATGCTCATCGGCTATTTCGGGCTCTTCGATCTGGGTATGGGGCGTGCGCTGACGCAGCTCGTTGCCGAGCGGCTCGGTGACGATAGGATCCGGAACATCCCCCCTCTCATATGGACGGCACTGGGTCTCGCAGGCGCCGTCGGCGTCGTCGGTGCACTTCTGCTCGCTGCTGCAGCGCCGCTGGTAAGCCGCTATGTCGCTGCGGATCTATCGCCGGCCGAGCAGCGGGATACGGTCACGGCACTGTTTATTCTATCTAGCGCCGTACCGTTCGTGGTGAGCACGGCCTGTCTTCGGGGGGTGCTGGCGGCGCGGCAGCGCTTCGACGTCATCAATGCCCTTCGCATCCCGATGGGCATTTTCACGTTCGTCGGTCCGCTGGTCGTCGTGCCCTTCGTGCCTACCCTGTCGGCGGTCATGATCGTCCTCGTCGCTGGACGAATCGCCGCCTGCGGGGCGCATGTGTACTTCACCGTGCGGGAGTTCCCCGGCCTGCGCACCGGGCTGCGGCTGCGAAAGCGCCTCGTCGTCCCGCTGCTGAAATTTGGAGGATGGATGACGGTTTCCAACATCGTGAGCCCCCTCATGGTGTATCTGGACCGGCTCATCATCGGTTTCGTATTAACGGCTACGGCGGTCGCCTACTACGCCACGCCGTGGGAGGTCGTCACGAAGCTGCTGATCATCCCCTCCGCGATCTCGGCCGTCTTATTTCCCTCGATCAGCTTCCTGCATTCACGCAGTGAACACCAAGCGGCGCGCGTGTTCGTGACGGGCCTCAAGTTTACGGCTCTAGCCCTGCTGCCGGGCTGCCTTCTCGTGGTCGCGGCCGCAGGCGTGGGCCTCGAATTCTGGCTCGGCACCGATTATGCCACGCACGGCACCGTGCCGATGCAGCTCCTCACGCTCGGCGTCTTTTTGAACGGCGTCGCCTCCGTCCCATTCGCGTTGATACAGGGGCGTGGGCGTCCGGACATAACGGCGAAGCTTCACCTCCTGGAGCTTCCACTCTACCTCGTGCTGCTCTTCGCCCTAATTACGCCGTTTGGACTAGTGGGTGTCGCTGTGGCCTGGGTCGTTCGTGTCGGCTTGGATCTCGGATTTCTGCTCGTCCTCAGCAGGCCGTATGCCGAAACTATGCGCAGCGAGTACAGGAAGGCGGTGTCGGCTAGCGTGCTCTTCGCAGGTGCGATCTTCGGGATGATCTTCGTTGCCGACCTCGTCGTGGCCGTCACTTCGGGAGTCGTCCTGATCGTCGCCGGGGGCGCCTTGACCTGGAGATATCTGCTGAGCATCGACGAAACTGCGTTCCTCCGAAGACTCGCGCACCGATACGTCCGCTGGATTCCGGCGGTATAAGACATGAATCAAGAGATCACATGGCGTGGTGGTGATGATCTGTTCGCCCGATGGGACGTGGCGACTTCCCGCGCGTGGGCGATCCCTGGCTTCGCTCTGTTCTTCCTGATGCTCGTCGTCCCGACCGTCTACAAGCCGATCAAGATTGTCCTATTGCTGGCGGTGGTGACCGTGATTGCCGGGATGATTCTGCGACGTGACGGTCGGATCGGAATTCACGGCAGCATAGTTGCCTGGACTTGGTTTTTAACGTGCATCGGGCTCTTCTTTGCTCTTCGAGGCGTGGTGAGGGGCCACCCCGGATCGGTCAGTAATCTGACGATATTCGTGCTGTGGCCCTGGCTCTATCTCTACTTCATCGCGGGGGCCTCGAAGCAGTGGATGATGCGCAGCCTGCTTCTCGTGATGTTCGTGGCAATCATCGCCATCGAATTTCTAAGCGTACAGTACGTGCTCTACGAGTTGGGATTATGGCCGGACTGGCTGTACCTGCAGCTAAATATGGATCAGGCGATTGGCTTCTATGACGGGTTCCTGGAGTACCGCCTAATCTCGCTCGATTCGCTGATCTTCCTCTTGCCGTGGCTGACGGCCGTGCTGCTGCTCACCCCGACCGCGGAATCCGGCAGAGGAGATCCGTTCGCGCTCCGTATACCGAAGTGGCTCGTTTGGACTGTCTGGGCAGCCGGGGTGGCACTCTGTTACCTCAGCGGCAGGCGTTCGCTCATGATCGTCGTGCTGCTCGCTCCGCTCTTCACGCTCGTACTCCGCCGAGCGGTGGGTATCGACAACAAATCAGATGGCGCCGGAATCCTCAAGGCGCTCGGCGGAATTGCGGTCGCGGGCACCGTCATCGTCATGTTCCTGCAGATGAACTACGGCATAACAATCGCGGCGATCTGGGAGATGGTCATGGCCGGCTTCGACACCCAATACAGCCTGAGTGCCTCGATCCGAGCAAAGCAGTTCGAGGAATTGATGGCCGCCTGGCGCGAGCAGCCGATCCTCGGTACCGGGTTCGGAGCCGACATCGGACCGTATCGCGGCGGCGAACTGGTCGGATCGACCAAAATAAACACCGCATCCTGGTCTTACGAGCTGCAATACGTCACGCTATTGATGAACACCGGGATTGTGGGATTTCTATTGTACCTCGCCGGCGTGAGCTGGCTCTTCTGGAAGGCAATAGAAACGGCGCGCCGCCGGCCAGGCATCCGCCACGTACTTGCACCCGTGCTCGTCGGCACGCTGTGCTTTCTTATCGCCACATCCATCAATCCATACCTTCTCAAGTACGACTTCCTTTGGGTCCTCTTCCTACCGCTGCTTTTCGTGAATTACTGCTTGGTGGAGGACTGATGAGCGGCATGGCCACTCCGATAGCGTCGCGAGCGGGGACCATAGCGGGGACAATAGACGTCGTCATCGTCAACTGGAACGCGGGCCCCTACCTGCGCCGCACGGTCGAGGCGCTTGCGCGGTCCGAGCAGCGGCGGTTCGCCTTCGGCCGGGTAGTGATCGTCGACAACGCCTCGACGGACGGTTCGCTGGACGGGCTAGAGGGGCCGGATGGGCAGGGTATCCCCGAAGCGGAGGCGCCGGCACGTCTGCCGCTCGAGATTATCCGAAACGACACCAACAGCGGCTTCGCCGCGGCGTGCAACCAGGGTGCAGCGGACAGCGAGGCGGAGTACTTGCTCTTCTTGAACCCCGACGTGGAGGTCGAGCCGCAGACGCTCGACCGCTGCGTGAGCGCAGCCGTTGAGATGCCGGACGTCGGTGCAATCGGCGTGCAGCTCGTCGATCGGCAGGGTGTTCCGCAGCTATCATGCTCGCGCTTTCCCACGCCGGCGCGATTCACCTCCCGTGCCCTCGGCCTCGATCGCCTCGCACCCCGGCGCTTCCCGCCCCACTACCTGACGGAATTCGACCACCGCACCTCGCGTCGCGTCGATCAGGTGATGGGCGCGTTTCTATTCACCCCGCGACGCACATTTAAGATGTTAGGAGGTTTCGACGAACGCTTCTTCGTATACTTCGAAGAAGTCGATTATTGTTATCGTTTAGTGAAGAATGGATGGTCGACATATTTCCTGTCGAGTGCACGCGCATTCCACAAGGGAAACAGCACGACGGAAACCGTGCCTTCAATCAGATTATTCTATAATTTACGCAGCCGATTGGCATTCGGATACAAACACTTTGCGAGGAGGGGCGCCCTGCTTCAGACGCTGAGCACGCTCACCATCGAATTCGTATCGAGGATGCTTGTATCCCTGTTTGGCGGATCACCCACCGCCGTACTCCGAGGCTATCGGCTTCTCTGGCGCGAACTGCCCGCCATCCCTCGCGCGCCTCGTTCCACGCAAGTAGCACCCAATCACGGAACGCCGCATGAAATGTCTACTACTGACGAGATACGGCCGTAAAGGTGCGAGCAGTCGCCTGCGGTCGTTCCAGTACATACCCTATCTGGAGGCGAATGGGATCTCCGTCACGCAGCAGCCGCTGCTGGATGACGATTATCTCCGGCGGTCTTACGACGACCGTTCCCCCGACCTGATCCGGCTTGGATTCTCACTCTTCGACCGCATCAAGTATCTGATGCGGGCGGATCGGTTCGATCTCCTCTGGATTGAGAAGGAGGTGTTTCCCTTCCTCCCGCCTTGGGCTGAGATGTGGCTCGTTAATCGGGGGATTCCTTACGTCGTGGATTACGACGATGCCGCGTTTCACCGCTACGATCGCCACTCCAGCCGACGCGTGCGCCGATACCTGGGCAAGAAGATCGACGTCGTGATGCGCAACGCTTCGCTCGTGATCGCCGCGAACAAGTACCTGGCCGACCGCGCCGCAGCGGTTGGTGCGCAGCGCATCGAGCTGCTGCCGACGGCGGTCGAGCTGGAGCGGTATCCGATGACCGGCCTGTGGGGCAACGGCGAGTACACGGTTGGATGGATCGGCACGCCGATCACGCAGCGTTATCTGGACGGGATCGCACCGGTGCTGAGTCGGATCGAGGGACTGCGCTTCGTTGCGCTCGGCGCGCGGGAGTTCGAGTTGCCCGGCGTCAACGTGCAGGTGGAGCCCTGGGTGGAAGCCACCGAGGCACACGAGATCGGCAAGTTCGACGTCGGCGTGATGCCGCTTCCCGACGACGATTGGGAGCGCGGCAAGAGCGGCTACAAGTTGATCCAGTACATGGCGTGCGGGCGACCCGTCGTGGCGAGCCCGGTCGGCGTCAACGAGGAGATCATCGACGAGGGCGAAAACGGGTTCCTGGCCCGCTCGACGGACGACTGGGTCGATGCCCTCCTTGCACTTAAAGAAAACGCCCACCTTCGCAAGGAGATGGGCGTTCAGGGTCGGAAGCGGGTAG
>CAZQAS010000135.1:0-4443 GCA_964591285.1 uncultured Rhodothermales bacterium
GCATTACCGCATAGTCGACCAGCTTGGCCACGGCGGGATGGGCATCGTGTATCGCGCTCAGGACATGCGGCTGCGCCGCCCTGTCGCACTCAAGTTTTTTCCTCGGGAGTTGGCCGACGACGCCGAGGCCGTCAAGCGTTTCGAGCGTGAGGCACGCGCCGCATCTGCCCTCGATCATCCCAATATCTGCACGGTCTATGAAGTCGATGAGGCCGAGGACGGGCGCACCTTCATTGCGATGGCCTGCTACGACGGTACGACGCTCAAGCAGCGCATCGCCGAAGGTCCGCTATCGACCGACGAGATTCTTCGGATCGCCTCTCAGATAGCCGCCGGTCTATCGGAAGCCCATCGAAAAGGCATCATCCATCGCGATCTGAAGCCCGCGAACATCATCATCACTCTGGATGAGGTTGTGAAGATCGTTGACTTCGGCCTGGCGTTGTTGTCCGGCGAGTCGCGAATAACGAAACCGGATGCTACCGCCGGTACACCGTCCTATATGGCGCCCGAGCAGGTCCGAGGCGAAAAGGCAGACCAACGGGCCGACGTCTGGGCACTTGGCGCCCTTCTGTACGAGATGGCGACGGGTCAGCCGGCGTTCTCGGGCGACTACGTACATGCCGTCCTGTATAAGATCGTCCACACGGATCCCGAGCTGATCGCGGAGATTGACGAACCGCTGCGGTCCGTCATTTCCCGCTGTCTCGAGAAGCGGCCCGAGGATCGTTTTGAATCGATGGAGGACGTTCGGGAGGCCTTACCGGCACCTACGGCTCGGGATCGATCCGCCGCTGCGGGGGCACGAACGGCGGCCGATACCGCGAACGATGGGGCCTTGGCCGGATGGACCGCCCGCATGTCGCGGATTCCGGCTGCCGTGGCGGCGGGAATCATCATCCTCGCCGTGCTCCTCATCGGGAATGTCGTCCGCTTTCCCTCGAGCGCGCTGCTCGGCTGGTTGACGCCCGAGGCCGAAATGGGCGAGCTGCACGTTGCCGTGCTTCCGCTCCGCGTGATCGGCTCGACGGCACAATCGGATGCATACGCGCGCGGGCTTGCGGAGGTGGTAACCGGCAACCTGACGCAGCTAGAGCCTTATTCGGAGACGTCCTTCTGGGTCGTGCCGACCAGCGAGATCCTCCGACGGGAGGTGACGAGCGCTGACGAGGCGCGCAAGCTTTTCGGCGTGAACTACGTCCTGGATGGTGCGCTCCAGCTTGACGGCCCATCGGTCCGTCTCACGCTCAATCTCACCGATGCCCGGCGGCTGCGTCAGCTCGACACGTGGACGGCGGATTTCTCTGGTGAAACGCCTGCGGCGGTTCAGGATGAGGCCGCGCTGCAGGCAGCGCGAATGCTGAAGATGAACATTCCTTCCGACGTACGGGAGACGATTCGCAGGGTCGCGTCCGCGGACCTCGGCGCAAACGAGTTCTACATCCAGGCACGCGGCTATCTCCAGCGCTTCGACGACGTCTCGAACATCAGGGCGGCGCTGACGCTCTTTCACAAGGCGCTCGAACAGGATCCCGCCTTCATTCTCGCGACGGCCGGTCTCGCGGAGGGACACTGGAGGATGTACCACGCCACGCAGAATGTGGCGCACGCCGACAGCGCCCTCGTCTACGGACGACGGGTTGAGAACGCGGGCGAGGTGCCGACACAGGTCTTCGTCTCGCTCGGTCTCGTGTATCTGGGAACCGGCCGCACCGAGCTCGCCCTCGAGACGTTTGGAAAGGCGCTCTCGCGCGACCCTGCACACGTCGGGGCACAGCTCGGGCGAGCGCAGGCGCTTGCGGAAGATGGCCGGACGGCGGATGCCGAAGCGGCGCACCTGGAGGCCATACGCCTGAAACCCGATTACTGGGCGGGGTATCACGAGCTTGCCCTCTTCTACTATCGCCAAGGCGAATTCGAGAAGGCCGCCGAACAATTTCGGAAGGAGATCGAGCTAACGCCCGACAACGCTTACGCGCACAGCAATCTCGGAGGCATCTACTATTATCTCGGACGCTGGGACCAGGCCGAGCGGCACTTCAGGCAGGCGATCGAACTTCAGCCTATCTACCGCGCCTACTCGAATCTGGGGACACTTTCGTTCCACAAGGAGCGGTTCGACGAGGCCACCTCGCTGTTCCGACAGGCGCTTGAGATCGAGTCTAGCGACTACGCGGTCTGGGCCTATCTCGGCATGGCGCACCTGCTATCCGGCCGCTCGGACTCCGCCGACGTCGCGTTTCGGCACGCCATTGACCTGGCCGAAGACCGCCTACGCGTCGTTGCCGACGAGTTCGAGACCCTTGCATCGATTGCGATGTACCGGGCCATCCTCGGCGACACCGCAGAGGCAACCTCCCTGCTCGATCGCGTCACGGAGCATGCAGCATCCGACGAGTGGCTCGCTTTTCAGATCGGGCAAGCCTACGAGATTCTGGAACGACGAGAAGAGGCCATCGAATGGATCAACGTCGCACTGGAGAACGGGCTGCCGCCTGTCTACGTGGCCAATAACGTATGGCTTACCGACATCCGATCCGATCCCCGCCTCTTGACGGCCATCCCAAACACCGACCGCTAACCCCACCCACAATCCACCCGCTGAAACCATGGTAAACGCAGACAAGACATCCGGCAAAGGAGCATCTAGAAATGCCAAACAGTCGCCGATCGCGACGAAGATGGTCACGATCGATCGGGCCGATCTGGCCTTTGTCGCACGCCCGCATAGACTACACCAGTCGCGACGCGAACGCGTGACGTTCTATAACAGCACCAGTGAGACCGTGCGGCTCTCGTTCTCGCGCGATGCACCGTTCGAGGAGACCGGCCCGTACGAACTATCCGACGGCGAGCTCCTGACGCTCAAGGTGAAGGCTCACCGCGACGTTGAAGGGACGCATAAGTACGCTATCGTCGTGAAGGAACGCGCCTACGTCGGCGCCGACGACGACGAGTCGGAAGGCATGCCGGCGGACGACGGCGAGCAGGAGGACGTCGAGCTCGTGGCGTACAGTACATCAACCGGAAAGGGCGGATCAAATCCTGAGATGATCATCGACTAGCGAGTTCATATACCCGCTGCACATGCGCCTCGTGCATATCGGCCGGTGTGTCCGGCTGATTCCGTGGCGGCGATTGATTACATTACGAGCCGCTTGTTTTTGGCCGCAGGCGCGTGCAAGCGATACCGCAGCATCGCGTATTGCACTCTCGAAAATCATCTGTACTCTCGCAGCACTTTCAGTAATCGAGCATGATATCGAAGAACGTTCGGGGCGTCGGGCTGTGGATCGCCCTCTTTCTAGGTACGTGGACCCTGGTCGCCGGCTGCGGCACCGCGCCGAATCCGAGTGGCAGTGCATTCGTGACGCGCCTCGGCGACGACACGCTCGCCGTCGAGTCGTTTCGGCATACCGCCAACGGCATGGAAGCGGAGGTCGTCCTCCGCACCCCCGTCACGACCGTACGCAACTACGTGCTCGAGACCGACGAGGCCGGCAATCTTGTGAGCTACACGGCCGAGATCCGCAGTCCCGACGCCGATCCGGATGCGCCGCCCCGTCGGCAGGAAGTTGCCGTCCACCGCGGTGACAGCCTGGAGATCACCGTGACCGAGAACGACGAAACCGAAATGCACGTAATCGCGGCCGGTCCCAGTGTGCTGCCGTTCATCGACATGATCCACTGGCCGTTCGATCTGATGCTGACTCGTGCGCGCGAGGTCGAGGCCGATTCCATTACCCAGCAGCTCTTCACGACGCGCGGTACGCTCGATTTCGCGGTCGCAGATCTCAGCGAGGACAGCATGACCGCCACGCACCCGTTTCGGGGAACGATGATGGTCGATGTGGACGCGGACGGACGGCTGCAGCACCTCGATGCCGGACAGACGACGCGAAAATTGATCGTCGATCGCGTCGACGAGGTGGACGTCGAGGCCGTCGCCTCCCGATTCGTCCAGCTGGAGGGCGAAGGACGGGCCTTTGGCCCGCTCTCGGGGCGCGGTGAGGCACAGGCGGAGGTCGACGGCGCGTCGATTCGGGTCGATTACGGGCAGCCGTCGAAGCGCGGACGCGTGATCTGGGGCGAGCTCGTGCCCTGGGGGGAAGTCTGGCGAACCGGCGCAAATCGGGCCACGCACTTCGAGACCGATAGCCCCCTTCGAATCGGCGACGTAAACGTGCCCGCCGGCACCTACACGCTCTACACGATACCGCAGGAAAACGGAGGAACGCTCATCATCAATCGCCAGACGGGCCAGGGCGGAACGTCCTACGACGAGGAGATGGATCTCGGCCGCACGTCGATGCAGCGGACGTCGATCGGCGAAGCGACGGAGGATTTCACCATCACCGTCGAGGAGACAGGGGAAGGCGGTACGCTGAATCTCCTCTGGGACCGGAGCCGGTTCTCCGTGCCGTTCACCGTTCAGCGGTAGGT
>CAZQAS010000135.1:4543-6321 GCA_964591285.1 uncultured Rhodothermales bacterium
GACGCGCTAATTCGCCAGCGGCACGACGATGGCGATCTGGTGCGAAAGCACCTTGGTTTCCTGGAGATTGAGCGGGCCCTCTGGGGCGGCCAGCCAGTCGCCGACCGATTCTGCGAACAGGGCTCGTCCCCATCCTCCCCGTCCCCATCCTCCCCACGGTGAACCCACGCTCGGAGTGCCGGTGCCCAGCGTCAGACGACCCATGTACTGCAGCCGGAAACCCGACAGATTGGTCCCGATGCCCGTGCTGAGCGTCCACTCGGTCCACTGTTGATTCAGCAGACGACGTTCGTCGTCGACGAAATCGAACTGATCGAGATCGTAGGAAATGTGATGCATGTCGAGCCCGACGGAAAAGTCGACGCGCTCACCGTCGTGGGCGACCCCCATCCGGATGCGTGCGTTACTGAAGTCGAATTCGTTCTCGACCGTTTTCTGGCCGGCCTGGATGATTTCATCATTCACGGTCCAGGTCGGCTCGACGGCATTGGCCCACGTGTGGCTCCGGATCGGCTCGAAGATGACGTCTACGCCGAAGGTAGCCGCACCGCGCGTGGTGGCCAGGCCGACGCCGACGTTGTAGGCTGCGGAATTGCCGGGATCGCGCGGGATGTTCATCAGATCGTAGTTCGGGATCTTCGGATGCCACTTGAAGTCGCCGGCGAGGCGACCGCCCAGCGTCCATCCGGAAGAAAATTGGTACCGGTAGCCCGCCTGGACGGCGAAGCTCTGCGTCTTGTCCCGCTCCTCACGGACGTCTGAGGCGGTCTGCTGGATGGTGTGCGTCATGTCGAGCCGGTAGAGCATCAGCACGAGGTCGGCGGCGTGACCGTCATCGGCGCTGCGAGAAAATCCGACGCGGTATTGCTGCAGCGAGCCGTTCTGCCGGAGGGAGTTCGCGCTATAGAGCCGCTGGACACCTTCGATGCCATGCAGGGTGCCGTGGAAGACGCTCGCGCCGACGGACCAATTCGCGGGAAGCTCCGCGCCGCCGAGCCCCAAGACGTAGAGGTTGTTGAGGGAGAAGTCGCTTTCCTGTCGAACGAGAGGACCATCCACTATGCCCATAGCACAGCAGAACTGATTCTGCTGTGGGACGAGCTCCTGATAGGCCATCATCGCGCCACCGAAGAATCCGCCGCGGTTCATGAGCGCGCCGACGGGGAGCGTCCGACCGGAGCCCTCGCCCGACCGGCTGTTTAGCGGCCCGAATCCGTAGTAGACCGGGGCGCTGATGAAGTTGGCACCGCTGACGTTGACGGCCTTGGCCGGGTTCACGAACGGATCGTAGAGGCGGTCGTCTAGCGCGATGCTTACGCCGCCCATGGCCAGTCGCTCGGAAGGGAAGAAGAGGAACTGGTCGCCCTCCGCCACGGGGATGGTCTTGATGGGCACTCCCTGGGCTGCGGCAAACGCTGGGAGCAGGAACATGCAGAGTAGAGCGAGTGCGGTGCGACGCATGTGCGGGCCAATCCGGTTGAAAGAGGATGGATGACGGTCTGCCGGAAAGACCGGACCGGCGGCCTCTTCATTCCATGCCCGGAGTGTATTTTAGCTAACCTGCCCGCGCGGTGCAGGGGATCACAGGGCGCTCGACTCCTCTGCCGTCGTCGTATCCGGAAGTGTTAGAAACATCGGGACGGCCGTGCTCACGAGTCCATCGGTGTCCGTCGCTACGCATTCCGAGACTATCTGCTGGCCGGTATCATCGAGTGGAAAGAACGCAGTAGTGTCGACCGGCGACGGACCGCTGTAGGCTACGTCGCCCGTGCAGTCGA
>CAZQAS010000135.1:6421-10028 GCA_964591285.1 uncultured Rhodothermales bacterium
ATGAGCTGCGCATCCGGCGGTTGGATGCGCATTCCTTAGCGAACCACTACGACTGTTGCGTAGGCGCGCGGTGTGCCTTCGGTTTGCAGGGCCAGTGTGTAGGTGCCGGAGGCGAGCTCACCCGTGTCCAGTTCGTCCGTGTGAATCCCGCTTGTTTTCCGACCCACCTCCACACTTCGCACCCGCCTTCCCACCGCGTCATATATCTCGAGAAAGACGTCTGCCTGCGCCGGCAGCGTGTACTTCAGGTGCACATCGCCGGCTGCAGGATTCGGATAGGCGTTGATCGCATAGTCGGCGACCGCTTTAGCCGGGAGTACGGACGCGACAGGGCGGGCGCTACCATACGACGTAGCGCCAACATCGACGTAGGTCAATTCCTGTCGCCGACCTCCGTGCTCGCTGAATTCCATGTGTATCAACCCGATACCATGTGCGAAGGTCATTCCTCCGGGGACGGCGCTCTCAACGGCCACGCATTTCTGTACGGCTTCGATTACCTGTTCACCTATGATCAGCGGCTCTTCCGGTCGAACGTATTCGATTCCAGCCCCGCCACTCCCGAAATCTTCCATGTAGAAAAACGGAGCGTCGAGTCGGATGTCATGATTGAACACACTGCGTTCGTCAACCGGATCCCTGTTTGTGCGCAGTTCGATTACATTGGCCCACTCCTCGTCATAGCGGAAAAACCGCTCCTCGACCGTCTCCGGCACGCATGCCGGCGGGTCGTCGAGACCGTCCGAGGAGCTGATCGAGCTGCACCGCACTTCAACGACGTGGTACGGCACGTCGTCGATGAGCGTATCGCCGGTTATGAACCAATCCTCGACCCACTCGGCGATCGTGCCGAAGGTACCGTCCCAGTCCTCGAATTCGTACTGCCACCTGCTCCCCTGCTCCAGCGGGAAGTAGCCGTGCCAATCGAGCGTGTCGGGGATGGGATAAAGCTCCGCATCGTCTAGCTCTACGTAATCGCCCATTTGTCCAGATGCCTGCACGATGCCCGTACGGCGGGCAAACGTGAAAAATGTCTCCTCATCCACCACATCCGGATCATCGAACCGAAGAGTGATGGTGTTCTCGAACGTTCCGGCGCTCACCTCCATGACATCGTGGTGCCTGACCGTCACGACGTACGCCATCTCCGGCCAGGTGGGCGGCAAGTACGTGTACGTCGCGCCGTCATCGAGCGAGAAGTCAAACAGCAGGAGGTCCGCGCCGTGCTTGCGGGCCCAGACGTTGCCGTCACCATCGCGACGAACCGTGTCGGCGAGCGCGAACGGATACTCAATGCGGTGATACAGCGTGTCGTTGATCTCGATAGGGTGAGAGACGGTCGTGACGTCGTACCTCAGCGTGTCGGCCGGTTGGTCGGGAGGATCGAGTACCGTCACGTAGCTCCACTCATTGCGGTCGTGCATCGGGAAATAGCTCGAATCGGCGGAGATCACGCCCTGAGCGGACGCCGCCGGTGCAACGAGCACGACGGCGGCTGCCACTGATGCGACAATTCGGATGAGGTGATGTCTCGCGCGACTCATACGACCCTCCGCTGTGATTAACCTGAACGCATACCGCACCTGCAGGACGCACGATCAGAAAAAAATGCTGTGTGCCTGCTTATAGCGTCAGCAGGCTGCACATTCGAAAATACAACATTGTTGAATTGGATGTCGCTCGCGAAAAAGCTTGATAAGGGCGGCGGAGAATGCATGGTGGATGATCGCCAATTTCCGAGCGGTTGTATAAGTGTACGTTTTATTGGTTTGTTGGATGTGGACGAATGATCGTGCAATGGAGAAGGAGGTGAAGGATGACCGAGCCACAGTCGAAATACGCGGAGAAGAGAGGTGAAGATGGACATACGGATGGACGCGAGGGTCCGGCGCAGAATGTCGAGGACGAGCAGCAGAAGCCCAATCCAGCCGAAGTGTATCACGAGTACCTCGTGCCGGGCATCCATGCGCGCTGGGCGCCGCTGTTCCTTGCGCATGCAGATCCGAAGGCGGGTGAGCGGGTGGTGGACGTCGCCTGCGGAACGGGGGTCGTCACACGACACGTCGCGCCGATGGTCGGTGGGAACGGTCGCGTGGTCGGCGTGGACGTGAGCTCGGATATGTTGGAGGTCGCCCGGACGCTTCCCGCGCCTGAGGGTGCCGCCGTAGAGTGGGTCGAGTGCGACGTGCATGAGCTCGACCTGGCCGACGGTGCTTTCGACCTCGCGCTGTGCCAGCAGGCGTTTCAGTTTTTCGAGAACCGCGTCCAGGCGGCGCGGGAAATCCGTAGAGCGCTAACGCCAGACGGCCGAGCCGTCGTGAGCGTCTGGAGGGATCTTGCGCATCATCCCATCTATGAGGCACTCCTAACCTCGGAGGCGCGCTATCTGGACGAGCCGGTGGAGGACCTGGCGACGCCGTTTATGATGGGCGAGGCGGGCGAGCTCCGCAGTACTCTTGACGATGCAGGGTTCCGGCGGGTGGATATCGTCCAGGAGTCACATGAGGTGCGGTTTCCGTCGCCGGAGCGATTTGTGGAGTTGACGCTGCTGGCGGCTGCGTCCATCATCCCGCCCTCTGAAATGGATCGCGAGGCGCGGGGCGAAATGATTAGCTCCATCGGGCGGGAGATTCAGCCCACTCTACAGGAGTACGTGCAACGGGATGAGGTCGTCTTTCCGATGCATGCCAACATGGCTCTGGCTTACGCTTCATGAGATCGAGGCGACATCATGAGATCCGGATGACAACTTTGCCCTGCGTATGCTCGTTTTCGAGCCGCTCGTAGGCCTTACTGATCTCCGTCAGCGGGAAAGTGGAGTCGACCACCGGCCGCAGAGCGTCCGATGCCACCAGTTCGCTCAGCTCACGCATCGTCCGGCCCTCAGGGCGGCTGATGAGAAACTGCATCCGCGGACCCAGGCCGATCCACCCGAGCACAGAGCGCACGCCTAACGCCGGAGAAAAGCCCGTCGTGGTGAAGGTGCCACCGGAATCCAGCAGACGCGTGAAGTCGCTCATCGGCCGGTTGAATACGGTATCGAAGATCACGTCGAATCGTTCAGTCGTGCTCTCCATCTCGCCTTTTGTGTAGTCGAGCGTCCGCGAGGCGCCGAGCGATCTTACAAGTTCGGCGTCTTCGCCGCGGCAGACGCCGACCACCTCTGCTCCCCAGGCTCGACCGATCTGCACGGCTGGAGTGCCAACCCCTCCCCCGGCGCCGTTGACGAGTAGTTTGTGGCCGGAGCTAAGACCGGCTTTGCGCAGCGCCTGCAGCGCCGTCATGCCGGTCAACGGGAGCGCGGCAGCCTCTTCCATCGAGATCTCGTCGGGGACGCGGTCGAGGATGTCCGCGCGAACGGCCGCGAACTCGGCGTGCGTGCCTCCAGTTTTCGAATCGATGCGGCCATAGACGCGATCCCCGACTTCCCATTCCGTAATGCCGCTCCCGGTTTGCACGACCTCGCCTGCAAGATCGAAGCCGAGAATTGCCGGGAATTTAAGCCGGAGCATGGGCCCGAGGCTGCCGCTTCGGAGTTTGTAGTCGATCGGATTGAGCGAGGAGGCGCGGATGCGAACCAGCACTTCGCCACTCGTCGGCTCGGGAT
>CAZQAS010000136.1:0-9999 GCA_964591285.1 uncultured Rhodothermales bacterium
AACGCTCGGCACGTGAACTTTCGTCCGCAGGACGGGATGCTCGTCCAGATCTACGGCGACGCGTCCGTCTACGAGAAGCGGGGCGATCTCCAGGTGATTGCTCGAACGATGAAGCTCGCCGGTGAAGGCGCCCTTCAGAAGGCGTTCGAGGAGCTGAAGCGGAAGCTTGCGGCGGAAGGCCTTTTCGATCAGGAGCACAAGAAGGGTATTCCCACCTTTCCGAACGCGATCGGAGTCGTGACCTCGGACTCCGGAGCGGCGCTTCATGACGTCCTGAGCATCATTCAACGTCGTTTCCCACAGGTGACCGTCATGGTTTTGCCCGTGCAGGTTCAAGGCATGGGTGCGGCCGAATCGATTGCAAGGGCGATCGCGACTTTCAATGATCGTGACCACCGCCCGGATGTGCTGATCGTCGGCCGCGGCGGCGGCTCACTCGAGGACCTGTGGGCATTCAATGAAGAGATCGTGGCACGAGCCATCTTCGCCTCAGGCATTCCGATCATTAGTGCGGTCGGCCACGAGACGGATTTCTCGATCTCCGACTTCGTGGCGGATGTGCGTGCGGCCACGCCGTCGATGGCTGCCGAGCTTGCCGTTCCGGATCGTCAGGAGCTGATGGCGGCCGTCAAGAAGCGGGCATCGGACATCCGGCAGTGTCTCGAACGAGGTATTGAACGGTACCGTCGTCATGTCGAGTATCTTATTTCGTCACATCAGTTCAGACGGCCTGTCGATCAGCTTCGCCATCACACGCAGCACGTGGACGAGCTCGTAGAGCGCTTGAATCGCTGCTCACTTCAGGCGATCGAGCGAAAACGCCGCCAGACGCACGCGCTTCGTGACCGCCTCGCGCTGCTCGGTCCGGAACGACCGCTTGAGCGGGGATTCGTTCTGGTCGAACGTGGCGGCTCGATCGTCCGGCGTGCCGCAGAATTGAACGCGGGCGACGAGCTTTCCCTCCGGTTCGTCGACGGCCGGAGCACGGTGCACGTCAACGATGAGATCGATCGGTGAAAAAATTGCTTCGCAGGACCAGGAATTGTATCGGAACGTAGAGACGCTTCGTCACCACTCCGGTTGACATTTCACTATGAATCGCTTAGGCTGCCAACGGAAGATTATCTTTTCAGCATGAGTGCCTCTACAGCGCGACTTAGCGTTGAACTGACTCCTTCGGCACGCGTCGACGTGATCGATATCAAGTCGCGGATCGCCGAGCAGTACGGAAACGTGCTTTCAGAGTATCGTAGAGCGCTCTACTGCTCTCATCACACCACGGCGGGTTTCTTCGATCAAAACCTTCTCACGCGGCTGGACAACAGCCCCGACTCGCTCCAAGCCTTTCTTCGAACGTTTCAGGAGCTCTTCCCGCCGGGAGCGGAGTATCAGCACGACCAGCTCCATCTACGTACCGAGTTGAGTGATGAACAACGGAGGACGGAACCGCGCAATGCGGATTCGCACCTCAAGTTCATCAGCTCGGGGTTGGAAAACTGCGTGGCGTATAGCAACGCCCCGGACATCCCCGTTTATTTCGTGGATCTGGACGGCGTTAATCGGGATCAGCCGCGCCGCCGCCGATCGACAATTGTTGCATACAACGACGAAGAATTGGTCGAGGAGGAGCGGATCGACATTCCGGTATCCGGCCATGCCATCGACTCAATCAACCTCAAGGATCAGAATCTCGGATTGTTCAATCACCTTCAGGAGCGAGTCGAGCATTACGGCATCGAGAAGGGCTGGATTGAAATCGTGCTCGATCCGGAGGAGCGCAACACGGCCCTCACCGTCAATGAATATGAAACCCTATTGATGAAGCATGATCTGCTGGAGGTCCTGCGAAATCCTATGCAGTTTGTGGCGGAAAAGGGACGCAGCATGCTGCGGGATCCTCGCGCGATCCCCGGGAAGGCAAAGAATTATGCCAAGTACGACTTCGTGCGTTTCCTCAATGAGGTGATCGATGCGCTCGGTCTGAGCGAGTCTGTCGTGGAGCGCCTCATCGATAGACTGATGGCATATCCGGCGTCACGCTTCCTCCGGATGAAGCGGTCGATTCGTTTATTGATTTGCGATGAGGATGCCAGTGGCGGCCGCGGCCCCATCGTTCAGGGACGCTATCAAAGTCCCATCCTCGTGCAGTGGTCAAAGTCAAACGTAGGAAGGCGGCGTCTAACCGCGAGAATCAAGCGTTGCCTGTAGGCCCGCACACCTGTTGAGATTCGGCCTGTCCGCCGGCCTGCACGTCAAATAAGCGAGTGCGACTGTCCGCCGTCCACGTTCAGGCACGCGCCGGTTATGAGGCTCGCACGCCTGGATACCAGGAACGCAACCACGTCGGCCACCTCGTCGGCCGTGCCGAACCGTCCTATCGGGAGGTTCGCTTCGATAAACTCCTTCATCTGCTCCGGCTGCTCCTTGACGCGCCTGTCCCAGCTCCCGCCTGGGAATCGAATGGAGCCCGGTGCAACGCTGTTCACCCGGATCCCGTCCTCGGCTAACTCAAGGGCCATGATCTTTGCAAGACTGATCAGGGCGGATTTCGTGGTGTTGTAAATCGACAGGCCACGCCCCCCGGCCTCGCGTCCAAAAATCGACGAAATGAACACGATCGATCCGCCCCCCTCGCCCTTTAGGTGCGGAATCGCCGCCCGGCTGCAGCGAACGTGCGAGGCGAAGTTCAACTCCAGGATGTCGTTCCAATCCTCGTCGGTCGTGTCCTCAAACGACTTGCGCCGGTTTCCTCCGACGTTGTTGACGAGGATATCCACGCGGCCGAAGCGTTCGATCGTCTCGTTCACGACGCGTTGGGGTTCCTTTGCCTCCGTGAGGTCGCCCGTGAGAGCGAGCACACGGCCTCCGCTTTCTTCTAATTCCTTCTTTGTCCGTTCGAGCTCGTCGGCGCCTCGTGCACATATGGTCACGCTACACCCTTCCTGGAGGAGGCGCTCGGCGATATATTTTCCGATCCCGCGACTCGAGCCGGTGACAATGGCGACTTTTCCGTTGAGTTCCAGATCCATTTGCCTGCCGGGTGTATGCTTTGCTACGAGGCCGCTGCGAGTTTTGCCAATGCCATTGCCGCTCCAATCACGTCGATAGCGAAAAGACGATCAAGGCGGCCGGTTTGAAAACAATACGAAGGCCGGGGAATTAGAACATTAACATCCCGCCCCGTGCATGCCGTCGCGGATTCACAGCCGCCGTGCTCGACCGCATCGACGATCAACCAGCCCCGCGAAGAATGTCTCAACCCTCCACCTCGACAGCCGAATTCGAACTTCCGGAAGATCTAACGTTCGAGGATGCGATTAAGCGCCTTGAGTCCATCGTCCGTACGCTCGAAGAGGATGGCTTTAAACTGGAGGATGCCCTCGAGGCGCACGCGGAGGGCATGGCTCTTGCACGCTACTGTATGCAGCGGCTGGATGCCGCTGAGTTGAAAATTCAGAATGTGACCTTAGAATGATGCAGCCAAGCAACGAGACCCAGTCTCTTGAGCATCTCCCGGATGAAGCACGCGTGTGGATCTACGCTTCCAATCGTGAGCTGAACGATCGGGAGGAGAATCGGGTGAAGGAAATCCTGGACGATTTCTGTCGAGGATGGGAATCACATGGGCGTCCCGTCGATAGTGCGTCCGAAGTTCTGGAAGGACGCTTCGCCGTGATCGCCGGGCGCATCAAGGACGGTGACGTCTCCGGCTGCGGCATTGACAAGTCCGTCCACGCGCTTGAGAAAGCCGCTTCGGAGCTGGCGCTCGAATGGCTGCCCGGACTGGCCGTTCACTATCGGGACGATCGCGGGGTTGCCCGATCCGTCTCGAGGCAAGAGTTTCGGCGTATGGTCAAAACCGGTATCATCTCGGGAGATACGCCCGTGTTCGATTTGAGCGTCGATACCGTCGGGCAGCTTCGGCGCGGCCAGTTTGAGCGACGGGCGGGCGATGCGTGGCACGCTCGCGTCTTTCGTATTGCGGAACCCGCCGCGTGAGCACAGCACCCAGGCGTTGTCCAAATGAAGTAATACTCGAGTGGACGCTTTCTTTTCGACCGCGAGCACAGCTGCAGATTGAAACTCATAAACGGCCCCGTCGTGCTACCATGTGCTAGACGTCGCATTCAAGGACGCCTGGCGTCCCTTACAGAAGTATTCGAAGTGACATGAAAAGACAATACTGGTTTGGACATCTCCTCGCCGTATTGGTCCTGGTGTGCACGACCGGCACGGCGCACGCGCAGGATTACATCAATCAAACGGCGATTGAGACCGTTCTAATGCAGAATCGCGTGGATGATCTCGAAGATCTACCGGAGATCTATTATCGCTATCAGGTGCTCGGTGACGGACGCTCCAATACCGTACTTGCCCGAAATTCCTTCTACAAGCTACTTGGCCACGGCGATATGCAACTCGGGAAGGAACGCGCAAAGCTCGTAGAGCTGCTGAACCGCACGTTGCTTACGAGCGCAAAGATCGGCGACACGCTCGTCGTTCCCGAGAAGTTCGATGCGGACTTTCGGGCCTACTCGCCGTTCCCACGCTACTACCCTGGTGCTCGTGACTTTGACAAGCTGTTCATCATTCATAAATCGATCCAGGCGTGGGCCGCCTATGAGCACGGTCAACTCGCCCGGTGGGGAATCGTGAACACGGGCGCCGAAGAAAGTCCGACGCCAACCGGCCGTTACAATTTCAACTGGAAGGAGGAGTACCGCGTCTCATCACTTAGTCCTCCGGGAGAGCCGTGGGAGATGTATTGGGTCTTCAATTTCCATAACGCGCGCGGCATCCACATTCACCAGTATCCTATGCCGACAGGAGGACCGACCAGCCACGGTTGTGTGCGACTCGTCGATACCGACGCGAAGTGGATTTATGACTGGGCGGAAGCTTGGAAGGTGGCCAACGGCCGAGTCGACTATGCGTCGGCAGGCAGCCGGGTGATAGAACCGGGGACGACCGTCATCGTGATCGGTGAAGATCCCGAAGGCGCCCCCCTGCCGTTCGATTTGAAGAAGCGGTATCCGGTGCTCAAGCGTGTATATCTACCGACGCATCCGTACGACATACCCGCAGGCACACCGCAGCAGGAACACTTCGATCGCCTTCGGGCCTCTCGCTAACCTAGCGAGTTACCGGACTGATGTAAACATCCGATCGTACCGCGGGGCCCGATCGTCAGGATCCCAGGAGAAGTAAATCGTTGTCGCGCGTCCGACGACGTGGTCCCATGGCACGAAGCCCCAAAAACGGCTGTCGTACGAGCTGTCGCGATTGTCGCCCAGTACGAAGAAATAGTCCTGCTCGACGACGTACCGAGTAGTGGCTTTCCCATCGATGCGGATGATGCCGTCTCGGTCGTAGCTCAGGTCGTGCCCCTCGAAACGTTCGATAATGTCGCGATACGCTGCAAGGTTGTCGCGGGTGAGCTGAAGGACATCTCCTTCGGTGGGAACGTACAGCGGGCCGTAGTTGTCGCGATCAAATTCTGAACCGTCCGGGAAGACTTGGTCGCGCCGAACACCTCCTGACGAGACGACGAGCGGCTGAATAGATGCGATCTCACTCCAGCTAGCCACTTCCGCCGCAAGCGCGGCCGTCGATTGAAAAGATACACCATCCAACTGGGATCCTACACGACCGACGTCAACGACATCCTGCGATTCGAGGCGTGCGATGGGGAAGTCGGAGGTGGATTTCCGTATGGCAAGCCACTTCTGCTGCATACCCGGCAAAAGCGGCAGCGAGCGGCCGTTCGCATAGGGAAGTTTATTGCGGATGGAGAGCGTATCGCCCGGCATACCTACAATTCGCTTGATGTAGTGCGTCTTTCTCCCTATCGGGCCATCCTCTACGGGAAAATTGAAGACCGCGATATCTCCGCGCCGCGGCTCGACGAGACCTGGGATACGCCCACTCGGCAATTTTAGGCCCGGAAGATACCAGTCCGTGAACGGGATGCCGATCGATTGAGGCAGTCGTGGCCCGTAATGCAGCTTCGAGACGATCACGAAGTCACCGGCCAGCAGTGTACGCTCCATCGAGGTGGTTGGGATTCGATATGCCTCGATGATATAGCCGCGAATAAAAGTCGCTGCACAGAGTGCAACGAGGATGGTAAAGAACCAGTCGCGCAAGGTTACGGACTTCGATTTACGCGGCTTTGCCGACCTGCGGAGGCGCTCCGCCGTACGGGAGCGCGTCTTACGGTTGATTGCACTCGTCGTCATCTCGGGCTCGCGCGGCTCGGACGAAGACCGGTCACTGCTCACGTACATCTTTCTACGTCAGTTGATCGTGTTGAAAATTCGTCCGAAGCGGGGCAGCATGGCTTCTCCATCCCAGGAGAAATAGATCAGGATCGCCTTTCCAACGATGTGATTCATCGGGACGAATCCCCAGAACCGTGAATCTTCCGAATTATCTCGGTTGTCGCCCATCACGAAGAAATAGTCCTGCTCGAACGTGTAGGTCTGGACGCGCTCGCCATCGATTTCGAATCCTCCGTCCTCGAGCAGCCGGGCGCTGTGGCCCTCGTATTCCGTAATTACGGGTTCGAACACGCCCCAGGTCTGCTCGTCGAGGGTGATCGTTTCTCCTTCTGTCGGAATGTGGACGGGTCCGTAATTATCGGGCGTGTAACCGCGTTCAGGTGGAAACATTAGAGCGCTATATCCAACGTTTTCCGGTGCGATGTAGGGTTCGATGCGCTCGACCCACGGCCACGATTCGATTTCTTCGACCGCCGCTCGCGTGGACAGCACGCGGACGACGCTCGGATTCGACGTCCCCTGTACATCGGAGACACCGAGATCCCGAAGCGTGGAGCCGGAGAGCGCCACGCGGGGGTCCTTCTTGTGAACGTTCCAGTATTGCTGCATTCCGGGAAGCAGCGGCAGCACCTCACCATCGACGTGGACGACTTTGTCGATCACTTCAAGGCGTTCACCGGGCATCCCCACGACTCGCTTGATGTAGTGCATCTTGCGATCGACCGGCTTGTCTTCCGGGGGGAAGTTGAATACGACGGCATCTCCCCTCTCCACTTCCGAAAAGCCGGGCAGGCGGGTATTCGGGAGTCGCACGCCGCCAAGATAGATCTGCGTAAACGGCACTCCGATGGTCATCGGCGTGCGGGTACCGTAGTGAAGCTTCGAGACGAAAAGATAATCACCGACCAGGAGGCTCTTTTCCATCGACGGCGTGGGAATGCGAAAGAGATCGAAGAGCAACGTGCGCACGATCAGCATCACCACGAGCGCGAAAATGATCGCGTCGGTCCACTCGCGCAGCTTACTCTTCGGCTTCCGCTTCTGCTCGCTCTTGCCGTTGTTCTGCGCCGAGCTCATCCGAGCTATTTGCTCATCCTTGGAGCTTCGGCGCGACTTCTTACCTGTCTTTGGTCCTGTCAAACTTTCGTCCTAAATCTGAGACAGCTTTCAGGAATCGAGTACCTTTTCGAGAAGCGGCCGTCCCAACCTGAGATTCGGTTTTGAGATGCGATTCAAGAAATACCGGCGGCCGTCAAATCCGGTGATGAACCACATTCTCTGGTCTGGAAGATAATAGTAATCCGCGTACGGCGCGCGACCGGCGTGCTCCAATAGGTGGACATCGAGTCTGTCCCGCAGCTCCGGAAGCAGGTGCCGGTACTTCTGCTCGCTCGCAACAACCACGCCACGTTCAAGTGGACCGTTCACGTCCATCACGCGAAGCGGGATCGAATCGTTTAGAACGAACCAGTATTCGAATTGAATGAGGTCGCCGAGCGGCAGATTCTCGGACTCCTCTAAATCGGCGATGGTCTGCGTCGGCGTTCCGAACTCGGACTCAAGCCGCGCACGGATTTCGCGTGTGAAGGTGGTGTCGAGTCGCGTCATCGCGTTGTTGCCTAGAAAAGACCAGCCGTCGGCACCGTAATTCCGCTCGAACCAGGAACGTCCGAGCTTAGGAATTAGCTGCCACTCTCGTATCTCGAGCCGAGGCGGCGCCGGCGGTTCGATCTCCGGGGGAAAAAAGCGCGCCATATGCGCGCGCATGGAATCGGACACGTACGGCACCCAGTCAACCGGCATCGGCTTCGCGGCGAGACCATGCTCGTCGAACACTTGCTGCGCCTGCGCCTGGAACCGGGCGTTTCGGTACATCTCGATCAGTGACTGCGCGCGAAGCGGACTTGCCCCTAGGCACATGAACAACACGACAGCTGTGAACACCGGCAGAAGTGTGCGCCGGGAGGCCTGCATAGGCGCCCCACAGCGCGTGATTCCGCGAACGAGACTGGACGATATACCTTCCATTCAGTCCTCCATCGACAGTACGGCTAGAAAAGCTTCTTGCGGCACCTCTACCTTCCCGACCTGCTTCATTCGCCTCTTGCCCTCCTTCTGCTTCTCCAAAAGCTTCCGCTTTCGTGTGATATCCCCGCCGTAGCATTTCGCCGTGACGTCCTTGCGCATCGCCCGTACGCTCTCACGTGCGATGATGCGGCTACCAATGGACGCTTGAAGGGCGACCTCAAACATCTGTCTGGGGATCAGTTCCTTGAGTTTCTGCGTCAGCCGACGGCCCATGTCGTAGGCTTTGTCGCGGTGAACAATAGTAGAGAGCGCATCGACCGGATCACCATTTATTAGAATATCCAGCTTGACGAGGTCACTGCTACGGTACTCCAGGAATTCGTAATCGAGGGATGCGTACCCTCGGCTGAAGCTCTTCAGTTTGTCGTAGAAGTCAAAAACGATTTCCGCCAGTGGCAGCTCGTAGTGAAGGTTGACGCGCTCTCTGTCGAGGTAGGTCTGATTCACGTACACGCCACGCCGGTCCTGGCAGAGCTGCATCAAGTTGCCGATATACTCGGACGGCGTAATGATCTCCGCCTTCACAAAGGGCTCTTGCATGGTCTCGATGTCGCCGGCCGGCGGCATGTTGCTTGGGTTATCGACGACGAGCGATTCGCCCTCCGTGTCGATCACCTCGTACTTGACGTTCGGGACCGTGGTGATGATATCGAGCCCAAACTCGCGATCGAGACGCTCCTGGATGATTTCCATGTGCAGGAGGCCCAGGAATCCGATACGAAAACCAAACCCGAGCGCAGCCGACGTTTCCGGCTCGTACGTCAGTGCGGCATCGTTCAGCTGAAGCTTCTCCAGCGATGACCTTAGATCCTCGAACTCATCGGCGTCGGCCGGGTAAACGCCGCTGAAGACCATCGGCTTGACTTCGCGGAAGCCCTGAATCGGCGCGTCTGCCGGATCGTTGGCCGACGTTATGGTGTCGCCAACGCGTGTATCGTGGACGTCTTTGACGGATCCTATGATATAGCCCACGTCGCCGGCCCGCAGCTCGTCGACCGGTTGCATGCTCAACTTGAGGACACCGATCTCTTCCGCATCATATTGTTTGCGATTCGACATGAAGAGCATGCGTTCGCCCTTGCGAAGCGTTCCTTCGAAGACGCGAGCGTAAACGATCGATCCGCGATACTGATTGAATACGGAGTCGAAGATTAGCGCCTTCAGAGGAGCGTCTGCATTGCCCTTTGGCGGAGGCACCCGCCGGACGATTTCTTCCAGTAAAACGTCCACACCCGCCCCAGTTTTGGCACTCATCTGAAGTACTTCTTCAGCCGGTTCTCCGATAAGATCCTCAATGGACTGTGCGACGACGTCGGGCCGGGCATTCGGAAGATCTACCTTGTTGACCACGGGTATTATCTCGAGGTCCTGTGCGAGGGCGAGATAAAGATTCGATATCGTCTGCGCCTCGATACCCTGGGCGGCATCCACGACGAGAATGGCGCCTTCGCACGCCTCGAGAGCCCGGGAGACCTCGTAGGTGAAGTCGACGTGGCCCGGTGTATCGATAAGATTCAGCACATACCGCTCGCCGTCCTCCGCATCGTAGTTCATGCGAATGGCATGGCTCTTAATGGTGATGCCACGCTCGCGCTCGAGATCCATGCTGTCGAGAACCTGCTCCTGCAGC
>CAZQAS010000137.1:0-6154 GCA_964591285.1 uncultured Rhodothermales bacterium
ATCGACGAGGCGGCCGGCTCCATCGAGCCCCTGCTTGAGCTATCGGCGCGCCAGGAGAGCGAGGGACTCGGCGACGCGCCGTGGCCGCCGCATTATAAGAAGCAGGAGGGAGAGCCGCCGCGCGTGCAGCCGTCCAAACGGCGATCGAAAACGTAGCCGAGAGAACTCAATAGTCGGCCAGCTCACAAGCCGCCACACTCGTTCACGAGCCGCCACACTCGCAAGCCGGCCGCCTCATGAAGCGCCGGCACCCGACGTAAAGACTTCTTCCAGGTCGAACGACCGCACCTCCTCGAGCTGGTCGTAGACGCATTCGCTCGGCTGCTTGTCTGGACGCCAGTGGAGGAATCGCGGCGCGTGCCGGAAGCGCTTGCCCTGCAGGTGATCGTACTTGACCTCGCAGACCCGCTCGACGCGCAGCGGCTCCCACGACCGATCCTTGCCGGCACTCCACCGGCTCTGTCCGCCGGGCGTCCGCTGATCCTCCGCATCCGGCTCACCGCCCCACGGATGGTCCTCCTTCGCCTCGATACGCAGCGGCGCGAGATTTTGGGCAAGCTCCTTCCGCCTGTCCATCTTAAAGGAGGAGGCGGCGCCGACGTAGTGAAGCACGCCGCCCTCGTCATAGAGTCCCAAAAGCAGCGACCCGACGGCGTCCTTGCTGTTCTTATACCATCGAAATCCGGCCACGACGCAGTCGGCGGTGCGGACGTGCTTCACCTTGATCATCGACCGCTTACCCGGCTCGTAGCGAAGGTCGACGGGCTTCACGATGACGCCGTCGAGCCCTGCCCCCTCGAATCGATGGAACCAGAGCTCGGCCGTGTCATGATCGCTCGTCACCGGCGTGATGAAGAGCGGCGGGCTCACGCCGGAAAGGACGTCCTCAAGCAGCGCTCGACGCTCCTGCTGCGAATCGGCCATGCAGTCGCGCCCGTTGACGGCAAGGACGTCGAAGGCAACGAAGGAAGCGGGCGTTTCGGCGGCGAGCTTATCGACGCGTGATTGTGCGGGATGGAGCCGCAGCTGCAATGCGTCGAAGTCGAGACCCTCGTTCGTTCGGATGAGGATCTCCCCATCGACGACACAGCCTTTCGGAAGCAGCTCGAGGCAGGTCTCGTGCAGTTCGGGGAAGTAGCGGTCGAGCGGCTTCTCGTCTCGGCTCTGGATGAACACGTTCGAGTCGCCGCGAAAGACGAGAGCTCTAAATCCGTCCCATTTCGGCTCGAAGAGAAAGGTGCCCTTCTTCGGGATGCGGTCGGCTCGCTTTGCCAGCATCGGCTTGATGGGCGGATCTATCGGGAAGGCGTTGCTGCCGATCGGCTCGGTCACGTCGCGACTCTCGTTCGTGGAAAAAGCACTTTCTACTGCGAACCCGGCCGTCGCTTAAGCGGTCCGGGATGAGCGGCATGGTTGCGAACAGTTGCACGATTCTAACAGCGTTGGGATAAACCCGTCGATCGTTCCTAGGGACTGGCGCCGGGTCATGCCGTTCGACACGGAGTCGACCGTGAATGGCGCCCAGGCGATCGGTCTGATCCCGCCCGTGGGCGCGCCAATATCGATGGTCATTCGGCGAAGGCTCACCGCGCCCCTGACAAATTTCGTAACTAGTAGGCGTCTATGATACGTTTCATTGCGACTCGTTCCGACGACCGACCGGACATGAATTGTTCAGCATTTGCTTTCCGTCACCGATATGCCCATCTCTGAGCGCATCCGCACGGCCACCCTGCGTTTTAAGCCGATGAAGAAGAAGCCGGGCGCCCCGCCCGGCACGTTGGTCTACGAAGGCAGCGAGCCGCCCCGGCCCGTGCGCATCCAGCTGTTCGATTTCGGCCCGGACGAGCTCGAAGAGCGAGAAGTGGACGACGTTTCCACTCTGGGCGGTTATCGGGATAGCGCATCCACGACGTGGATTAACGTCGATGGGGTGCACGACGTCGCAATCGTCGAGCAGATCGGAAAGCTGTTCGACGTCCACCCGTTAACGCTCGAGGACATCGTGAGTCCGGATCAGCGGCCGAAGGTGGAGGAGTATCCCACCTACACCTACGTCGTCCTTCAGATGATGCATTACGACCACGAGCACATCGAGCTTCAGACCGAACAGGTGAGCCTCATCCTCTCGAGCGGCGTGGTCATCTCGTTTCAAGAATCGATCGAAGGAGATGCATTCACGCCCGTGCGCCAGCGCCTGCGCGACGGCAGCGGGAGCATCCGGACCCGCGGGGCGGATTACCTGCTCTACGCGCTCATCGACGTGATCGTCGATTATTACATGGTGGTTCTCGAGGGGATAGGGGAGCACATCGACGACGTGGAGGACGAGGTCATCATCCATCCAAGTCCCGATATGGTCCGACGCATATCGAGTATTCGGCGGAAGGTGACCCATATGCGGAAGTCGATCTGGCCGTTGAGAGACGTCGTGCTCTCGCTCGAAAGAAGCGAGCGGCCGTACATGTCGAAGGAGAACCACGTGTTTTTCCGCGACGTCTACGATCACGCGGTGCGGACGATTGAGATTATCGAGTCCGAGCGCGACGTGCTGGCGACGGTCACGGACCTGCACGTCTCGACCCTCTCTTTCCGAATGAACGAGATCATGAAGGTG
Source organism: uncultured Rhodothermales bacterium (assembly GCA_964591285.1). Lineage (GTDB taxonomy): Bacteria > Bacteroidota > Rhodothermia > Rhodothermales > VXPQ01 > CAZQAS01. The sequence goes on from CAZQAS010000137.1 coordinate 2,618, forward strand.
CTGGCGATCATTGCGACCTTCTTCCTGCCGCTGACGTTCATCGCCGGTCTCTACGGGATGAACTTCAACCCGGAGGCTTCGCCGCTGAATATGCCCGAGCTCGACTGGTTCTACGGGTACCCGTTCGCGCTATCATTGATGCTGCTCGTCGCGCTGGGAATGTTCATCTACTTCCGGCGGCGAGGCTGGCTATGAGGCGGTTCAAGGTTCTGCGGACGCCACCTGGGCCAATGCATAGCCGGCGAACACCACAAGCAGTCCGATCACGTTCGATGCGCCGACGTAGGCCACCGCGCGCGCAATTTCGCCACTGCGCAGGAGTGTGAAGGTCTCCAGGCCGAACGTTGCGAAGGTGGTGAAAGCGCCGAGAATCCCGCCGAAGAGGAATACGCTGGTGGACGGACGCAGGGAAAGACGCTGTGCGACGCCCCAGAGAAGGCCGATCGCGAAGCAGCCGACTACGTTGACGAGGAGCGTACCCCACGGGAAGGTGGTTCCCAGGTGGCGGTAGGTCCAGCCGGAGAGCAGAAATCGGAGGGCCGAGCCGATCGCGCCTCCGGCGGCGACGAGGAGGACGTTGAAAAGCATCGCGGGAATAGAGATCTCCTTCCTGATAAAACTACAAGATAGGAGTCACGGCCAACCAGATGGCGAAAACCTCCGTCTTCGATCGATACGCCGGCGTCTACGATGCCTGGTTCGACACGCACGCGGAGGTCTTCGCGTCGGAGTTGGACGCCGTGCGTGCACTGTTACCGAACCGTGGGAAGGGCGTCGAGATCGGTGCCGGGACCGGCCGCTTTGCAGAGGGACTGGGCGTCGAGTTGGGAGTAGAGCCGGCGGAAGGCATGCGGCGTGTGGCCGTGCGGCGCGGCCTGTGCATGATAGAAGGCGTGGCGGAGGATTTGCCTCTGCACGATGGGGCGTTCGACTACGCACTAATGATCACGGTCGACTGCTTCCTAGATGACGTGCCAACCGCTTTTGCAGAGGCGTACCGAATCCTTCGTACCGGAGGCTTCTTCATCCTCGGCATGCTCGACCGCAGAAGTCCGGTCGGACGTCGAATAGAACGACGTGCATCGGGCGGAAAATTCTTTCGGGACGCGCGGCTGCGTTCGGCCGAGGAAATGATCCGGCAGATTCAAGCGGTAGGTTTCGGCGAGATCGAGATCCGGCAGACGCTCTTTCAGGATCCTGAGGCGATGACCGCACCGGACGAGGTTCGAGCAGGCCATGGGAAGGGTGGATTTGTCGTGATACGCGGCAGAAAGCCGGCCGCCGGGGCAGAGCGTCATAATCCGAAGACATCCTGATTGGGAGTGGGAACAGCTCGAGGGACGGTTGAGTTAAGCTCCTTCAGTATATTCAAGTAATCAATTGAATACATGATAATGGAAAACGGTCGACCCTTCAAAGACCGCCTTTTTGAGCAGTTCGCCCGTATCGGCAAAGCCCTGGGCAGCAGGCGCCGCCTCGAGCTGCTCGACGTGCTTGCGCAGGGTCCACGAAGCGTCGAGCAGCTTGCTCAAGAGACGACGATGTCCGTCGCGAATGCATCACAGCACCTTCAGGTGCTTCGACGGGCGCGCCTGGTGAAGACCAGGCAGGAAGGTACCCACGTGTATTACGACTTGGCCGACGAGGACGTCTACACGCTCTGGAAATCGTTACGGGACGTTGGGGCAGCCCGGCTTGCAGAGGTCGAACGTATCGTGCAGGACTATCTGGGATCCCGTCGTTCTCTGGATGCCGTTCCGATCCCGCAATTGCAGGAGCGGCTGCGTCGCGGTGACGTAATCATTCTCGACGTCCGTCCCCGCGAGGAGTACCGGAGTGGTCACATTCCGGGTGCGCTCTCGGTTCCAGTGGCCGACATCGATGCGGCATTAGACGATCTCCCCGACGACAAGGAGATAGTGGCGTACTGTCGCGGGCCCTACTGCGTCTTTGCCGACGAGGCCGTCGAGCTTCTGAGGCGGCATGGGCGTGCCGCACGGCGCCTGGACGTCGGCTATCCGGATTGGAAAGCGGCCGGGTTGCCGGTTTCGAACGAGACGCCCGGCGATCTGACGATCGAGGCTACGGCATTGCAGGAGCGCCTCAGCGCCGGCCTGCCGACCACCATTCTCGACGTACGGCCGGCAAGCGAGCGGGAGGAATGGTACATCCCGGGAAGTATCCACGCCGATGCGTACGAGGCCTTGAAGGAGGGCCACTTGGGTCCAATTGAATCCATACAGCTCCCCGAAAACCAGCTGACTGTGGCCGTATGTGCGGCAGGAAAAACGAGCCTCACGGCAGCAAAACTGCTGCGCCAACGCGGCAAGAACGCCGTAAGTCTTGCGGGTGGGATGAAGGCATGGAGCATCGCCCACAACACGGCCGACGTGGCGCTGAGCGGTACGTCCGCCGAGGTGATCCAGCTGCGGCGCACCGGCAAAGGATGCCTGTCCTACATGGCGGCGTCCGACGGCGAGGCGCTCGTCATCGACGCGTCACTGCCGCCTGAGGTGTACCTCGAGTTGGCGGAAGAGCGCGGTTGGCACATCACGCACGTCGTCGACACGCACATCCACGCCGATCACTTCTCGCGCGCGCGCCTCCTGGCCGAACGAGCCGGTGCCGAGCTGCACCTGCCCGAAACCGAGCGCCTGAACTACCGGGTTTCCTCGATTCGCAATGGCGATACCATCCCGATCGGGAGCGCGCACCTTCGCGCGATACACACACCGGGACACACCGAGGAAAGCACGACCTATTTGCTCAATGAGGCGGCCCTTTTCACGGGGGATACGCTTTTCACCGACGGCGTCGGCAGACCCGATTTGGAGGCCGGCAGAGCAGAGGCGCGCTCGCGCGCCGAAACGCTCTATGAATCGCTCCAGAGGCTGTTCGCCGAGGTGCCCGAGAGCGCAACCGTGTTGCCGGGTCACGCGAGTCGCCCGATCGATTTTGATGGTCGGCCCGTTGCTGCGACGCTGAGGGAGATTTGGGACGGGATCAAAGTACTCTCGTTGCCGAAGGACCGCTTTGCGCATCATCTCCTAAAGGGGATTCCCCCAACACCGGCCAATTACCAGCGACTAGTGGCCTTAAATGAAGCCGGGGAGACGGAGGTGGATGATCTCCTCGATCTGGAGGCGGGCGCCAACCGTTGTGCGGTCGTCTGATGATGCCATCGGCACGAAAAAGCATCACGCTCGGACTGAGCGAAAACTGGCGGCAGTTCTCACTGCTGGTCCTGGTGAACGCCTTCGTCGGTGCGATGGTCGGGCTCGAACGCGCGGTGCTGCCGCTCATCGCGGAGACGGAATTCGGGATCGCGTCCCGCGCGGCGATCCTCTCCTTTATCGCCTCCTTCGGGCTCGCCAAGGCACTATCCAATCTGCTGGCCGGCCATCTGGGCGATCGGCACGGCCGCAAATCCGTCCTCGTGGCCGGCTGGATCGTGGGAATGCCTGTCCCGCTCCTCATCATGTGGGCGCCGTCGTGGGAGTGGATCGTCTTCGCGAACGTGCTTCTGGGTGTGAATCA
>CAZQAS010000137.1:6254-9967 GCA_964591285.1 uncultured Rhodothermales bacterium
TTCGGCGTGAGCCAGGCCGGGCTGGTGAATAATCTTAATGACGGAATGGCGTGGGGCCTTTTTCCGCTCTACTTCGCCGCGGTGGGGCTTTCGATCGAGCAGATCGGATGGCTGGCGGCGCTGTATCCGGCGGTGTGGGGGATGGCGCAGCTCGCGACCGGCGCGCTGTCGGATCGCATCGGACGAAAGCCGCTCATCGTATCGGGGATGTGGGTCCAGGCTGCGGGCATCGGTGTAATGCTGCTGGGCGGCGGTTTCTGGCTGCCCGCCGCGGCGATGTCGCTGCTGGGCCTCGGCACGGCAATGGTCTACCCGACGCTGCTTGCCGCCATCGGTGACGTCGCGCACCCGAGCTGGCGCGGCTCCTCCGTGGGTGTCTACCGCCTCTGGCGCGACGGCGGATACGTGCTGGGGGCGCTTCTGGCCGGTGTGCTCGCAGATCTGGTGAGCGTGGCGGCGGCGATCGGCGCAATCGGTGCGCTAACGCTGCTATCGGGCGGGGTGGCGTTCGTCGTGATGCGTGAGACGCTGTTAGAAGAGGGAAGCCGGACCTCCGATTCGCAGCTTTAGGCCGACAGCAGGTGGGCCGATGATAGTGGCGGGCCGCATCTCGGCGCCTCTCCTTCCGGCAAGCGCTTCCAGATTCTCCGACGAGTATTCAAGCGTTTGCCGTAACCGAACGGGTGGCTTCGTGTATGTAGGCGCTGGGCGGGCGGATCCCGCCCACCGAACACAGGAAACAGTCCTGCATCATAGACCGGGAGCATTTTTGGGCCATCTCGCCGCCGCGCAAGACCTTTTATCCGAGCACGGGGACTCTTTCAAGACCAGCCGGGTGATCAATGCCTCGCCGGTCTACTACGGCTGGATCGTCGTGCTGGCCGCATCCGTCGGAATGGCGATGACCATCCCCGGCCAGACGGTCGGCGTCTCGCTGTTCATCGACGGGATCATGGCCGAGCTCAGCCTGTCGCGCTCCGCCGTATCGGCTGCCTACACCTTCGCCACGATACTCGGCGCGCTTTCACTCTCGTACATCGGGCGGTGGATCGATCGGGTGGGTCCGCGCCGGGCGATCATCGGCATCTCTCTCATCTTCGCACTGGCCGTGGCCGGAATGGGTCTGGTCAATAGCCTCGCCGCACTTTTCTTCGGATTCCTCGTGCTGCGCGCCATGGGACCGGGCGCCCTGAGCCTCGTCAGTCTGCATGCCGTCAACATCTGGTTCGTACGCGGCCGCGGGACGGCGGTCGGGTGGATGGGCGTCGGACTTGCGGTTTCTACAGCCCTGTTCCCACCGCTTATCGAGCGCGGGCTCGACTTCTTCACGTGGCGCGAGATGTTCGGCCTCATCGGTATCGCCGTGCTCGCGATCCTGCTGACGGTCGGCATCACGCTGTTCCGGGAGAAGCCGGAGAACTTCGGGATTCGACCAGACGGCGCCGACCCGTCCGAGGGTAAGGGCGAACGATCGCTGACGCTCGCAAACGCCCGTCGGACGCCCGCCTTCTGGATGCTGACCGCCGGCGGCGTGCTCGTGGCCGCCCTCGGTACGGGCCTTCTCTTTCACCACTTCTCGATGATGGAGATGAACGGGATGAGCCGTGCCGCGGCGGCGGCCGTGTTCGTTCCGCTCGGCATCCTGACGGCCGTGTCAAACCTGAGTACCGGCTACCTCATGGACCGCATCCAGCCACGCGTGCTCCTCGCGACAATGCTCCTGCTGTTCGCCGTCATGGTGGCGTCCGTGCCTTTCGTGCAGAGCTTCGCCGCGATCTGGATGTATGGGTGCGTCTTCGGCCTGGTGCAGGGCATGCAGGGAGCACTGATGGGGAGCGGATATGCGCATTACTTCGGGCGCGACCACATCGGGGCGATCAAGGGATTCGCGAAGACCGTATTCGTCGGAGGAACGGCGGCGGGGCCGGTCATTTACGCGGCGGGGATGGATTGGCTAGGCAGCTACACGCCGACGCTGTTGGCGACGGCCGCCTTGGCGGTCGTGCTCGCAGGAGTAACGGCGGTACTGGACGATCGCAAGCTGCTTCTCGATCTGCGCGCGGATGGGATGCCCGGCGGCGCCCTCATCCGAAAATCATCTTGAGTCCGGCGACGACCAGAACGGCGGCTAGAAGGCGTAGGATGATGCGCGGGGCCAGGCGACGGCTGCCGACGTGGGCTCCGATCCATCCCCCAATGACCGCCGCGAGGGCGAGGAACGGTAGAAAACGCGGCGGTGCGGCCACGTAGGCGACGTGGCCCATCAATCCCGCTATCGAATTGACCAGCACGAAAGCCGCCGCCACTCCGGAAGTCGTCCGCGGCGTCGCCCATCCACCCAGCAGCAGGAGAGGACTCAGAAAGATGGCGCCTCCCACACCGGTAAGCCCGGAGAGCAGGCCCAGAACGGCTCCCGCGGCAAGCGCCCATCCCTTCCGGAGAGAAGGCGCTGATTCGTCGATCGTGCGCCGCTCCTTGAAGGCGAGGTGGTAGGCGGCGTAGAGCAGCACGGCCCCGACGATCGGCTGGTAGACGGCTCCGGAGAGCGTCACGGATCCCCCGACGAACGCAAAGGGCATAGAGAGCAGTGCGAACGGCCAGAAAAGGCTCCATGAGAAGTATCCCGCCCGGTAAAACTTGACCGTGGCGATGGTCGCGACGAGCACGTTCAGGGCGAGGGCAGTGGGCTTCATCAGCATCGGCTCGATGCCCATCAGGGCCATCACGGCGAGGTAGCCCGAGCCGCCGCCGTGTCCGACCGACGAATAGAGGAGCGCGGCGAGAAAGACGCCGGCCACGAGGAGGGAGAGAATGCCGATTTCCATAACGACGCCCAGGATAGCGGAACGCCGGCAGCCGCGCTACACGGGTATGCGACAAAATGCGTCCGCAGACCCGCCGGTGTCGTCGAGGGGCTCCGAGCAGGCCGGAAGGGGCGGCGGTGCGCGTCGTCAAGCCGTCGCTGCCGGCTTGTGAAACAGCGCGACGTCTCGGCCAGGGAGGTCCAGCCGGTAGCCGTAGCACTCGGCGATCCACGCCATCGTCTCGCGCCGGTAAAAACAGACATGCGTGACGTCGCGCGCATAAGACCAGTGCCGGAAATCCTTGTCGTTCGCCCACTGCGTCATCACGGCGAGAACGCCGCCTGGATGCAGGAGCTGCTCTAATCGATCGAATTCCGTGCGCGGCGCATGAAAGTGCTCGGCGGTTTCCGTGCACGTGATGAAATCGTACGTCTGGTTGAGCGTACCGGGCTCGCCGGCGAAGAAAGGATCGTAGATGGCCATCTCGAATCCTCGCTCCTCCAGCATCACTGAAAGCGTCGGGCCTGGACCGGATCCGTAGTCAAGGCCGCTTGCCGGCGGCTCGATGCGTTCCAGAAGGGGTTCGGATACGCGGCTCAGAAACGCCCGGTACCTCGTGTCTTCCGGATCATTCTCGTGGGTCTCGTAGCGCCGGCGTTCGGTATTGGGGTCCGGATGAAAGGGCTGTGGAACGAAGACGAGTCCGCATTCCGTACATGCGTGGTACGGCCTGCTGTGCGCCCGCACGTGCGGCAGAACGCGTTCCGAATAGCAGAGCGGACAGCTAAACATGGAGAGGAAAATGGAGGTTGAAACCGGAGGAGTTCGGATCGAATGTATCATCGGCGACATTGCCGATCAGCCAGACGTGGATGCCGTCGTCAATGCGGCAAACGCGGAGCTTCGGAT
>CAZQAS010000138.1:0-9959 GCA_964591285.1 uncultured Rhodothermales bacterium
TATAAGCCGTCCCGATTTGTCGTCGTTCCGCGAACGATCCCGTCGTCGTCTCGCAGCAGAACGTTTACGAGTTCCAGTGGCTGCCCGTTGGAGGCATCCGTGACAAATCCACTCAGCGAGGCGGACTGGGATTTTGCGGTTTGAACCGACGCAACGAGCATCAGGCAAACGACCGCCGCTAAAAGAACCCTAGCACCGAAGTACGTAAGACTCAGAACGCCGGCATGTGGGTCATCCGCCTCCATAGGGCTCATCCGCCTCCGGCACGTGGGGATTTAGGATTCCTCCGATATCTCATCTACCCGTGCCAGGTACGCCTTCGCGACAGGATGACCGGGTTCGAGCTTCAATACCTTTTCCCACGCATCCTGCGCCGCATGACGGTGACCCGCGTTTGCGTGTGCCGCTCCCAAATTCAACCATACGTCCGCCAGTGTCGAGTCGGTGCCCACGATCGCGCTGTACCGCTCGATGGCCGCTTCAAGATTTCCCGTTTCCATGTTGAGCAGGGCCAAATTGTTCTGGAGCCGCATGTTGGAGGGATGAAGCGCCACCGCAACCTCAAAGGCGTCGATCGCTTTCTCCAGTTCGCCCGCTTTCCGCAGAAGTTGACCGAGGTCAATCCAGTGCTCGATCGCCCTTGGCTCGCGATTGATTGCCTCTTCCAGCTCGGCAATTTGTTGATTGAGCTGTTGTGCACTGTCGGCGCGTGCAAAGAACGAGCGGGCCTCATCCTCGCGATCTAAACGCATGAGCACCTGGCCCATATTCATCTGAACACCGTGGTGATACGGCCGCTTCTCAGCGACCGGCCCCAGGTAGGATGCGGCCTGTTCGACGTCATCCAGGCGCAGCAGAAGTGAACCGACTATGTATTGGTAGTCTGTGTTGTTCGGCCGCAGTGCTAGTCCCTTGTTCGAAACCTCCAGCGCACTCTCTAAATCGCCAAGCTCTTCGTAGAGCTGCCCGAGCCACATGTACGCCGTCGAATTCGAATCGTCTAAGGCAAGCGAAGCTTCGTAGGCCATTCGAGCGCTATCAGGCTCGCCAAGCCTGGCGTAGGCTCGTCCTAGCTCTAAAAGGATGTTCGAGTCGGTATGTAACTCGTTTTCCTGTTTCAGGAGGTCGATCGCATCGCGCAGCTTTCCCATTCGAGCCGACAACAACGCTAAATTATAGCGTGCTCGTGGATAGTCGGGATCGATTCTGAGCACCGTCTCGAATGCCGCCTCAGCTACGTCCATCTGATTTAGCTGAGAATAGACCGTACCTCGTAGATAATGCATATCCGTGAGGTCGGGCGCGATTGCTTCGACGCTATCCGTCAGAGCGAGCGCCGTCGTAAAGGTGCCAAGCTCGTAGGCGCGCTGTGCATCAAGCATGTACTTCGCCACCTTGGGACCATACTCACGGCGTTGCTGCTCCGTAATCGACATATCTTCCTCACTGCCGCCGACACAGCCCGCTGCAAAGGCCAAAATGAGCAGTGTAATTATGGCCCCATTGCTCCTCCTCAATACACGATTTGTACGCTTCAGCTGCATCCCAAACACTAGTCGATTATCGAAGCTCTAGTCGATTGTTACTTCGTCCCGTTGACATAACCTGATGGGACTGAATTGAGACGGCCGGCGTGCCGCGTTAGCGCCTCGGATGAATTAGAATCCGCTCGAATCACCGGTTGCCGGCGCAACCGCCCCTCTCCTTCAATCGCGAGCACCTCCTGATTAGCAGACGGGCCGTGGAAACGATCGATTCGGCCGCTTGCCCAGTACACCAGGAGGCTGTCCAAACGTTCCGCGCCGCCCATCCCGAACACAGCCGTTTTCTCCGACTGAGAAAGGTAGCTCGAACCCGTACGTATCCGCCTCTCCATTCGGTCGTTTCCGAGTACGGCGACGACCCGGGATCCAATTGCGTCGCGGCTGCTTTGCCGTCCCTGAAGTCGAACACGCAAAACGTGACCGCCATCCATGTCGTTTCGCCAGAGGTGGGCCGGACCATGATTCTCGGTTAGCAGGATGTCGAGATCACCGTCACGATCGAAATCGCCGTAAGCCGCTCCTCGCGCCAGAAGTTCCTTGGAAAATACGCCTCGGCCGGCGTCGAATTCTTCGAACGTGCCTCCGCCCTCATTCAAGAATAACTGCACCGGCTGCCGATACGAAACCGATTCATGCATGGACTCGATGTGCGTCTGAACGTGACCATTTGCCAGGAGTAGATCGAGATCCTGGTCTAGATCCACGTCGAAGAGGAGCAGTCCGAACGTCAGCGTCATCAAGCTCGGCCGCGAGAGACCGGCTACCGCCACCCGGTCGACGAATAGCCCGTTTCCCAGATGACGATAGACGCCGACTGTCTCGTGCGAAAAGTTGCCTACGAAAAGCGACACCTCTCCGGTGCTATCGACGACGGCCGCGTCGGCACCCATGCCCGCCCGCGGCTTACCGTGGTGGTCAAATGCTACGCCTGCCGGAACCCCACGCTCCACGAACGTACCGTCGCCCCGATTTTCGTAGAGCAAGTCCCGTTCGGTGTCCTCCGCAATGAAAAGGTCGGACCATCCATCCTTGTTGTAGTCGAGCTCGACGACGCCGAAGACCTTTCCAGGGATCGGCAGAAAACCGGCCTCGTCCGTTCGATCCGTGAACGTTCCGTCGCCGTTGTTATGATAGTATCTCGAGGCAATACCCTCGTACTCCTGCGGCGTGCAGTATACTTTTTCACCACCGTATCCGCAGTATATGTCGTTGTCCGGCGACCAGTCGACGTAGTTGCCGACGTACAGATCGAGGTGGCCGTCTCTATCGGCGTCGAAGAACATTGCCGACGTGCTCCACTCCGAACGGTCTGCGAGTCCGGCTTCCGCGCCAACTTCCGTGAAGGTTCCCCCGTCGTTCCGGAAGAGAAGGTTCTCATAAAGAGTAGTGAGGAGGAAATCCTGATCTCCGTCGTTGTCGTAGTCTGCCGCGACGATGCCGAAACCGTACGTTTCGATGCCGTGGAGTCCTGCCTCTCGCGTGCGCTCTGCAAAGGTCCCGTCACCCAGGTTTTTGTAGAGCCTGAGGGCGTCCACGGAAGCGCCGTCTCGTGAGCGAAATGTGCCTCCCGCTACGAGCAGAATGTCGATCCACCCATCACCGTCGTAATCGATAAATCCGCCGCCCGCACCCACGATTTCGGGGGCCCACGCCTGTCCAAACCTGCCGTTCTCGTGCCGGAAATCCGCGAGGCCCGCCGCCTGCGTGACGTCCGTAAAAGCGATCGAATTCGACTGGTTTTCGGAGGGACGCGCCGAGTGGGAATCGGCACAGCCGCCGATAGCCAGCGTCGCAACGGACCCCAGCACGACCGCCAGGGCCATGACCATCCCGTAGACGATTTTCGGCCGCATACGCGTTGAATTGCCGGTTCCCATCGTCACTTTACCCGGGCTGTGAATGATGCCTCAGCGACCTTGCTACGCCACAACTCCTCCTCACCCTCCACCAGCACGATCTCCTGATTCGCAGCGATATTCGAGAACCGATAGCTGCGACCGTTTGGCCACAGGACGACTAAACTGTCGACAACGGCTGCATCACCAAGTCCAAACACTGCAGCAGTCTCGGATTGGGAGAGATAGCTAGAGCCAGTTCGAATGCGGCGTTCCATCCGGTAGCCGTCTACTTCGGCGACGACGAGCGTACCGAGCGCATCGCGGTTGCTCTCCCGTCCGGAGACGCGAACGCGCAGGTAGTTTCCGCCTTGAGTGGTGTCATTGCGCCAAAGGTGAACGGGCCCGTCATTTTCGGTCACGAGGATGTCCAGATCTCCGTCGCGATCGTAGTCCGCATAGGCCGCACCACGCGCAACCAGCCGCTTCGTCAATACGCCTGACGATTGCCGCACTTCCGCAAACGTACCATCTCCATTGTTGAGGTAGAGCTGTGCGGGCTGCTCAAAGGTGATCTTGTCCTGTTCGACGAGCCGATCCGGATATACGTGACCATTTGCTGCAAAGAGGTCGAGGTCTCCATCCAGATCTACGTCGAAAAGAAACATGCCGAACGTTAGCGTGATGTGGCTCGGCTGCGAGAGCTTCGAGGCAGCGCTGCGGTCAAGAAAAAGTCCATCCCCGACGTGCCGATAGACGCTGATCGGCTCCTCGGAGAAGTTTCCGACGAACAATGATATCAATCCGCTGCTGTCAACGACGCCCGCGTCGACCCCCATACCTGCACGTGCTTCGCCGTGCTGACTGAATGCTACCCCGCTCAATACACCTCGCTCAGTGAACGTACCGTCGCGGTTGTTCTCGTAGAGGAGATTGCCTTCTCCGTCGGTGGCGACGTAAAGGTCCGACCAACCGTCCGCATTAAAGTCAATCTCAACAGCGCCGAGCGCCTTCTCCCGAACTTCCCCTCGGCCCGTGATGAAGCCCGCCTCTTCTGTGCGATCGGTAAAGGTCCCGTCGCCTTCGTTGTGATAATACCTGCTCGCGATTCCCTCATAATCGGCGGGAATACAATACATCTTGACGGAGCTACCCTCCGGACACCACTTGTCCGTCTCCGGGGACCAGTTCACATAGTTTCCGATGAAGAGATCGAGATGTCCGTCGCGATCGGCATCGAAGAACAACGGTGAGCTTCCCCACTCTTTGCGAGATCCAAGCCCGGATTCAAGGCCCACTTCCGTAAATGACTCGCCGTCATTGCGAAATAGCATGTCGCGCCCCAAGTTGGTCGCCACGAAGTCCTGGTCACCGTCGTTATCGTAGTCACCAGCGGCAAATCCAATCGTGTAGGCGTCGACGTCCGCAAGGCCGGCCGCCGCGGTGACGTCCATAAATGTCCCGTCGCCCATGTTTCGATAGAGCCAGAACGGTCGTGCGGCAACGGTATCCGACGTATTCCACGTCCCGCCGCCGAGCAATAGGACGTCCGGCCATCCGTCGCCGTCGTAATCGAAAAACCCGCCGCCGGAGCCCATCATCTCGGGATACCACTTCCTTCCGAATGCGCCGTTTTCATGCCGAAATTGATCGAGACCGGCATCTGCTGTGACGTCGGTCAGCACGACGGACGGAGCCTTCTCGGGCGCATCCGGCACCAGCCGTGGCTGACGGCAGCCTACAAGCACGATCAAGCACAGGGGCACGATGGCAATCGCCTTCCTCATCTTCTCTCAGCTACCGGATTCGACGGCGTCCAGAACGGCCTGGATCGCATCTACGACTTCCCCCGGATCCTCCAGGTGGAGGTACCCGCTGCTTCCATCCACCTTGCGAAACTCGGCGCCAAGCTCGTCGGCTAGGGACTGCTGAATAGCAGTCTTCGCCTTGAGACCCTGCTCGGTCTCACCAACCCAACCGGGTGACTCGCCTGCACGCCCCGCCGACAGGACGATGGCGGGAATGTTCGGCACATCCGGCGACGTGCGTTCGTCCCACGCTTCGAGCACTTCGAGATACCCGTCGAATTCACTCTTCGCGGCCGGCGATACGGCACCAAGGAAGGACCGCTTCCCATCCACGTATGAACGCCAGGAGTCACCATCGATGGCCGTCCACGCGTCATCCTCGCGTTCGTGCGCAGGATCAACGAGAATGAGACCGCCCACGTCGCTCGGATACATTTCGATATAGCGGCGAAGAGCAAAGGCGGCGGAGCCATGTCCTACCAGCACGTACGGAGGCTCATGGCCGCTTTCCTTCAGGACCTCGCGCAACGTTTCGGCCTGCCGCTCGGGGGTCTTCTCCTCGTCAGACGGTGCCGAAGTGCCGAGTCCGGGACGATCATAGGACACGACACGTGCCCGTTCGGCGACTTTGGTCTGAACGTCTTCCCAAACCGAATGATCGTCGGCGAAACCGGACTCAAGTACCACAGTCAATCCCTGCTGGCCGAGGGAGGCGACTGTAACCGACCGCGCGCCGACGGGAATCTGCCGAGTGGGGACCAGCTCCTTCTCCAGTTCCTGCAGCGCTCGCGCCGTGTTTCGCGGCCTGGAGCGATTGAGATACTCATCTCTCGTCAGCCCCCATACACCGAGCGCCTGCTCGAGATCCAGGTCCTCCAGGCGCAGCGCGACGTCCGGTGGCGACAGCGCGGCGGGGCCGATCTCGCCGTTCAGATCTCTGCAAGAGCCCGTGTACTGTCCGCTCGCCTCGTGCTCAAAACGACAGTCCATGTAGAAGTACGGATTCCACGAGAAGGAAAGCTGACCATCTTCAAGCTGAAGCTCGGTCACCTGTACTTTGCCCGTGCGCCAGTCCATGAATGCCTTGACGACTCCACCGGATCGTTCCACGTGGAAGTATGCCTCTTCGATCTCACCTTGAGGGCTCAACATCAGAGCCTGCCAAATACCCGGCTCCAGGTCCTGGGCGTAGACCGGCGCCATCGTTCCTGCCGGCAGCATTCCGGCGACCAACAGCCAAAGGACAGTAAGAAATGCGCGGGGATACATCATCATCAACAGCAAGCGTGAAAATCCGTGGGGCGCTCCATGACAAAGTGGAGAGGAAACGTGAAGTGCTACTCAGCGTTCTGTGGGGCGCATCCCTCTGTAGTATGGTAACGATTTCTCAACGAAATGTCGATCCGTCGACCACCTTCAGCGGACCGACGGGGATGCTGCACAAGCCGTCCGGCCGTTGCTTCGTTCCCAATGAACCGATTGGTACTCCTGCTGGTTTTGCTCGTCAGCCCGGTCCTCCTTCTCGCCGGCTGCGAGTCGAAAACGGAGCTTGTCTGGAATGAAGAGACCGGATACCGATGGGCAGATCTCGGAAATTTGAACGGTTCACGAGCCGGCTTTGAAGAAGTCGAGCCATCGCGAAGTGGCATCACGTTTATAAATACGCTGAGGCAGGAGAATCTCCTCCAAAACCGTCACTACATGAACGGCTCCGGGGTCGCGGTCGGAGACGTCGACGGCGACGGCTGGACAGACATCTACTTCGCCAGACTCGACGGCCCAAACGTCCTCTACAGGAATCTCGGGGGCTGGCGATTCGAAGACATCACTCATGCGGCGGGGGTGGCCGCTCCGGATCGCTTCGCAACTGGGGCGGTCTTTGCGGACGTTGACGGCGACGATGATCTTGACCTCCTGCTGACCTCTATGGGAGGCCCGAATAGCGTCTTTCTCAACGACGGTACGGGACGGTTCACGGAAACAACGGAAGAGTCGGGACTCGCGTCCGGCGAAGGGAGCACGACGCTGGCACTTGCAGACATCGACGGCGACGGCGATCTGGATCTCTACGTTTCCAACTACAAATCGCGTGCAGTAAATGATCTCTTCCCCCCGGAGGAACGCACTTTCGAGCGAACAGTCGTCCGTGAAGGCGCAGGATACGGCATCGCTGAAGATTTTCAGGAGCATTACGAGCTGATCGAGCATGCCGGCGGTATGATGCGCGTCGAACGAGCAGAACCGAATCGGCTATATCGAAACGACGGAAACGGGCGCTTCCATAGCGTCACCAACTCCGACAGCATCTTTGTCGACGAAACCGGCACTCCTCTGCAGGAGGCGCCCGAGGATTGGACGCTCGTGGCTCGCTTCCAGGACGTGAACGGTGACGGTACTCCCGACCTTTACGTCTGCAACGACTTCGAAAGCCCGGATTATTTTTGGATCGGAGACGGTGACGGCCATTTCCGCCAAATAGCTCCCCATGCCGTACGCCGTACCAGCTTCTCGACGATGTCCGTCGACTTCTCCGACATCGATCGTGACGGCGATCTGGACTTCTTTCTGACCGACATGCTCAGCCGCGAGTACGAGCGCAGGCAGATGCAGGTCGGTTCGACGATTCCGATGACTACGGAGATCGGAGAAACGCTCAACCGGCCGCAGGTCGTACAGAACACGCTTCAACTCAATCGCGGCGACGGAACATATGCAGAGATTGCTCGACTCGGCGGCGTGGCTGCTTCGGACTGGACATGGACGGGCCTCTTCATGGACGTAGATCTCGATGGCTATGAAGACCTCCTTCTCGCCACCGGACATCTGTACGACGTCACCGACAAGGATGCACAAATGCGAGAGATGCAGAGTGGGGGCAGATCAAACGATCCGGATGCTTATCGACGGGCCTTGCTCGATTACCCACCTCTGCCGCTAAAGAACGTCGCCTTTAGAAATAACGGCGATCTCAGTTTCGACTCTGTGAAAGACGGGTGGGGCATCGGCACCCGGCAAGACGTCTCGAATGCGCTTGCTTTCGGCGACTTCGACAATGATGGCGATCTTGACGTCGTCGTCAATCGCCTTGATGAGAATGCGGGCCTTTTTCGCAACGTCACAGACGCGGCCCGCATTGCCGTCCGGCTCCGCGGCGAGGCGCCCAATACGCAGGGGATCGGAGCTAGAATTGTCGTTCATGCGGATGGGCTTCCCCTGCAGCAGAAGGAAGTCGTCAGCGGCGGAATTTATCTCTCAGGGAGTGATCCGGTGTACAGCTTCGCGGCGGGGCAATCGGATGGCGTTGCAAGCATCGAGGTGTTCTGGCGTGATGGCACCCATACTCAAATCGACAGCCTGCGAGCTAACCGCATCGTCGAGATCTATCAACAATCGACCCCGGAGACGACGTCGTCCACGGCCGACATAGGGGAGCGGCACAGCCGCGGTTCAGCGACATCCGACCCCGCCGGCGAACCCATCCAATTCGCATCGGTCCGTTCGAAAGATCTTGATCTTCGCGGTCCCCGCCCACTCTTCCAAACCGGAGACGACCTCCTGGATCACGTGCACACCGATACACCCTCTGCGGAGTTCGAAAATCAACCGCTCATACGGAGGGGTCGGAGCCGGTTAGGGCCTGGCGTTGCATGGGCGGATATCGACGGTGATGGCGACGACGATCTCTTCATAGGAGCCGGTCGCGGAGGCGCCGTCACCCTCTACCGAAACGACGCCGGCCGGTTCTCGGTCGTGAACGCCGATGTCCTTGGTGGTCCGCGTGGTGGTGACCTGACCGGACTTGTATACCTTCCGACGGCGCGCGGCGGCCAACTTTTTGCGGGCGAGTCGCACTACGATGACCCAGATGCCGACTCGTCATGGATTCACGTCGTAGCTCTCGATCAGAGCGGCGCGACGACAGCACACGAACGATTACCGTTCGGTCGCGCCTCCGTGGGTCCCCTTTCACTCGTCGATGTCGACGAAGATGGTGACCTGGATCTGTTTGCCGGCGGACAGCGCATCAATGGAGACCACATCGATTCCCGTGCGGCTCGACTCTACATCAATGACGGCGGATCATTCCGCTATGATGCAGACGCAAGCGCGCCTTTCGATGATATTGCCGGAATTTCGGCGGCCGCCTTCGGCGACATGGATCACGACGGCGACCAGGACGCCGTGCTGGCAACGTCCTGGGGTCCGGTCAAGTATTTTGAGAATGATGGCGGCCGCTTCACCGATCGCACTACCGACGTAGGGCTCGACTCATTTTCTGGATGGTGGAATGGCGTGTCTCTCGGCGATTTCGATTCAGACGGTCGCCTCGATGTCGTTGCTACCAACTGGGGGTGGAACGGAGAACATCAGCGACTGCATCGAGCGCAGCATCCGATCCGAATGTACCAGGGGGATTTTGATGCCGACGGTATCCCCGAGACCCTCGAGGCCTCATACGAGCCGGATCGCGGCGAGTACGTGCCCGTTCACGACCTGACGGTGCTCTCCGAAGCACTTCCTTACATCAGGCAACGCTTGCCAAGTTACAGTGAACTTGCACGATCGACGCTCGCGGAAATCATCGGATTCCGGTTAGACCGAGCATCCGTCTTGGAGGCGAATACGCTAACGAGCATGCTGTTCTTGAACCGTATCGGAGGCGTCGATCCGCAAGCCGCGTCCGAAACGCGCGATATACGGAAAACTTTCGAGCCGGTGCAGCTGCCTCTGCACGCTCAGTTTTCGGCCGCCTTCGCCCCGGTCGTCGGCGA
>CAZQAS010000139.1:0-9942 GCA_964591285.1 uncultured Rhodothermales bacterium
TCCAGGTACCGATAGAGCGGTTGCCAGGGCCCTTTGTCTGCGTTCCCGGCGTACCGCGAAACCACAAGCAAGTTCGCCGCGCGCGTGGCGGCGACGTAGAGCAGACGACCTTCCTCTGCCGCTTCGAAGCGCTCTTCCTCGTCGACGTCTTCTTGCCAGCCCTCCGGCTGCGCAACCGTCTCCATCGCGTACTCACCTTTAGGCTTGGTGACCGTCGCCGCGAGGTACGGCGCATCACCGGACCGAGAGACGTGCACGCTGACCTTGCCCTTGTAAGCCGCGAGGTCATACGGGTCAGCCAGGAACACGACCTTCGCCTGCAGTCCCTTCGCCTGATGTAGATTCATGAGGCGCACGACGTCATCGCGTCCCGCCTCGAGCGTCATCTCCTCGACGTCGTACTCGGTGTCGTCCACCAGATCGCGGAGATCCTCGACGATCTCACCCCAGTGCATGCCTCGCGCTTCGTGCTCTCGCACGACGGACAGTACCCGCAGCAAATTGCCGGCACGGAACGAGGCCTGACCCTCAGGATGAACGGCAGCATAGGAAAGGAGGCCGGTCAGTTCGAGAATCTGCTCGACCGCCGAAGCCGGCGGGCGCGTCGTGAGAAGGTCTTCCGCTTGCTCCAAAAGATCGCGTGCGGCACGCAAACGCTCGAACAGATCGGCATCCAGGCTCTCGGGGATTTCGGATCGGTAGTGAAACCGGCCGCCCGCCTGCCGAAAGGCGTACAACTCGTCGTCGGCAAGGCCGACGAGCGCGCCGCGCAGGTAACTCAGGAAATGGATCGGATTGTTGGGATCGTAGATGGTTTCGAGAAGATGAACGAGCGTTCTCACCTCCGCGGAGTCGCCTAGACGTGCGCCGCCTGCGATGTCGAACGGAATACCACGCTTTTCGAGTGCACGAGCGTATGCGGAAAGTTGACCTCTCGTCCGCGTGAGAACCATGAAATCGCCTGGCGAGGCTTCCGAACCAAGAATGCCGCCCTCTCCATCTGCATTTAGCGGCGTCTCACCACGCACGGCCGCTGCTATGTACCCGGCTA
The DNA here is from genome assembly GCA_964591285.1 of uncultured Rhodothermales bacterium. Taxonomy (GTDB): domain Bacteria; phylum Bacteroidota; class Rhodothermia; order Rhodothermales; family VXPQ01; genus CAZQAS01. Next base: position 1,052 of record CAZQAS010000139.1, read on the forward strand.
TCCGATCGGCATCCGTCTCAACGATTGCGCGGCGCTTGTTTCCGCGGACCTTTGGAATCGTGATCTTTCGAACACAGTGAGGGTCGATGCCGGCTGCGCGATACTCGTGCAATGGACTGAAAGGCGCCTGATAGGGCTCGCTTGCCGCGTCGAAAATGGCAGGAAACGTCGCACTCAGCCAGCGGCAGAGGTTCCCAAGCGAGCGAAAGCTCGTGTTCAGCTTGAGTGTCACTCCGCCCGTTGCGTCAATGCGCTCCCGCACCTGTCGAAACGTGTCCACGTCCGCCCGCCGGAAGCGGTAGATCGATTGTTTGTCGTCGCCCACGAGGAAGAGACTTCCGGGTCGAGGCGTGAGTTTGAGCCAGTTCCGCTCGGTAACGTCCGTTCCCGCCAGGTACATTAGAATGCGCGCCTGAATCGGGTCGGTATCCTGAAACTCGTCTACCAGAATGGTTTCGAATCGGTGCTGGAAATAGGATCGGATTCCCGGATTCTCGCGCAACACGGCATCCGCCCGGAGCAGCAGGTCCTGGAACGTTACTTTCCCTTGCTCCTGCCGAGCCCGATCATAATGCGCAACTGCATCATCGACGAAACGTGCCACCGTTCGGTACGCACATTCCCTCCACCTTCTCAGCGCGGGCGTGACAACCCTCTCCTGAAGGCGGGGAATGCGCTCATCCTTCAGCAGCTTGGCAAATCCCCGCTCCTCTCCCCAGTTCTTCAAGGTAGGCTTCAGATTCCCCTCAAAGAACTTCAGCAGGGTCGCCCGGTCGCGGTCGGTCGCAATTCCGTGGTTGGCGATGAAGTTTCGTGCTCCCCTGACGGCGTCCATCACCGGATCCCGAGCGGCCGGATTGTTCGGAATGCGGGGCTGTACTTCTTGTAAGAAGGTTTTGATCTCGGCCACAAACGGCTTCAGATCGGGCCTCGGTGTGTTCGTCTCTTTGAGTGGCAGGTCGCGATATCCGCATCTTTGCCCGAAGAACGTGTAAAGATCCTCCGGTACGATCCCATGCTCTTCCAGCTCCGCCAATCGCTCGTCCTCCTCGGCGATGCGGCCCTGAACGAATGCGTCCCAGGCGCCGCGCCGCAGCACGATTTCCTCTCGTTGTTCAATTTCGGAGAAGTCCGGCGGAAGACCTGCTTCAATCGGACGCTCTCGAAGGAGGCGCCCACAGAAGGAGTGAATCGTTCCGATAAAGCATTGATCGATCTGTCGGAGGGCTTCCTGGATGCGAACGAGCTCCTCTCCCTGCGCATCGTTCTTCGCTTCGGCGAGCCGAAGTAGGAACCGCCCGCGCATCTCGCCGGCCGCTTTGCGCGTGAAGGTGATCGCGGCAATCCGATCAATCTTCGACGTGCCCGTCCGAACGAGGGCCACCATCCGCTCGATGAGCGCATGCGTCTTGCCCGCACCGGCTCCAGCGAGCACCGTAACGTTCCGATGCAGCTCCGTCGTAACGGCATCGCGTGCCGCCTGGTCCTTCAGTACGCGTTCGACTCCTTCCTCTGTGCTCATGCCCGGGTAACTCGTTTCTCCATTTTGCGGCGCAGCAGGCGACCTCGATCCGTTCATCAATCGTCGCTCATCCAGCGCTGCAGCGCCTCCAGGAACGGACTGTCCTCCGGCGACGCATCTAGAATGTCATCCATGTCGCGACCGTCTCGACGCTCGCTCGAGCAGACCGGCCGATAGTCGCAGAATGTGCAGGCCTTGCTCTTCTGAATGTGCAGGAAACCTCCTGCCGTCACGAGGTCGAACAGCGGCTCGATTCGCTCTGCGACGGCCTCCCGACGAGGAGGACGATCTCCCAAACGGAGCCCATGTTCGCGATCATTCGTGAAGAAATAACCGGCACGTACGACGCGCGCGTTTTCTCCCTCCTCCTCTAGAATCTGCTCCAGTGCGTATGCATAGAGCGCCCACTGCAGCCGTCTGCCCGCCGTAAGCAAGTCCGCCTCGTCGAAATCAAAGCTGGACCCGCTCTTGTAGTCCCACACTTCGAATCCGTCGGGCGTCCGGTCTACCCGATCGATCGAGCCCCGGAGCGCGAGACGGACTCGATCGGAGAGACGCAGCTCGACCGGCTCAGCACGGCTTAGTCCGTCGGTGCGTCCGAGCCCGAAGCTCACCTCGAATCCAACCGGCTCTACATTCCGTCGGGATTCCTCGTGCAAGAAGATGCGCAGGCCCCGGCGAAGCCGGGCCCGATCCGCCCGATAGGCGGCATCCCATTTCACCGGGACCTCTTCCCGCATCCTCTCGATGTGGCTCTCAAGGATTTCCTCAAGAAGCGCGGCATGCCGATCGTCCGCAACGCGCTCGCCTCGGTCGGCCAGGGTCTGCATGAACTCGCGCAGCACGTCGTGCAGAAGTGATCCAAACTCGAGCGGTGTCAGCCACCGGCCCGGCTCTTCGGAGGGTGCCTCAGGCGGCCTCACCTTCAGCACGTGCTTTAGAAAGTAGCGGTGCGGACAGGCCGCGAGATCCTCCAACCGAGAAGCCGACATCACCTCGTCGCCACCCGGCCGGAACTCGCTTGTCGCATCGGGGAGCCACCCGTCAAACCGGCCGATGGCCTTGCTTGCACGCTCGCGCTCGGCTGCCATTCCGTGCGAAAGCCATGGGCGCTCGTGCTCCACTTGCACCCGTAGGTCCGGCACCGCTCTGGCCGCCAGGGCAAGTTCGGACGAGTCAAGCGCCTCATCCGCCGCGGGGGCCGGAAAGTAGGTTCGCATGCCGGCACTGTCCGTGCGCGCCGCATACTCCTGAAAGACGGCTGACGGATACGTTTCCCGCCCGTCGGCCAGGCCACGGCGGGTCGATACGAGCATCACGCGACCACTTCGCATGGAAAGTGCGCGTTCGAAATGCCAGACGGACTCGGATGAACGGGTCCGCTCGAGCATGAGATCGCCGGACAGCTGACGCCGTTCATCGTCCAGGAGAATCGGATCCTCGATCGAAACACCGGGGAAGGTGGTCTCGGCCATTCCGACGATGATCTGATGCTCGCGCCCGCAGTATCCCGCCCGCTCCAGGGGCACGACGTAGACGTGGCCCGCCTCCGCCACGGACGCCTCGACCTTGTGGTCTGCGAGCAACTCGAGCAGCAGACTCGTCAGCTCGGACGGCGGAGCTTCGATCCGAGTCTCTTCAGCCAGGTCGAGGAGGCGGTCACGGAGAGACTCCGCCGACTTCTTGTCGCGCTCCGATCTTTTTGGGGCGAACGCATCGAGAAACCGGATCCCTGTTTCACAAATCCGCCTCAACGACACCGTCCCTCCGGACGGACACAGCGCCGTCAAGTCGTCGAGTGCTTTGCGCGAACGACGAGACGCCGCAACGGCGCGCGGCGTCTCGCTCTCGGCATGCGCCGACCTCCGCGCCAGTATCCGCTTCTCGAAACGTGAGAGCGCGGTCTTGTAGGCCGTAGGACCGCGCCCGATCCGCGATTCCTCGAGCAGATGACCGATCTTCTCGGGGTTAATCCGGTACGCCGCGCGAGTTTCGATCAGTCGGCTTCTAAGAAGCGCAATGAGATCGGCCGGATCAAATCCGCCGGCTATCCAGCGGTAGAACGAAAGGAGGGCCTGTCCGGAGCACGTACACGTCACCGGAATCCCCGCAGCGGAGGTCATCGGCAGATCAAAACGATCCGCCGTATCGGTAAGGAGGGATAGATACGGATCTTCGCTCGTGTACGCGATCTCCACCGTATCGAGCGGCACGTCGGAACGCAATAATTCGCGCAGCACACCGCGTATTTCGTTCTCCGTTCCGATGGCCTCGCGGAGCTCCACGGTCTTCGGCCCGGCCTCGCCGTTCACCGGGGGATCGTCAGCGACGCCGTGGTCGACGAGGGGCGCGGAATGGAAGCGCCGGCCGGCACAGTGCTGCGGAAGGGCCGCCTTGTACGCCCGGCGACCAATTCGAACGATCGTCCCCCTGGATAGCACATCCACGAACTTAAAGCCGGCCCGCGTCAGTGGAAGCTCGTCGACGACCGCTACCGCCGCGTGTTCCTCTCGCTCACCGAGTCGCGCCGCTTCCTCGAATAAATGCGTTTGATCATAGTAGCGCCCGTCTGCGAGCCACGCACTGTATTCGCGATAAATCGACGCCAGCACAGATCGCGATCGGACTCGCGAGTCCGCCAGCGTCGACGACTCGACACCCGCACCGCGCAGCGCGCGGATGCTGCTCAGATAGGCCTTCGCGACGCCGCTCGACGTCACGCCGGCAGCAAACGAATGTCCTTCCGGCCAGGTAATCTTCCCGAGGAGCGACTGCACGATGAACAAATCCGCGCCCTGCGCGATCGGACGCCACCCGTCCGCCCGGAGCCGGGGACCTGCCAGACGCTCCGCCCAATCCGACGGCGTGGTCAGATACAAGTTTGCCCACGAGCAGCCTGCGGCCGCCAGAGCATTCCCGAGGTTGTACCCGATCTGGCGACTGGGGACGAACACCACTTTCCGCCCGGCAGGATGCGTTTGGCAGATCGAGCGAAGCTGAGCGATATGGTAGGGAAGCACCGGCACGAGTAGGATGGGGTCGACGGCGAGGCAGGCCGAGACGCAGAAAAGCAGCACGCCGGGCTGCTTTCGGACTCTATCATGAGGATACGACTCAGGGGTGTCAACGCCGTGTCATAGGCCCTGCTGACTACCCGCAGACTACCTGCTGACGACCCGGTGACTACCTGACAACTACCTGACAACTACCTGACGACTACCTGACGACTAACAGCAGGCTACGCCAGCCGCGAGGATTCGAGAAGCTCAGCAAGCTTCTCGCGGGCCGGTCCGACGTCGAACCGCGCGGCTGAGCCCGACCACGGCTCTCCCTTAGCTGCCAGGCGCTCCGGAGCGTTCCGAATCGTGAAGGATTGCGCATCGAGCTCCTCACCGTCCACCTCCTCCCAGCTTACCGGCAGCGCCACGGGAGCCCCCTCGATGGCACGCACGGCGTACGGCGCCGCGGCCGTCTGCTCGTACGCGTTCCGATGATAGTCGATGTAGATCTTCCTTCCACGGCGCGACTTCGCGTAGGCCACCGTGAACAGCTGCGGAAGCTTGCGCGTGATCAGCTGAGCGACGCCCTTCGTAAACTCGAACGTGTCCGACACGTCGTAAACGGGCTCCACGAAAACGACGACGTGTATGCCGCGAGAGCCCGTAACCATCGGATGGCTCTCCAGTCCGAGCTCGCCGAGGAGGTAGCGCAGCAGTTTGGCGGCGATCTTCACCTTGTCGAATCCCATCCCGGAGGGATCCAGATCCCACACCATGCGATCCGGCCGCCGAAGATGCTCCACGCAGCTCATCCAGATATGCGGAATCGTGACGAGATTCGCGAGGTAAACCACGCTCGCCTCATTGACGACGGTCCCGTAGAGCTTCGTCTCCTCCTCTTCCGGCTTCACGTCGACCCGTTCGAAGAAGTCGGGAAAGTAATCAGGAAGCTCCTTTTGAAAAAACAGCTCGCCGCCCACGCCGTCCGGAAATCGCTGCATGCTCAGCGGCCGGCGCTGGATGTGCGAGAGGATGTAGGGCGCGATACGCCGGTAGTAGTCGACGTACTCCCGCTTCGTAATGCCGCTTTCGGGAAAGAGGACCTTGTCCGGATTCGAGATTCGGACGTCGTGATCGCCGACCGTGAGACGTTCTACCCTTCGAGCCGGCATTCCTCGGTGCTCTTATCTGGTCGGAGGCGCAGAAACGAGGGGTTGCGCAGCATGCCCTGCTTCCCGAACTCCAGGTAGCGCACCTCGCATACGTGCTTCGGCGCCACCCAGTTGATCCCGCGATAGGATGCGGGCACGTCGAAGTGCGGCGCGTCGATTTCGATCGGCTCCAAGAGCTCCTTGAGCATGCGGACGTCGTCCGCGCTGAACCCCGTCCCCACTTTTCCGATGAACTGCAGATCGTCGTTCCGATAGACGGCCAGCGCAAGTGCGGAGACGGCGCGCAGCTCTTCCGTGTAGCCGACAATGACCGCGTCGATCGTCTTAAAGGCCTTGATCTTCAACCACCGGCGCGTTCGGCGGCCGGGCCTGTAGTCGCTCGTCGGATCCTTGGCGATGACCCCCTCGAGCGAACGATTCTGGATGAACTCCCACAGACGTCTTCCCTCCTCCGTGAAGACGACGAACTCCAGGTGTGGATTCGATCCGATCACCTCCCGAAGGGCCTCTTTCCTCGCGGCCAGCGGACGTCGGGTAAGATCCTCCCCATCCCGCGATAGAATGTCGAAGACGGCATACCGTACGGCGCGGTCGATTCTGCGAATACGTCCCGTGCCCAGGTGGCGCTGCATCAGCGCCGTAAAATCGGGATTGCCGCTTCGATCATACAGGACGATCTCTCCGTCGAGGACGCACGTGTCCGCGTCCAGGTCGGTCGCAAAGTCGAACTCCGGATATCGAGACGAGACGTCCCGGCAGCTGCGATTGTAGAAGCGCAGTCGGCCGTCGCTCTTTTCGCAGGTCGCTCGAATGCCGTCGATCTTCGGCTCGAAGAGATAGCCGTCTCGGTCGAGGTCGGACTTCGACCCGATTCTGCAGAGCATCGGAGAGATGCACATTACGGCACCACATCAGTTCAAGCTGGCCTGCAGCGCTTCCATGAGGGACTCCTCGTCGAAGGCGGCCACCTCTTCCCCCTCCTCCACGGTGATCTTCTCCTTACGCTCCATCATCTCCTGGAGGCGCTCGGCGAACTCGTCACGGAATTCCGCGAGCTTGAACTCGTCCTCGGTGAGCTGATCGACGAGCTTTTGCGCGAGCTCCATCTCCTGCTTCTGCAACTCCGGCGGCTCTGCGAGGGCCTCGATGTCGTTGATGTCCCGGATTTCGTAGCTGTAGTTGAGTGTCGAGAGCAAGAGGCCGGGGCCGTGCGGCTGGATGGCCGCCACGTATTCGCGCTCGCGCATCACGAATTGCCCGACGGCGACCTTGTTGCTGTCTTCGAGGACCTTGCGAAAGAGAAAATACGACCGCTCCGTCTTCCGCGAGGGCGCGCAGAAGTAAAATTTGTCGTAGAAGAGCGGCTGGATCTCGTTCAAGTCGATGAACTCGACGATCTCGATCCGGTCGGTCTTTTCCGGCTTGATGCTGTTGAGCTCTTCCTTGGTAAACGGAAGAAATTGACCGTCTCCCAACGGCAGCGCCTTGATGGTATCCTCCCACTCAACCGGTTCGTCGCAGCCTTCGCAGTGCCGTTCATAGTGAATCGGCGTCATGCACTCCTTGCAAAGGAGCTTGAATCCGACGCTCCGGCTGCTGACCGCCGCGTAGAGCTTAATCGGAATGCTGACAAGCCCAAAGGATATCGTGCCGTTCCAGACCGATCTCATCTTGCCCACCTGGTGTTGGTTTATCGGATCTACCGGGCCTTTCGCCCTTGAGGTACTTAACCGCACGCCTGCGCCGCTGTTTTGCGCGGAATAACCTCGTTGCAGTCCGGGCCGAACGAGATGGGCCCCATCCAGGGCCCGTGGCACGATGCTATACGTCAGCGTGGAGGGCGATCAGTCGGAGGATCTCCTGAACTCCAGATAGGAAAGGAGCCAAATCGCGGCCCACTGCGCGGCGATGAGCCACCACTGTACGAGGGCCGGCGCGGCGACGTTGATCAGGTAGAGGATGTGATAGGCCCAGGGCGGCGCCTCGGGCACGTTCTTCTTGAACTTCCTGGTCAGCGAGCCTCCGATGAGAGCAACGAGCTTCAGGAGGAGCATGAACGGCGTGTAGATGATCACCGCCCAGCGCGCCCATTCCATCTCGGTCGTCACCGCAATAATGATGACGATGGTGACGGTGACGTCGATGATGAGGGCCTTGATCCAGTTCATGACTCGGAAGTAAGCGGGTCGGGCCGCAAGATGCAAGACGAGCGTACCAAAGATAGCCGGCGGACGGGGCGTGCCATGCGTGGCTCTACCCGGCCTCAGCAGAGCGGGTTGGGCGACGCGCCGAACATCAGAAAATGAGCGTGAGCAGCCACACGATTCCAGCGACGAGGACGATCACGGCAGCAACCGGAACCGCGATGAGGGAAATGAAGAAGGCGCGATCCTCTCGCGGAGCGGTGTCCCGTGAATCCAGGCGCTTGTGGAGGAGGCGTAAGTTCCGAAGATTTGCCTTATACACGGCGTCGAAGACGTCGCCAAAAAGCGGCACGGCTCCCACGATCGCTTCGATGGCCACGTTCGCGGCCATCCGCAATAGTGTGCTCTTCGGCAGTCTGTAGCGGGCTGCTTCGACGACGATGTACGTCGAAAGCGCGAGACCGGCAAGATCGCCGATGCCGGGGACGAGTCCGATGATGGCATCATAGCCAATACGATAACCGATGCCCGGGATACGTATCGAGCTGTCGAGCAGCTCCGCGAGCCGGTCGAGCTTTTGTAGGCGTTGATCGCCTGAGCGCGTCATGACTCGGGCTCCGGTCGGAGGAGAGGAATGGATGGGAAGCGTGGCACGGGCGCCGGCTGAGCGCCTGGGTACGGGTGCGGAGCCGGCATATATAAAGAAAGGCCCTCCGGAGCGAATCCGGAGAGCCTTTCGAAAGAACCTGGCGACGACCTACTCTTCCACCTTGTTGGCAGTACCATCGGCGCTGCAGTGCTTAACTTCTCTGTTCGGAATGGGAAGAGGTGGTTCCACTGCGCTATAGTCACCAGAATGTTCAGTGACCGCTCGCGGCGTCAGCATGACGCCGGAGGTGAGGTCAGAATGTCTGACATGATGAATGTTGCGTAGGCAATAAAGGAATCACCGAGGCGGCACCAGTAGCGGTGCTCGTAAAACAATAAGGGTTAAGTCTCACGGGTAATTAGTACGGCTCGGCTGAACATGTTGCCATGCTTACACCTGCCGCCT
>CAZQAS010000140.1:0-5835 GCA_964591285.1 uncultured Rhodothermales bacterium
GCTGGACGAGTGGGTTCAGCGCCCCTGGAGAGCGCGCGTCGCCGAGGCGCTGCTGCACGCGCTCTTCAGGGTGTGACATTCTCAATCTCCAGGCGCGATCTAAGAAGACCTTCGAGCAGCGGATGCGAGTTCTTGTCCAGCACGTTGACGGCTTGTATCCCCGTAAGCCTCTCGATAAGTTCGATCCCTGCATCTGTATTGGTAGCCAGCCCTGTGACGAGATCCGCCCGGTGTCTGAACGCCGCATTCACGCCGAGTACGGCGTAGGGATCGGAAGCGCAGAGCGTGATAAGGCGTATGTTGGCGCCGAGTTCGTCATATGCGGCCTCACCGTTGTAGGGCTCAAGGGGGGACGCACCCGCCTCCACGACGGCGACATCCGTGTTGAGGCCCTCCACGCGGGATAGCAATCGGCGTGCCGCCGCACGAAACTCGCCGTCGTCACAGATTGTGGAGGGCAGCCCCTCGTCCACGAAGTCCAGGATATGATCGGCTCCGGCGTCGTACATGCTCAGCACGTCGCGAAAGCGCCCGGCCCCGGTAAGCTTCACGCCGGTGACGCTAAGCCCCATGCCCTTCAGAAGACGGATAAATACGCGCGCCGTCGTTGTCTTACCGGACGACATCGAAGATCCAATCAGAATGATGGTGGGCGTTTGGAAGGCGCGCTCTTGGACCGGCTTTACGTAGTCCTTCAACCCTACCTTCTCACCGTCGACGACCACGTGTCCCCGGTACACCAGCTTCAGAAAGGCCGGCATAAGCGACGATCGCGAGATGATCTTTCCAAAGAGGCCCGCACCGGTAAGACTGGCCATCTTACCGTCCGGCCCGATTTCTCGCCAGTCACCGGTCGTCTCGAGCGTTGCCGCCCGCCTACCGAACGCACCGACGACGAGGTCACCTTCGGCAACGGGCATGAGACGCCCGTTCGGTAGCTCGACGCGGTAGAGGCTGCTTGGGGCCCCATGGACTTCGCCGACGACGTAATCACCCGTCGCCCACCGATCGCGATCGATCTTCTCGGTTTCGATCTGTATGTCCGGCAGGTCGGAGATCCGTGTAAGAGAACCGAATACGTAGCGCATGGTGATGGTGAAATAGCCAATGTGCAGTTCGCAGAATCAGAAAGCCCCAACCAGGCACCACCGGGGCCTTACACGAATCCTGACGTCTCTCGTAGGTACGCTGTCGCTTCGTGAAGCGGCGGCTGGCATAGTAGCATCACGATCAGCGCCGTCCTTTCGACCATCATGTCCAGCTTGATGTACTCGTGCCGGGCGTGGGCGCCGTCACCAACGGCACCGAGTCCGTCGAGCGTCGCTGTATACATAGTCGTCGTATTCGCGTCGGAGACACCGCCCGCCCGACCGTCGTCGAGAGCAAGTCCCAGCTCTTTCCCCAGTCTTCGGGCGAGCTCCCAGAGTCGTCGGTTTCGAGGAGTTGATTCCATCGGATCGCGTCCCATCCTCCCGAGGATCTCGATCGACGTGCCGGCCGTCGTCGGACGCAAATCGTGCAGACGGGATACGATTCTCCGGCCGTCTTCTCGACGCGCCACACGGATGTCGACGACGGCGCCTGCCTCGGGTGCGACCATGTTCGAGCGTACTCCGCCGTCGATCATTCCGACGTTCACGCTGATGCCGCGCTCGGGGTCGTTCAGATTATGGAGTGATTGGATGACGTGTGATAGCTCGAGGATGGCGCTCGCCCCCGCTTCCGGTTCAAGGCCCGAGTGGGCGCTCCGCCCCACCACGCGGATGCGGAACTTGCCGGAGCCGCGCCGGCTCGTCTTGAGTTTCCCCTCTGGTCCGAGTGCCGGCTCAAAGACGAGCGCCCGATCCGCCCACCGTGCGAGTCGCCGAATCTGGGCACCGGAATCGTGGCTGCCGATTTCCTCGTCGGAGTTGACGAGCACGACCGGTGTGACGGACGTCTCGAGAGCAAGAACGCGAAGCGCACGTAGGGCAAAGACCATCTGCACGAGACCCCCTTTCATGTCGAACACGCCCGGACCGCGCGCCACACCATCATCGAGGGCAAAGGGAATCTGATCGATCGTGCCGATAGGCCAGACCGTGTCGCAGTGGCCAAGTAGAAGCTGGTACGGTTGACCGCGTCGCCGGACGTCCGGTCGGGCGTACAGGACCCCCCCGCTGGATTGCCCGTAAACGCGCGTCGTGTCAAAATCAAGAGCAGTGAGCTCCGCATCCAGCAGTGCAAGGATCTCATCCTGTGCCTCCGGAACGGTCGACGGTGACTCCGCACGCACGAGCCGCTCCAACAGCGCGATCATGTGCTCGCGCTCGCCTTCGAGATACTCCTTGACTCGTTTCGCTTCGGACATGGGGCGATCAGCGTTCAAACCCAGCTGGGAACGGAAAGGCATTCGTGCGGTGGATGGCGGCATATCTGCCCGGGCTCAGATACGCCAGCAGCGGATCTTTCTGGATCATCGTGCCGTCGTCGAAGTCCGATCGCCGCAGGTAATCCTCATCTACGTGCGCAGCCTCAATGAATCCCACGACGATGCTGTGCTTGCCGAATCCGTCGATGATGCGCTCCATCTTGCATTCGAAAAAGAGGTACGCGTCCTCGAGAAAGATGCCGTCTACCTGCTCCGCTGCGAAGGTCGGCAAGTTCTCCAGGCTCGGCTTCTCGCGCTCGTCACCGCAGCGCGGCGCTGCCGTCATACTCGCCAAAACAACCTGCTCCGGCTTAGGAAAACTGACGGTGAAATAGCCTTCGCGCCGGATGTTGCGGTACGTCGCGTGCCGAGGGGTGCAAACGAACGCGAAGTAGTTGTCCCACCCCACCGGCGTCGCCATGTGCTTTGGCGCAAGATCGTATCCGTCCCCCTCCCGCGTGCCGATGACCACAAGAGGGGCGACCATGTAGAATCGCGACCAGACGGGCTCCTTGACGTCTAGTGATACGAGCTTCTCAATCGAGGTCGTCCCTTCCATCAGAATCCTCTTAGTACGTTAGCGGAACAGATCGCGTATATGTCCGAACTGAATGGGGTACGAATGCAGTTTAGGGCACGCGGCCAAACGGCGGTACGGGACATCGGCTAGAAGCCGCGTAGGTCGATCCCCCGCTTCGCAAGTCCTGCGGCGCCTAACAGATCCTTCTATGCCTGAGACGTGGGCGGCCCAATCGGCTCGTAGATCTAACCAAGCGGACGACCCTTGCGTCGGTTTCTCCATTTGTCCACCTCGCCGCCGGCAATTACCAGCGTACCGATCACCGACACGGCTAGCCATTCCGGGGGAGAGAGGGGAACCGTCCGGAAGATGCCCTGGAGCCACGGTACGTAGAGTACGGCCATGTGGGCTCCGACCGCCGCCAGGACGCTGCCCAGAAGTAGACGATTGGAGAATAGCGGCATCGAGAATACCGAACGATCGAGCGATCGGCTGTTGAAGACGTGGAAGAACTGAAACATCACCATCTGCGTCATCGCAACGGTGCGGGCGGTATCGAGGTCGCCGGTTGTCGTGAGCGACCACCAGAACATGCCGAGCGTTCCCGCCGCCAGCACGATGCCGACCAATCCGAGCCGCTCGAGCAATCGCCGCGTCACGATGCCCTCATTGCGAGGGCGCGGCGGACGCTTCAGCAGGCCCGGTTCCCCCCGTTCGAAGGCCAGCGCAACGTCCTGAAGACCGTTTGTGACCAAATTGATCCACAAGATCTGTGCGGCGACGAACGGCAGCGGCCATCCCATGACGATCGCCGCGGTTATAGCGATAACTTCTCCGACGGCGGTCGAGAGCAGGAAGAACGTCACTTTCCGGATGTTGGAAAAGACGATGCGGCCCTCTTCAACAGCGGCCGTGATGGTAGCGAAATTGTCGTCCGTCAGGACGATGTCCGCGGCTTCGCGGGCGACGTCGGTACCTCCCTTCCCCATCGCAATCCCCAGGTGCGCGGCCCTTAGGGCTGGAGCGTCGTTCACGCCGTCACCGGTAACCGCGACGACCTCGTCCTCTGCCGTCAGGCGCTGAACGATCCTAAGCTTGTGCTCGGGCGCTACTCGGGCGAATACGTTGACGTCTTTCAACAGTAGATCGAGTTCCTCGTCCGACAGACCGTCGAGCGTTCGTCCTTCGATAACCTGCCCGTCGTCGCCTACCACGCCGAGCTGTCGGCCGATCGCCAGGGCCGTGTCCTTGTGATCTCCCGTCAGCATGACGACGCGAATGCCTGCCTGGTGCGCATCGTGAACCGCCTCGACGGCTTCCGGACGCACGGGATCCTCCATCGCCTCAAGACCTGCGAATACGAGTCCCGCCTCGACAGCTTCAGCATCAATTCGTTCGCCCGTCTGCAACCGCGTGGCCGTCGCGAGCACGCGGTACCCCTGGCTCGCGAGCTCCGCGGCCGCTGCTCGGATCGCGTCCGCATCGAGCGGCTCCTCTCCTTGTGCTCCCAGCTGTCGATTGCAACGGTCAAGGACGGCCTCCGGCGCGCCTTTGACGTAGATGCGCGGCCCGTCGGGAGTCCGGTTGAGGGTCGCCATAAAGCGCCTTTCCGGCTCAAACGGGAGTAGGTCGAGCTCCGTGAATGACTCCTTCAGCTTGCAGGGGTCGATCCCTCCTTTTGCGGCCGCGACGTAGAGGGCGAGCTCGGTTGGATCACCGGTCGGCTCGTCACCGCGGAGAAAGGAGGGGTCGGCTTCATTCGCCAGCGTTCCCGCCTCAAGTGTCGTCCTCAGCGGCTCGAATGAGCCCGCATCCACGCGGTGGTCATCCTCGAGAATGTCACCATCGGCTTCGTAACCGGCACCGGTGAGATGGAAATATCGGCCGGCCGACCAGATCGACTTGACGGTCATCTCGTTTCGCGTCAGCGTTCCGGTCTTGTCCGACCCGATCACCGTTGCACTCCCGAGCGTCTCCACGGCAGGCAGCGACCGGACGATGGCGCGTCGCTGCGCCATGCGGTGCACGCCGATCGCAAACGTGACGGTCATCACGACCGGAAGTCCTTCAGGGATCGCGGAAACCGCCATAGCCACCGCGGCGAGGAAGATCTCGCTCGGCGCCATGGCCCGCAGCACACCGATCACGCCCACGAGTACGGCCAGGACGAGGATGGTCAGTCCGACCTGACGCCCAAACCGCTCCATCTTCTCCTGGAGCGGCGTGTCCGTCTCGCCGACCTGCCGAACGGATTCTGCGATCTGGCCAAGCTCGGTTGCCGTTCCCGTGCGTACCACGACACCGCGCCCACGACCCCGTGTGACTGTGGTAGCGCCGAAAACCATATTCACCTGGTCCCCCGGCACCAGATTTTCATGCTCGAGGGGATCGGTCGACTTCCGTACGGGGACGGATTCACCTGTCAAGGCCGACTCATCGACCTCCAGATCGACGGTTCGGATGAGCCGAGCATCGGCCGGGATACGCACACCGGACGCCAGCAGAACGACGTCTCCAGGGACCAGCACCCTACTCGGCAGGACGTGCACATGTCCATCGCGAAGGACGTCGGCCTTCGGTGCACTCATACCTGCGAGGGCACGCATGGCCTGCTGTGCCTTCCGCTCCTGGACGAACCCGATCGCCGCATTCAGTACAACGACCGCCATGATTACGCCTGTATCCGTGAAATCGCGAAGCGCAAACGTGACGAAGGCCGCCGCAATCAGGATATAGATGAGCGGATCGTTGAACTGATGTAGCAGGATGCGCCACCAGGGCGTCTCGCGCTCCTGTGCGATCTCGTTCGGGCCGAATCGTTCGAGCCGCCGAGCCGCTTCCTCGCTGGTGAGACCCTGCTCGGCGACTTCGAGCCGATCCAGAGCTTCCTGCGTGGCAAGCGTAT
>CAZQAS010000140.1:5935-9842 GCA_964591285.1 uncultured Rhodothermales bacterium
AGACCCTGCTCGGCGACTTCGAGCCGATCCAGAGCTTCCTGCGTGGCAAGCGTATATCGGTGAGCGATGGAGTAAGATCGACGTGCTCGTAAACAACGCGGGCATAGCGGGCGCCAACAAACCGACCGACGAGCTCACCGAAGCCGAGTGGGATCAGGTCATGGACATCAATGTGAAAGGCGTCTTTTTTTGCACGAAATACGTCATTCCGTACATGCGAGACGCGGGCGGCGGGAGCATCATCAATCTCTCCTCGATTTACGGGCTGATCAGCGCGCCGGACGTGCCCGCCTACCATGCATCGAAGGGCGCCGTACGCCTGATGACAAAGACCGACGCGCTCCTGTATGCGAAGGAGCAGATCCGGGTCAATTCCGTGCACCCGGGGTACATCTGGACACCCCTAGTGGAGGAGCTCGGAGAACAATCCGAGGAGGGCGTCGAGGGCTTTCGCAAGCACCTCGACAGTCTCCATCCGGTCGGCCATGTGGGCGAACCGGACGACATCGCCTACGGCATCGTGTATTTGGCCTCCGACGAATCTAAGTTCGTCACGGGGAGCGAACTCGTCATCGATGGAGGATACACGGCGCAGTAGCTGGCAGCCTGGTCGGCACCAAGCTATCATCACAACCACGCTACCATCACATAATTGCGGCTACAGAAAAAAAGCCCATGCCGAGGTTTGAGGCAGTCATCGTCGACCTTGACGGCGTCATCACGCGGACGGCCGATCTGCACGCGCGCGCCTGGAAACGTACCTTCGATGCCTATCTCAAGGAGCATCATCCCGATGAGCGGCCGTTCGACATCGAGTCCGACTACCGGACCACAGTCGACGGAAAGCCCCGGTTCGACGGCGTGCGAAGCTTCCTCAAGTCGCGCAAGATCTCGCTTCCTGAAGGGGCCTCGGAGGATCCAGCGGAGAGGCCGACGGTGCGCGGCCTAGCCCATCGGAAGAACGAGCACTTCCATGAACTGCTTGATCGCGACGGCGTCCACACGTTTCCGGATGCCGTAGATGGTCTCCGTAGGTGGCGTTCACAAGGGCTGAAAACCGGCGTCGTTTCGTCGAGCAAGAACGGCCGTCACGTGTTGGAGGTGGCCGGAATCGCCGACCTCTTCGATACGCGCGTCGATGGCATCGACGCCGCGGAGATCGGACTAAGGGGAAAGCCGGCGCCCGACGCATTCGTCGAGGCCGCTCGACGGCTCGACGTTATGCCGCGCCGCGCCGTAGTCATCGAAGATGCTGTCGCCGGAGTCGAAGCCGCACGGGCGGGAGGGTTCGGACTCGTCGTCGGCCTGGCGCGCGAAGACGGCAGCGACGCGCTGCGCACAGCCGGCGCAGACCTGGTCGTCCACGACCTCTCAGCAATCGACGTACAAATCACCGAGCATGAGTAGCCGAGACATCACCGAATGGGAACTGATCTACCGCGAGTGGAATGCCGAGGAGCAGCCGCTGCGCGAGGCTCTATGTGCACTGGGCAACGGTCAGATCGTCACCCGCGGCGCTTTCGAGGAGGTTCGTAGCGGCGGAGTCCACTATCCGGGCACTTATCTGGCGGGTGGATACAATCGGCTCGAAACAACCGTCGAGGGGCACGTGCTCGAGAACGAGGACCTCGTCAATTTTCCGAACTGGCTGCCGCTCTCGTTTCGGCCGGCGGACGGCGAGTGGCTGAATCTGAGTCAGGTCGACGTCCTCGATTTCTCGCTTCGCCTGGATCTAAACCGAGGCGTCCTCCATCGACATGTCCGCTTCCGCGACGAGCGGGATCGATCCTTCACGCTCGAGACCCGACGCTTCGTCCACATGCGGTTCCCGCACCTTGCGGGCATCGAATGGCACCTGACTTCACACGATTGGTCGGGCACGCTGGAAATCCGCACCGGCATAGATGGAAGCGTACATAACGACAACGTTGCGCGGTATCGTGATCTGAACAGCCAGCATCTCGAAGTCCTGGAAGTGGGCTTCGAAGGCGATGATGCGCTCTATCTCACGGCTGAAACGAACCAGTCACACATCTGCATGGCGCAGGCCGTCCGCACGAGGCTATTCCAGGGCGACAAACCCGTTCCGCTCGAGCGTCAGCGGCACGAGGAGAAGGACCGTGTGGCGCAGGACATCACGGTTGAGTGCCGGGCCCAAAAGACACTCCGGATCGAGAAAATAGCTTCCATCTATTCGTCGGAGGACTTCGCAATCAGCGAGCCTCAGGAACAGGCGCGGAAGTCGATACGGCGCGCGGGTTCGTTTGATGAACTCATCACCACGCACGAAACTCGTTGGGCGCAGCTCTGGAGCCACTCGGACATCGCACTTCACGACGGCGATGCACAGACGCAGCTCATCCTCCGACTGCACATTTTCCATCTCCTCCAGACGACGTCGCCGAACACCATCGACCGCGACGTCGGCGTTCCCGCTCGCGGCTGGCACGGCGAAGCGTACCGGGGGCACGTGCTGTGGGATGAGCTCTTCATTTTCCCTTTCTTGACCCTTCGAATTCCGGAGCTGACACGCTCGCTGCTGATGTATCGCTTTCGGCGCCTACCTGAGGCGCGCCACCTGGCTGCAGCGGCAGGCTTCGCGGGCGCCATGTACCCGTGGCAGAGTGCGAGCGACGGCCGCGAGGAAAGCCAGGTCCTCCACCTCAATCCCCGCTCCGGCCGATGGATTCCGGATGACTCCAACATCCAGCGCCACGTCAACTCGGCCATCGCCTATAACGTCTGGCAGTACTACCAGGCCACCGCCGATGTCGAGTTCCTCTCTTATTATGGCGCCGAGATGCTCCTGGAGATCGCCCGATTCTGGGCGAGCATCGCCACGTACAATGCGGACCGCAAGCGCTACGAGATCCGAGCCGTAATGGGACCCGATGAATTTCACACATCATATCCGGATCGCGAAGCAACCGGCCTCGACAACAACGCCTACACGAACGTGATGGCCGTATGGGTGCTTCGAACGGCCTGCAGCGTGCTTGACCAGCTTGATGAGCAGCGCCGCCGAGACCTGCGCGATGACCTTCGCCTCGTTGACGAGGAGCTCGCGCGGTGGCACGAAGTGAGCCAAAAGATGTTCGTTCCATTCCATAACGGCGGCATCATCAGCCAGTTCGAAGGTTATGCGGATTTGGAGGAATTCGATTGGAACGGCTACAAAGCGAAGTACGGTGACATTCAGCGGCTAGATCGCATCCTCGAATCGGAAGGTGACGACGTGAACCGCTACAAGGCGAGTAAACAGGCCGACGTTCTGATGCTGTTCTTTCTCTTCTCGACTGAGGAGCTCGAGAGCCTTTTCAATCACATGGGATATGCGTTCGATCCGCAGACCATTCCGAAGAACATCGATTATTATATCCGGCGCACGTCAGACGGCTCGACGCTAAGTCGAATCGTCCACTCGTGGGTTCTGGCGCGCTCCGATCGCGAGGGCGCCTGGAAGCTCTTCGAAGAGGCTCTTCACAGCGATATTGAGGACATCCAAGGCGGTACGACGTCCGAGGGCATCCACCTCGGGGCGATGGCCGGCACGGTTGATCTCATTCAAAGTGCGCACACCGGCCTCGAAATGCGCGATGAGATTCTCTGGTTCAATCCCCTCCTGCCATACGAACTCTCTGACGTGCGGCTTCGCATTCGCTACCGTGGTCACTGGCTCTCGGTTCAACTGACGGACGACGTGCTCAGGGTATCGTTTGATCGCGGCTGGTCCGAAGCAGCGAAGATCGGATTTCGCGATTCGGTCGTCGTGATGCAGGAAGGTGAGACGCACGTATTTTCACTGCAAAAAGAGGATCGCAAAGCGAATGACCGCTACATCGGTTAAGCATCAAACTGGAGGTGATATCGTGCGACGTCTTCTTGCACTCGGCTGCATCGTACTTCT
>CAZQAS010000141.1:0-9824 GCA_964591285.1 uncultured Rhodothermales bacterium
AGTCCGATCATGGAGGTCCGTCCGCTGATGAACGAGGCTCCCTGGGACATGCCGGACGGCACCGGCTACAACGAAAAGGCGATCGCGACGTGGCGCACGTACGTACTCATCCACAAACACCTTCAGGATTATACGTACGAATACGCCGAGGAGGCGCGTGCGACGGGGGCGCCGATCATGCGGCCGCTGTTTTTGGATAGCCGGACGACGAGCGCGCCTGGGCTATCTGGGATGAATTCCTGTACGGCAAGGAGATTCTCGTCGCGCCGGTGCGGGCGTACATCTGCCCGAAGCAGCTATATCGCGAGTCGATCGAGCTTGCGGAGCAGCACCCGCAGCCGGGCGACGGCAGCGATTTGCGCTGATCCGGACATCGCCTCTCGGAAGCTACCGCGGCGGGCTCTGACTGCTCGTCGAGCCGGAACCGGAGTGCCCTGACGACCCCTGATCCGACGGGGAGGACTGAACCTGCGTGCTCTGCTGCGGCGTGCTCGCGCTCTGCCTCGTTGCCGTATCGCGCTGTGACCGCGAAAGCGCCCACACGATGCCGAGGCCGACCAGCACGAGCACCGCGGGGACGATCCACTGGGTGCCCAGTCCGGCCGCGCTCATCCCGTACGCAACGCCGATGATCACGATGATGTATCCGATCAAGTATATGACAAAGTTTCCGTTCATATCCTGTATGCCGATAGTCTCATTTTTCGAGCAATTCTCTTACGCCGCCTCTGTCGGGATTTGCCTGAATGGATGTAAAAAGAGGGAAACATCGATCGCGCACCTCGGAAACCTGCCGCTTCATCGCACGTCGAGGGACACGCATCCACGAACGCTCCTCCCGCGCCAGTCGACATGCGCCCTGACCTGAGCAAAGACATAGCACGACAGCCTTACGCCGATCTCGTGCGGGAGGTCGGGCGCGTTGCGGCACGCGAGGGGATCGAGGTGTATCTCGTCGGGGGCGCCGTGCGCGACATCCTGCTCGAACGAAGTACGACCGATCTCGACTTTGTCACCGTGGGCTCGGGATCCGGCATTCGACTCGCGAAGGCCGTCGGGGCGGCGCTTGGCGGACAGACCGCTCACGTGTATCCGAAATTCGGGACGGCCGCCGTTCGGATTCCGGCACCGCTCGCCCAACCGGCCTCTGAAGCCCGAACGAGCGGCACCTCGCCCGATCAGGACGACGTACTCCTCTTCGAATTCGTCGGCGCGCGCCGTGAGTCGTATCGCAGCGATTCCCGCAAGCCGATCGTCGAAGACGGCACGCTTGAAGACGATCTCCGGCGGCGGGATTTCACCGTCAACGCGATGGCCGCGAATCTCGAGCCGGATCGTTTCGGTGAGATGGTCGATCCGTTTGATGGGCTGAGCGATCTCAAGCACCGCATCTTGCAGACGCCTCTCGAGCCTGAGGTCACCTTCGCCGACGACCCGCTCCGCATGATCCGCGCCGCGCGGTTCGCCGCACAGCTCCAGTTCCGCATCGCGGACGAGACCTTCGATGCGATGCGCGAGCAGTCGCACCGCGTGGGAATCCTGAGCCAGGAGCGCATCACGGACGAGCTCCAGAAGATGATCTGCGCGGACATCCCATCCACCGGATTCAAAATTCTGTTCGCGACCCACATCCTGCAGCGGATCTTCCCCGAGCTGGTGGATCTCCAGGGCGTCGAGGAAGTGCGCGGAAGCCGTCACAAGGACAACTTCTTCCACACGCTTCAGGTGCTGGATAATCTCTCGTCGATGACCGCGGAGAGGGACTGCGAGGAGACGCGCTGGCTCCGGTGGGCCGCACTCCTGCACGACATCGGAAAGCCGACCACGAAGCGGTTTTCGCGCGGGACCGGATGGACGTTCCACGGCCACGAAGACGTCGGCACGCGGATGATCCCCCGGATCTTCAGGAATCTGAAGCTGCCGACGGATGAACGCATGGACTACGTCCAGAAGCTGATCCGCCTGCATCACCGACCCGTCGCGCTCGTCGATGAGGACGTGACCGATTCGGCCGTACGGCGCCTCCTTTTCGAGGCGGGCGACGACATAGACGACTTGATGACGCTTGTCCGCGCCGACATCACCTCAAAGAATCCACGTCGTGTGCGGCGCTATCTTGGGGCTTTCGACCGGGTAGAGGAGAAGATGGCGGTCGTCGAAGAGAAGGACCGGATGCGAGATTTCCAGCCGCCGGTCGACGGGTACGAGATCATGGAAACCCTCGGCATCCAGGAAGGCATCTCGATCGGGATCATCAAGGACTCCATTCGCGAGGCGATCCTCGAGGGCGAGATTCCGAATGAACACGACGCCGCCTATGCGTACATGATGGACATGAAGGACGAGGCGCTCCGTCGCGGCGAGCTGTTTGATGAGATCGTCCGCGACCTGAAAGGCCCGGAGCGCGCCGCCACCGGCGCCATCAAGGAAGCCATCTTCAACGAGGACATCCCGAAGGATCACGACGAGGCTTACCGATATCTGATGAGTATCAAGGATGAGGTGCTCCATCGGCGAACGAACGGCGCGTAGACGACGAGACGCCGGAGCAGATTCCGAAGCACGAGCTACTTCATGGCAAGACCTACTGCACGGGACGATAGCCTACTCCACGGCACGAGCTACTTCACGCCACGATATTCACTTCGCCACGAAAACCCCCTCCATACCACGATTATGATGAGAACGATCCTACTCTGCGGCCTGATGGCCGCCGCAATCCCGGCCATTCAACCGGCGGCGGCTCAGCCGGCCGATGAATTCGTGAACCTGATCGGAGACGATCTGAGCAATTGGATGAACCCGTTCGACTGGGGGGAGGCGTCGCTCGAGGACGGGGTCATCTCGCTCCGCGGAGATCAGAAGTGGTTCCTGGTCTCCGACACCACCTATCGCGATTTTGTCCTGGAAGCGGAGGTGCGCGTGCCCGATGGCGGCAACAGCGGCATCCAGTTCCGTTCGCATTACGAGCCGAACCGGCTCTGGGGTTATCAGGCGGAGGTCGACCCGAGTGATCGCGCCTGGTCGGGCGGGCTCTACGACGAAGGCCGCCGCGGATGGCTCGCTCCACTTGAGGGCGAGGAGCGCGCCGAAGCCCGAGCCGCCTTCCGGCCCGGCGAGTGGAACGCCTACCGCATCAAGGCCGCGGGCGAGCACATCGAGATCTGGCTGAACGGCATCAAAACCACGGATTTTCGGGATGATGAGGACCTCGAAGGGTACATCGCGCTCCAGCACCACGGGGAGGATGGCCTGGTGTATGAGTTCAGGAATGTGCGGGTGAAGCGGATTGGGGAGAAGGGAGATAGGAAATAGGAGATGGGAGATGGAAGTCAGAGGTCAGTAGTCAGAGGTCAGACGGCGAACGTTTTCGGTAGGAGTCCGACCTCTGACCTCTGACTTCCTTTATTTGCGCCTATTCATACCGAAGGCTTTCCACCGGATCCGCGGTGGCGGCGCGGAGGGCGTGGTAGCCGACCGTCAGGACGGCGAGGAGGAGGGCGATTCCGCCGGCGCCGAGCAGCGTCGCCCATCCGACCGACGTTCGATAGGCAAAATCCTGCAGCCAGAGGTGCATCGCAAGATAGGACAGCGGTGCAGCGAGGATGAATGCGACGGCCACCAGGCGCGCGAAGTCGGTCGTCATCAGCCGAACGAGCCCCGCCGCGGTGGCGCCGAGCACCTTTCGAATCCCGATCTCTTTCGTCCGCCGCTCGGCGGCATAAGCTGCCAATCCAAAGAGCCCGAGACACGCTATCAGGATCGCCAGGGCGGCGGCAGCACTGAAGATGCCGCGCACGCGGCGCTCGCTCGCGTAATAATCGGCCAGCCGCTCGTCGAGGAAGTTGTACTCGAAGGGATGCTCGGGATCGAAACGCTCGCCGACCGTCCGGAGCCCGGCGATGGTCTGCGCGATGTCGGCCGCGTCGAATCGAATCGTGAAGTAGTCGATGACGTCGATCGGATTCGAGCGATAGCCGAGGAGCATGGGACCGATCTGTTCGTGCAGGGAGGAGAAGTGGAAGTCTTCGACGATGCCGATTACACGCGCGGCGAACTCGTCGTCCGGCATGCGCACGAGATCGCCCGGCCGAACGCCGAGGCTCTTCGCGGCCGTCTGATTCACCAGGAGCGACGTGGAATCGGCCGCAAACCGGCCGCTAAACGATTCGCCGTCGATGAGACGGATGCGGTACGTGTCGAGAAAGGCCTCGTCAACGCCAAGGAAGTGCACCGTGGCCGGCTCGTCCATGCCCGGAACGGAGGCCTCCACCTGCGGGATGTTCTTCCAGTCGCCGGGAATGTTGTTTGACACGGAGACGGACTCGACGCCGCGGACGCGGCCAAATTCCTGTTTGACGACGTCGAACTGCGACCGGACGTTGCCGTCGTTGATGTCCACGACCACGAGCTGATCCTCCTCGAAGCCGAGCGGCTTGTTCTGGATGAAATCCAGCTGGCGGCTGATGACGAGCGTCGCGACAATGAGCGTGATCGAGATCGCGAACTGCGCCACGACGATACCCTTCCAGACCGGTGATCGCCGAGCCGACGTGCCGCCGCGCAGCACGTCCGAGGGTTGAAACCGGGAGAGATAAAAGGCGGGATAGGCACCGGCGATGAGGCCGATACTGACGGCCGCAGCGAGAATCCCCAGGAAGAACGGCCAGTTTGCGGCGATCTCCAGGGTGATGGACTTGTCGGCCATCCGGTTAAAATAGGGAAGCACGGACGCTACGATACCAAGGCCGAGCAGCAGCGCGATCATGGACGTCAGCGTGGACTCGGCGAGAAACTGTCCCGCAAGTTGCCGCCGTCCGGCGCCGACCACCTTCCGCATTCCGACCTCCCGCGCGCGGCGCATCGATCGCGCCGTGGCCATGTTCATGTAGTTCATCGCTGCGATCAGGACGACGCAGACGGCGACGGCGCCGAAGAGTATGAGGTAGACCATCCGACCCGGCGCGCGATTCTCATCGTAGGTGACGTGGCCGGAACGAAGATGGATGTCGGTCAGGGCCTGCAGATAAGGTGCACGGGATTCGAAGGATTCGTGATCGGCGCGATCACGAACGAAGTCCTGCATCTTCGCTTCAACCGCGGCCGCGTCTGCATCCGGTGCGAGCAGCAGATACGTAAGGACGCCGTTGGACTCCCAGCTTTCGATCCAGCCATTCCAGTTCTCGTTCTGCGTCAATGAGGCGAACGAGATGAACATGCTGTAGCCGACGTGCGTGTTCTCGGGCAGGCGCACGACACCTCGCACGGTAAGGTCCCCCATTCCCTCCATTTGCACGTGCTCTCCGATCGGATTTTCGGTCCCGAAGTACCGCTCCGCCGCCGCTTCGGTGAGGACGACGTCGAACGGCTCATCGAGCGCGTGGGCGGGATCGCCCGCCACGAACGGAAAATCGAACGTCTCGAAGAACGCCGGTTCGGTGAAGAGATGATCGCCCACATAGAAGCGGGCGTCGCCGCGCGCCACGACGCGCCGTCCCGCCGACCACCGGCTGATCCCTCGAACCGACGCGGTCACCTCCGGCAGGGCATCCGCGAGGGCCGGGCCCAGGGCGCCGGACGTGTAGACGAAGTGCCGTTCGGACGCGTCGGGACTCGTGCGGGCCTCGACCACGCGGTGGATGCGGTCGCTCCGGCTGTGCATCCTGTCGAAGCTGAGCTCATCCGCGATGTAGAACGCGATCAGTACGAAGGCGGCCAGTCCGGCGGCCAGCCCGACGATATTCATCGCCGCGTAGAGCGGATGTCTGCGGACGGCGCGAAAGGCGACGAGAAGGTAGTTTTTCAGCATGGGGTAGTCGTTCTACATCTCCGGATGGGCCGCGTATTTGCGCTCCATGAAGTTCTCCGTCACGACGTGGCCGTCGAACAGGTGCACGATCCGATGCGAGTATTCCGCGTCGGCGGGCGAGTGCGTCACCATCACGATGGTCGTGCCGGCCTCGTTCATCTGCATCAGCAGATTCATCACCTCCTCGCCGTGCTGCGAATCCAGGTTGCCGGTCGGCTCGTCGGCGAGGATCAGCTTCGGCTCGGCCACGACGGCTCGCGCGATGGCAACCCGCTGCTGCTGTCCGCCTGAGAGCTGCTGCGGGAAGTGATTGCGCCGGTGCATGATGCCCACGCGCTCGAGCGTCGCATCCACTTTTCGCTCGCGCTCCTTCGAGGCCATGCCGAGATAGAGCAGCGGCAGCTCCACGTTCTCGAAGACGGTCAGCTCATCGATCAGGTTGAAGCTCTGAAAGACGAATCCGATCGAGCCTTTCCGGAGGTTGGCCCGCTGCCGCTCGGAATTCGTCGAGACCTCGTGCCCGATGAAATGGTACTCGCCACTCGACGGGTTGTCGAGCAGTCCCATGATGTTGAGCAGCGTCGATTTGCCGCAGCCGGAGGGCCCCATGATCGACACGAACTCGCCCGCCTGGATCTCGAGATTCACGTTGTTGAGGGCGGACGTCTCGACCTCATCGGTTCGGTAGACTTTCGAAAGATTGACTGTTCTAATCATTGTCTTCTCAGTGGGATAGATGGATGGAAAGGCGGCTCCGGCCGGCCCCTCACTCATAGCGCAGTGTGCGTACCGGGTCGATCAGTGCCGCGCGCGTCGCCAGCAAGCTCACCGTGACGAATGCGATGACAACCGCCGCCCCACCGGCGAGGACGAACGCGGATGCGTCGATCGGGACGCGGTAGGCGAAGTCAGCCAGCCACTCGCTCATCGCCACGTATCCGATGGGTACGGCGACGAGCAGCGCCACGAGCACGAGGCGCATGAAGTCACGCGAGAGCAGGAGCACGATTGCGGTTGCGGACGCCCCCAGGACTTTGCGGATGCCCACCTCCTTCAAGCGCTGCGTCACGCTCCAGGAGGCCAGTCCGAAGAGGCCGAGGCACGCGATCAGGATCGCCAACATCGTGAACGTTCCGACGACGGCGGCGAGCTGCTGGTCGCGCTCGTAGAGCTGGGCGAAGGTTCGGTCGGCGAATTCGTACGGAAGCGCCCGCTCGGAGTCGACCTGCCGCCATGCGGCCGTCATCGCCGCCAGAGCCTGTTCCTCGCGGCCCGGCTCGACGCGTGCCGCCACGAAATTGTGGACGCCGTTGTCGGGTTGCCGGTAGAAATGAAGGACGGGGGCGATTTCGTCGCGCAGGGAGCTGAAGTGGTAGTCACGGACCACACCGATCACCGTGAAGTCCTGATCGCCGCGCTGGACGGTGCGTCCCTCCGGATGCTCCCAGCCGAAGGCGCTCAGCGCCGCCTCGTTGACGATGACGGAGGCCTGCTCGTCGGTCGGCCGGTCTCGATCGAAGGGTCGGCCCTCGACGAAGGAGATGCCGTACGCGTCGAAGTAGTCGTCATCGACAAACGCCACTCGCATCCGGAGGGGATCCTCGTCGCCCCAGCCTTCGGGGACGGCGAACGTGAACCAGCCGCGCCATCGCCCGGGCGCGTGGCTCGACGATGCGATCGCCGTGATGCTGCTCGTTCGCGCGAGCTCCGCCTTGAAGGTGTCGAGCCGGCGCGCGGCTTCGTCCCGATCTTCGAAATCAGACACGCCGACGTTGACGACGATCACGTTTTCGCTATCGAATTTGAGCTCCGCGGACTGCATGTAGCGGATCTGATCGCGCATCACGAGCGTGCCGGCGATCAGCGCCACCGCGAGCGCGAACTGCGTGACGACGAGCGCGTGTCGGAGGCGGGTGCCGGACGCGTCGCCCGACGTGACGCCGCCTCGCAGTGAAGCGATGGGGCCGAACCGCGAGATGAAAAGGGCGGGATAGGCGCCGGCGAGAAGCCCCACGCCGACCCCAAACAGCAGGAGCGCGATCGGGATGATCGGTGCGGAGCCCAACGTGAGCTCCAGCTGCAGCCCGTAAACGTCGTTGACCAAGGGCAGCATCAGCTTAACCACGAAGACGGCGAGCGACAGCGCGGCAAGGCTCAGCACCGTCGCCTCGCCGATGAACTGCTGCACCAACTGCCGTCGCCGGGCACCCAGCACCTTGCGCATCCCGATCTCTCGTGCGCGCTCGAGGGAGCGGGCGGTCGCTAGGTTGATGAAGTTGATGGCGCCGATCACGAGAATGATCAGCGCGACGCCCAGCATGATGTAGGCGTAGCGCCGATTGCCCGTGAGCGCATTGTAGAGCTCGGGAAGCGGCTCCAGGCGCATGTTCGTCCGCGAGGCCACCTCGTCATCCCAGATGTTGCGTACGAGGGCCGGGAACTGCGCCTCGAGTTCCGACGGATCGGCACCCTCATCCAGCAGCACGTACGTAAAGAGGAACGAGCCGTCCCACTGGTCGACGATGTCGTCGTAGAACGGCGCACTCTCGATCGGCACGGCCAGATCGATCTCGATCGAGGAGTTTCGGGGGATCTCCTGCAGGACGCCCGATACGACGTACTCGCCGACGTTGTCGATGCGCAGCGCCTCACCGATCGGATCCCGGTCGCCGAAGTATCGCGCTGCCGCCTCGGAGGAGATCACCACCGACGTCGGCTGCGAGAGCGCCGACGCGGGGTCGCCGGCTGCGAGCGGAAAGGTGAACGATGCGAACAGGCTCGGATCCGTATACGTGACGTCTTCCTGGAAGCGCCGGTCGCCGATCCGGATCCACTCGGTCGTCGTCCACATCCGTACGGATTCCTCCACGGCCGGATACTCTCGGTCCAGTCGCTCGCCCAGCGGCGCCCACGTGTCGCGCGTGACCTGCGTGCCGGTCGGCGTCACCCGTTCCTTGTAGACCTGATAGACGTCGTCGGCCCGCTCATGAAACCGGTCGTAGCTCAGCTCTTGCTGCGCGAAGAGGAGGATGACGATGACGGCGGCGAGTCCCGCACCGAGACCGATGATATTGATCGCGGAATACCCCTTTCGCTTCAGCAGGCTGCGTACGGCGATGGTGAGATAGCTCTTGAACATGGTGCGGAGCGTAAATGCGTGGGCCGTTAGTTGAGGACGAGCCGGTCTGCGTCGCCGAACGTCTCGTAGCTGGACGTCACGACGCGTTCGCCGGGCTCGAGGCCTTTCAAGACTTCGAAGTGGGTCGGATTCTGGCGACCGAGCTGGATGAAGCGCCTGGAGGCGGTCTCCCCCGACCGGTCGATCACATAGATCCAGTTGCCGCCCGTCGTCTGGTAGAAGCCGCCGCGCGGTACCATGACGGCCTGTGCGGGATCGCTCATCTCGAGGCGAAAGCGCAGGGTCTGACCGCGCCGGATTCCGGCGGGCGGCTCCTCGGCGAACTCAAAATCAACCTCGAAGCGTCCGTCCCTCACCTCCGGATAGATCCGCGTGGCGATCATCTTGTATTCCTGCCCGGCGACCTCTCCTTGCGCGCGCTGCTCTCGCGTGACCCGTGAGATGTAGAATTCGTCGATCTGCGCGCGGACCCGGTACCCGTCGAGCACGTCGATTTGCCCGAATCGTGAGCCGGAGGTGCGAATCTGACCCACTTCCGCATCGAGCATCGACAGCTGACCATCGATCGGGGCCCGGACGACGAGATTTTCGAGGTTGTCCTGGATGACCTGGAAATTGCGTTCCATGCGGTCGAGAGCGTCCTCCATCTGAGAGACCTGTGTCACCATGCGCAGCGAATCCTGCCGGAACGCCTGCAGTGTGAGATCCTTTCGCCGCTGCCAGTAGGCGAACTCGTCGCGGACGTCTTCGAACTCCTGCTCGGAGATGAGCTGCTTCTCATAGAGCTCCTGCCGGCGTTCGAACTGTTTCTGGAGCCGCTCGATCTGATAATTCATCTCGGTGAGCTGCTGCCGCAGGTTCAGCGAGTTCATCTCC
>CAZQAS010000142.1:0-4219 GCA_964591285.1 uncultured Rhodothermales bacterium
CGCTCCCCCACCAGCGAGGCCGCCATCTCGTCGAACATCTCGAAGGTGAGCGACTGCTCGCCGTCGCTCAGCGCCTCCTCCGGTGAGGGATGCATCTCCACCATCACACCGTGGGCGCCGACCGCCAGCGCCGCCTCGGCCAGCGGCGCCACCCATCGCCGCACCCCGCAGGCGTGCGACGGGTCGACGATCACCGGCAGGTGCGTCCGCTCGCGCACCACCGGCACGGCGGAGAGATCGAGCGTGTTTCGGGTGGAGGTCTCGAAGGTCCGGATGCCCCGCTCGCAGAGCATCACGTTCGGATTCCCCTCCGCAAGGATGTACTCGGCCGCCGCCAACCACTCGTCGATCGACGACATCATTCCGCGCTTGAGCATCACCGGCCGCCGCACGCGGCCGACCGCCTTCAGTAGCGTGAAATTTTGCATGTTCCGTGATCCGATCTGGAGGATGTCCGCATGCTCGGCGACCGCCGCCACGTCATCGGAATCCATCACTTCCGTGATCACGGGCAGCCCGAAGGCCGATCCCGCATCGCGAAGGAGCTCCAGGCCCGCAAAGCCCATTCCTTGAAACGAATATGGCGAGGTCCGCGGCTTGAAGCAGCCGCCCCGCAGTATGTGCGCGCCCGCCTCGGCCACGCGGCGCGCGCAGGCGAAGATCTGATCGCGCGACTCGACCGAGCAGGGACCGGCGATCAACACCGGAGATGCGCCGCCGATCGACACGGGCCTGCCGCCGAGGGTCGCAGATGAGCGGTCTCGGATCGATACGGGTGGACCGCCGTGCGTGGCGGATCCGACCTCGATCACGGAATTTTGAGGATGGTTGGCGCGGGAGACGAGTTTCAGTTGGGAGGCCATGATGTCTGGGGCTTGAGTAAACAAAAAAAGCCCACCGGCAAGAGCCGGCGGGCTGGGGAGGACACGAGTTGTGGGTCAGTTGCTCATCTACATCCTAGGCCGCCGGCTTCTGAAGGGGCGTAAAAATAGAAATAGCCAAAAAAGAATCCGTCGAAGCGGATCTCCGCTCCGTTCGGCTGGATGGACGATATCGTCGCGTTCTCGCGTTTCATTAATCGTAGAGTACGGTTAATCTGCGTATCGGTCAAGCGCGCGGTAGCTTTAGTGGATCACTATCACACGGGTGCAGGAGGTCGCGATGCGAGGACGTAGAGCCGGACTTTCGCTGATCACGCTCGCAGTCGCGATCGCGTGGACGATCGGACCGGCGCGCGGACAGGTCGTGCTCGAGCCGGCTGTTTCGAATCTTACCTTCACCGCGCCCGTCGACATCCAGACGGACGGGTCCGACCGTCTATTCGTCGTCGAACGCCGTGGGGTGATCCGCGTTTTCGACAACGTTCCGGCGGTCGCGCAGTCCGAAACTTTTCTCGACATCCGCGACCGCGTCGATCCATCAGGAGGCGAGATGGGCCTGCTCGGTCTCGTCTTCCATCCCGACTACCCCGACAACGGCTTCTTCTTCGTGAACTACACGGCCGGCGATCCGCGTCGCACGGTAATCGCGCGCTTCGAGGCCGATCCATCCAATCGAAACCGCGCCCTGCCGGACAGCGAGACGATCATCCTGGAAGTCGCGCAGCCCTACTCGAACCACAATGCCGGACAGCTGCAGTTCGGACCCGACGGCGGGCTCTACATCGGACTCGGCGACGGCGGCAGCGGCGGCGATCCCGACGAGAATGGTCAGGATCTATCGACCCTTCTGGGTTCGATGCTTCGAATCGATGTCGACGCGACGTCCGGCGGCCGGAATTACGGCATTCCCGGCGACAATCCATTCATCGGAGCAAACTGCGCGCAGGATGATTGCCGCGAGGAGATCTGGGCCTACGGCTTCCGCAACCCATGGCGCTTCAGCTTCGATCCGGAAACGGAGCGCCTCTGGGTGGCGGACGTCGGGCAGAATCGATACGAAGAGATCGACGTCGTCGAGCCGGGCGGCAACTACGGATGGGACATTATGGAGGGCTCGCACTGCTATGAGCCGATGTCCGGCTGCGACACGACGGGCCTTATCCCCCCGGTTTGGGAGTATTCACACAGTCTCGGTAACTCCGTCACCGGCGGCTACGTGTATCGCGGCACGCAGGTGCCGGAGCTCGAGGGGCGCTACGTCTTCGCCGACTTCGGCAGCGGGCGGATTTGGACGCACCCCGCCGACGACCTGGAGGCCGGCGCCACGGAGCTGATGAACACGGACCTGGGCATCACCACGTTGGGGGTGGACGCAGAGGGCGAACTCTATCTGGTCGACTACTTCAGCGGATCGGTGTACCGCTTCGCCTCCGACGACGGCACGTCGCGGGAGGAATCGGAACTGCCGACCGTCGGTGCGCACCTCGACGTGCCCCATCCGAATCCATCTCGCGAGGCGGTCTCCCTTCGCTATGAGGTCGACCATGCTGCGCACGTCCGAATCGACCTCTACGACGTGCGCGGCCGGCACATCATGCGATTGGTCGATGGAGTGCGCACCGCCGGCTCGTACGCGGCGGCATGGGATGGATCGACGGCCGAGGGTGACGCGGTCCCCTCCGGCGTCTATCTTGTGCGCCTGACGGTCGACGGATCGCCCGCCGCCTCGCGCCGCGTCGTGCGGGTAGGGCGGTAGGCCGATCGGGGGTTTACCTCTTTAGTGTTTCACTCTTCATGGCCTCTCGCCTAAGGATTGCCGTCCTTGCGATCTCCCTTTTGGTCCTCGCATGCAGATCCTCCGACGGCCCGGTCGCCGTCGAGCCGGCGTTCCCACACCTGAGCTTTGATCAGCCCGTGGACATCCAGCATGCCAGTGATGGATCTGACCGGCTCTTCGTCGTCGAGAAATCGGGGCTCATCCGGGTCTTCGCGAACGATCCGGAGATTGCGGCCGCAGAGGTCTTCCTCGACCTTCGCGATCGCATCGACGATCCTCATCTCGAAATGGGGCTGCTCGGGCTGGCCTTCCATCCGGATTACGAGGCGAACGGTCAATTCTTCGTCAACTACACGGCCGCCGAGCCACGGCGGACGGTCGTCTCGCGCTTCGAGGTCGATCCATCCGATCCGAACCGGAGCCTGCCGGACAGCGAGACGATCATCCTCGAGATCGCGCAACCCTACCAGACGCATAACGGGGGGCGGCTTCTGTTCGGTCCGGACGGCACCTTCTACATAGGAATGGGCGACGGCGGTTGGGCCGGCGATCCCGACGAGAACGCCGAGGATCCGACAAACCTTCTCGGCGCGGTGCTTCGCATCGACGTGGACCGGCCCTCCGGCGACCGCAACTACGGCATCCCGCCGGATAATCCGTTCGTCGGAGGAGCGTGCGAGGAATGCCGCGAAGAGATCTGGGCATACGGCTTCCGCAATCCGTGGCGCTTCAGCATCGATTCGCCGACCGGCACGATGTGGCTCGCGGACGTGGGGCAGGAGAGCTGGGAGGAGATCGACATCATCGAGAAGGGCGGCAACTATGGCTGGGATTTGATGGAGGGGACCCACTGCTACGAGCCGCCGTCGGACTGTGACGAGACCGGCCTCACGCCGCCGGTTTGGGAATTCGCCCACAGACCGGGCAATTCTGTGACCGGCGGCCTCGTCTACCGCGGCGCCGAGGTGCCCGAGATCTTCGGGCACTACGTCTTCGGCGGATGGGGGACGGGGGAGATCTGGACGATTCCCGCCGACGATCCCATGGTGGGCGCCACCGAGATCTTAGATACGAATCTGCGGATTTCGACCTTCGGGACGGACGAGGCCGGCGAGCTCTACGTCGCAAATTTCGGCGCACGTGGCGGGATCTACCGCCTCGTATCCACGGGCGGCAGTCCGGTGGAAGACGAAGCGGGCCCACGGAGGGCGGCGCGCCTCGACCCGGTGCGTCCGAATCCGTTCCAGGATGTCGTTATCTTATCGTACACGCTAGCGCACGCGGCGCACGTCGAGCTGGCGATCTACGACGTCCGCGGTCGCCTGATCCGGATGCTGTCCGATGCATACCGGGCCGCCGGGTCATACGAGACGTCGTGGGACGGCACGATAGAGACCGGCGAGCCGACTGCACCAGGCGTCTACATCGGACGGCTCTTCGTCGATCGCACGCCCGTTGCATCGCGTCCGATGGTACGGCTGGGGGACTGAAGTAAATGACGAACCCGCAACGCTCACACAATGATCTCACGGCCGTCGATTGACTCAACTATGATTAGACT
>CAZQAS010000142.1:4319-7374 GCA_964591285.1 uncultured Rhodothermales bacterium
TACCGGTTCGCTTCGGTCTGGCGCTGGATTTGGAGAACTAATCAGGGTGGTTGCGGAATCACCGACAGTCGACGAGACTCGCCGCTCGGCCATCGAGCGCCGCATCGGGACACGATACCGGCTGTCTTAGTATGAACGATTGGTTTAGTACGAAGAGGTAGTCCGCCGTTCGAGCCGCACGGTCAAGTACATGAACCCGTCCTTCGGGAAAAGTTCGTGAGCGTCGGCCACGCTCCAGCCGTCTCTCAGATACGACCGAAGGCGCGCGTCGCGCGTCCACTCGCCGTCTTCTGAGACTCGAAGCTGGAGGATGATGTTGTCGGATGTCATCTGCTGAAGCATCGGATCGATCATGCGCGCACGCCTCAAGTCGGCGGATAGTACCAGGAATCGACTGCTACATGACAGCCGAGAAACAAACGGACTGCTGTCGTCCATACGGATGCCGCCGGACAGCTGCACCGCCTACCTTATAATCGTGGTTACGGGACAGCGCGACCCACTATGAGATGCGCAGACATGGTGCGGTACTGGCGCACGCTCTGTTGGAGATTATGCGTAGACGGCATTGGATCTTTGGAGTTGCTGAGGCCAAAGTCGGCAGCTATGAGCCAAAGGAGTACGGGTACAGTGTCTGTAGTCCTTAATCCACGATCTCCGGGCGCGATACTTTAGCAAGGATGTAGCTGAGGCAAGGCGAGGATGCAGGTGCTGGGAAATGGATAACACGTTCCGTAAACAAATCGACGTCGGATGAGCGGCGAAGATCGTCACCTCTGCGCAGTCGGCTGAATCGACATAGATATAGATGAAGCAGGTCCTTCAACACATAAATTCGGGCGAGCTCGAACTCGCCACCGTCCCTCCGCCGGCGCTTCGCTCCGGGATGGTTCGCGTTCGTACGGCAGCCTCGCTCGTCAGCGCCGGAACCGAGAAGATGCTGATTGATCTGGCGCAAAAAAGCCTTATCGGAAAGGCCCAGGCGAGGCCGGATCTGGTCCGCCAGGTCGTGGAGAAGATCAAGAAAGAAGGGGTGGTGAACACCTATCGGAACGTGCGCTCGAAACTGGAGCGACCGATGCCGCTTGGCTACAGCGCGGCCGGCATCGTCGAGGAGGTCGCCCCGGACGTGTCGGAGTTTCAGCTTGGCGACCGCGTGGCGATAGCGGGCGCGGGCTACGCAAGCCACGCAGAAGTGAACGTCGTGCCGAAGAACCTCGTGGCAAAAATTCCGGAAGACGTAGCCTTTGAGGATGCGGCCTACGTAACGGTGGCGAGTATCGCGCTTCAGGGTATTCGCCTCGCCCGTCCGGAGTTGGGCGACAACGTGGTCGTGATCGGGCTCGGACTCATCGGACTGATCACGTCTCAGCTTCTCAAGGCAAACGGATGCCGTGTCCTGGGGATCGATTTAAATCCGAGAAAGGTCGAGCTGGCACTGGAATTGGGGATCGATGAGGCGATCGACTCTAGCCGCGACGATGCCGTCCGCGCCGTCGAACGTTTCACGTCAGGTCGTGGATGTGATCATACGCTCATCACCGCCGCAACCGACAGCAACGCTCCGATTGAGCTCGCAGGTGAGGTGACTCGACGCAAAGGTCGGGTAGTGGCCGTCGGTGCCGTCGGCATGAACATCCCCCGGGACGCCTACTACAAGAAGGAGCTCGAGGTGCTGGTCAGTATGTCGTACGGCCCTGGCCGATACGATCCCTCCTACGAGGAGGGGGGAATCGACTACCCTTACGACTACGTCCGCTGGACCGAGCAGCGTAACATGGAGGCCGTCCTCAATCTGATGTCGGAGGGACGCCTCACTGTTAGCTCCCTGACGACGCACCGGTTCGCGTTCGATCACGCGATGGATGCGTATCAGGTCATCCAATCTGGAGACGAGGAATTCGTTGGTGTCCTCCTCGAGTACGACGTCAACAAGTCCCACGCGTCCGTACTTCGGATTGAGCCGCGAGAGGCAAACGTCCGCAAGGACAGGCTCGGCGTCGCCTTCGTCGGTGCGGGCAATTACGCTACGCTCCATCTCCTGCCCCACGTGACGAAGGACGATCGCGCACATTTGACGGGCCTTGTCACCGCAACCGGGCTCAATGCACAGCAAAAGTCCGAGAGGTTCGGATTTGAATACTGCTCCACCGATTTCGATTCAATTCTCGACGACGATGGAACGGATGCCGTTTTCATCGCGACGCGCCACAGTACCCACGCGGACTTCGCGGCGCGCGCGCTGAATGCGGGGAAACACGTGTTCGTAGAGAAGCCGATGGTGGTGACGGAGGACCAGCTTTCGGCGCTCCGCAGCACGTACGAGGCAGCTGCCGAACGGCGCCCGACGGCGCTGATGGTGGGACTCAACCGTCGATTCGCCCCGATGATCACCGAATTAAAAAAGGTATTTTCGGGTGGCTCACCCAAGCAGATGACCTATCGCGTAAACAGTGGACACGTCCCGACGTCCTCCTGGCTGCACGAGCCCGATGAAGGTGGGGGGATGCTCGTCGGCGAGATGTGCCACTTCGTGGATCTGATGCAGTTCGTCGCAGAGGAGCGGCCTGTATCCGTGTACGCACAATCGATGAGTCTCCGCCGCAGCGACGTGGCCGATCACGACAATCTGACGATCGTCATCGCCTTCGATGGAGGC
Organism: uncultured Rhodothermales bacterium; assembly: GCA_964591285.1. Classification (GTDB taxonomy): domain Bacteria; phylum Bacteroidota; class Rhodothermia; order Rhodothermales; family VXPQ01; genus CAZQAS01. The sequence goes on from CAZQAS010000142.1 coordinate 6,979, forward strand.
TCCGTGGGAACGCTCTCGTACAATACGGTGGGCGACAAAGCTGCATCGAAGGAACGACTCGAAGTGTTCGGAGAAGGGTCCGTCGCTACGCTCGACGACTTCCGTCGACTCGAGATTATGCGCGATGGTCGAAAATCACGTACGAAGAGTATGAATCAGGACAAAGGGCAGGAACATCAGATCGAGGCGACGCTCGATAGAATGCTTTCCAGTGGTTCGTCGCCGATCCCCTTCGATGAGCTCGTCGCCGGCATGCAGGTCATATTTGCCGCGAAACAATCGCTCGCGGTCGGGCAGGCGGTCGGCGTGGAACGCTACCATCTGGAGGTTGGATCGCCTTCATAAAATGCTCCGGAAGGCTCCGCTCTACCTGAGAACGCTCCCTCATCTCCGTGC
>CAZQAS010000142.1:7474-9800 GCA_964591285.1 uncultured Rhodothermales bacterium
GAAATCTCGAGACCTACGTCTATGGGAATCATCTGGTCGAGAACGCGCGGGCACTCGTCTTTGCCGGCCGCTTTTTCGAAGGAGCAGGAGAAGCTTCGAAATGGTTGAGAAGGGGCCTTGCAATTCTTCGATCCGAATCGACAGAACAAATTCTTTCGGATGGCGGCCACTACGAAAGAAGTCCGATGTATCACGCCCTCATGCTCGAAGCCTACGCGGACGTGCTCAACGTACTCGATCCGGATGATCCGAACGGCACCCGGATTGCCGAACTCGTCGAGACGATGGCGCACGCGCTTGCCGCCATGACACATCCCGACGGCCGCATCGCACTCTTCAACGATGCCTCCCTGGAGATCGCGCCGCCCAGTGAGGATCTCCAGGCGTACGCGGTCGACCTCGGAGCCCGTCCGGCGACGTCACGGAGGGATCTGCCGGAGACCGGCTACTATATCCATGAGTCCGAGGACATTTATCTCATTATCGATGGAGGTCCGGGAGGTCCCGGTCACCTGATGGCGCACGCTCACGCCGACATCTTCAGCTTTGAACTTTCGATAGGTGGTGAGCGCTTCGTCGTCGATACGGGCGTCTTCGAGTACGCAGAAGGCGACCGGCGACAGCTCGCCAGAAGCACGGTTGCCCACAATACGGTTTCGATAGATGCGAGGGACCAGATCGAATGCTGGGGGAGCTTTCGTGTGGCACGCCGCTCGGCACCGAGCTCGGTATCGATGCATCGCGAAGGGCCGCACGTCACGTTTCGCGGCACGTTCAGCGGCTATGCCCGCCTAATCGGCGACGACATCATACACCATCGAACCGTGACGGTTGATGAGCAGCAGCGCGCGATCCGCGTTCGCGATGTGATTTCCGGCCGCGGGGACCACCGCGTCGAGAACAGGATCCATTTTCATCCCGACGTTCGAGCATCGGACGCGGATCCGCTACGGCTGATCAGAGGCGCTCATTCGTGCCGGCTCGAGGTGTCCAGAGGAGATTTGCGATGGGAAAACACGGCATACTTTCCCCGTTTCGGCGTGGAATGTGAGCGGATGACCGCCGTGATCGGTGGGCAAGCCTCCCTGCCGGTTGAGTTCGAATACGCGATACGATACTAGCCCGGTGCCGATGTGGAGCCCCCCTTATGCGCCAAAGGCGCACGAAGCGGGCGCCTAACTCGGTGACGGCTGAGGCGCCAATCGGCCTACATTGATGCCGCATTCACGATCGTCCCTGGGAAGCGGAAGCCTATGCGCCTTCTTTTTATCTCGAATTACTTCCCGCCGGAAGTCAATGCACCGGCCACGCGACTCGTCGAGCATGCCCGCCAATGGGCCGCCGACGGTCACGAGGTCGACGTAATGACCAGCGTTCCCAATTTTCCGGAGGGTCGGGTCTACGAGGGCTACAAAAATCGCTATCAGGAAGAGCGACTCGATGGAATCGACGTACGGCGCGTGCCGATGTACGTGGCCGAGAACAAGGGCACGCTCAAGCGCACGTTGAGCTACATTTCGTTCATGCTCTCCTGCATCCTTTACTGCCGGCGCGTCCGCCGCCGGCCGGACGTGGTCGTGGTGACGTCACCGCAGTTCTTCGCAGCAATCGGCGGATACCTGGTCGCTAGGTTGAAGCGGGTGCCGTTCGTGCTGGAAATCCGCGATCTGTGGCCGGAGTCGGTCGTGGCGGTCGGCGCGGCAAAGCGAAGCCTCGTTATTCGGCTCTTTGAGCAGATCGAGCGCTTTCTCTATAGAAAGTCCGACCACATCGTCGTCGTCACGGACGCCTTCAAGCGAAACATCATCGAGAAAGGCACGGACCCGGAGAAGATCAGCGTCCTCAAGAACGGCTTCGACCTCGACGCTCTCCAGAATGATCTCGACCCGGCACTTCTCGAGGATCTTCGGAGGGAATACGATCTGAGCGGTAAATTCGTCGCCTCCTACATCGGCACGATCGGCATGGCGCACGGGGTTGAGGTGCTCCTGCAGGCCGCCGCCCTCTCGACGGATCCGGACGTCGTGTTCATGATCGTGGGTACCGGCGCTGAGCGAGCGCGCATCGAGAAAATGCAGGAGGAGCTTCAGCTCTCGAATGTTCGGTTGATCGACAAACAGCCCAAGGACCGCGTGCCGTATTTGCTCGAGCTGACCGACGTCAGCGTCGTTCACCTCAGAAATACGCCCGTCTTCCGTACCGTCATTCCCTCCAAAATCTTCGAGGCGATGGCCATGAAACGGCCGATTGTGCTCGGGGTGCGGGGCGAATCCGAGGAAATTATCCGCGAAGCCGACGCCGGCCTACCAGTCGAGCCGGAAAACGC
>CAZQAS010000143.1:0-9796 GCA_964591285.1 uncultured Rhodothermales bacterium
CGGCGGCGAGATGAGCCCCACGTAAGGCGTCGAGTGCCGCGTCTTGGCGATCCAGGGATAGACCTTCTCGCCGGGAAGCTGTCCACCCTCACCGGGCTTCGCGCCCTGCGCCATCTTGATCTGGATCTCGTCGGCGCTCGTGAGATAGTCGATCGTCACACCGAACCGTCCCGAGGCGACCTGCTTGATACGGCTTCGCTTCTGGCTGCCGCGATCGTAGCGCGAGGGGTCCTCGCCGCCCTCCCCCGTGTTGCTCTTTCCGCCGATCCGGTTCATCGCCGCCGCGAGCGTCTCGTGCGTTTCCGAGGAGATCGACCCGTAGGACATCGCCCCCGTTTTGAAGCGCTTGACGATCTCCGTCCACGGCTCCACCTCGTCGATGGGCACCGGCTGAACGCCATCGGTGTCCAGCTCGAGAAGACCGCGCAGCGTACCCAGCTTCTTCGTCTGATCGTTGATGCGCTGCGCGAAATCGGCGTAGGTCTCATCGTCTTCCGCACGCACGGCGTGCTGCAGGCGCGCGATCGCCATCGGATTGAAGAGATGATGCTCGCCGTTGCGACGCCAGAGATAGCGCCCGCCCGGCGCCAGCTCACGGCTGAAGGCGAGTTCGAGCTCCGGATACGCTTTGCGGTGCCGCAGAACGGCCTCCTGTGCGATGACGTCCAGCCCGATGCCGCCGATGCGGCTTGCGGTGCCGGTGAAATATTCGTCGATCACCTGGCGTGCGATGCCGACGGCCTCGAAGATCTGCGCGCCCCGATAGCTCTGCACGGTCGAGATCCCCATCTTGGACATCACCTTCAGAATGCCCTTGCCGACGGCCTTGATGTATTTGGCCTTGGCCTCGTCGGGCGTCACCGCTTCATCGGCGAGCAGCCTCTGGATGACCTGAAGCGCCAGATACGGATTCACCGCGTCGGCGCCGTACCCGATGAGCAGGCAGAAGTGATGCACCTCGCGCGGTTCGCCGCTTTCGACCACGATCGAGGCCCGGGTGCGAAGCCCCTGGCGAATGAGATGATGATGCACGGCCGCCGTCGCCAGGAGTGCGGGAATCGGCACGCGATCGGCGCCGGCCTGGCGATCCGACAGCACGAGCACGGATCGGCCATTCACCACAGCCTCCTCCGCCTGCGCACGCAATCGTTCGAGCCGATTACGGAGTCCAACTCCCCCCCTGGCAGCGTCGAAGGATAGATCGAGCGTCTCGGTCTTCAACTCCTCGATCCCGGAGAGCGGGATTCGCGCAAGATCACGGTCGGTAAGTACCGGCTGCTTGAGGATGAGCTTACGACAATGCTCCGGCGTCTCCTGGAAAAGATCCCGCTCCGAACCTAGCTGAGTAAACAAGGAGGTCACCAGCTCTTCGCGCATGGCGTCGAGAGGAGGATTCGTCACCTGGGCGAAGAGCTGGCGGAAATAGTCGTAGAGAAGACGGGAATGGTCGGACAGCACCGCAAGCGGGCTGTCGTCTCCCATCGACCCTAGCGCCTCCTTGCCGCGCATCCCCATAGGCTCCATGAGGACGCGCTCATCTTCGAGTGTGTATCCGAAGAGCTGCTCGCGCCGATGCAGCTCCTCGGGCTCGTACAGGGCAGAGCGCCCGGCATCGGGTAGATCCTGCAAATGCACCGTGTTGTCTCGAATCCACTCGACGTACGGGCGGCGCGTGGCGAGACGACGTTTTATCTCCTCATCGCTGATGAGGCGGTGCTCCTCCAGATCCACCAGAAACATCTTGCCCGGCTGCAGGCGCCCTTTTTCCTTTACGTTCGACGGATCGACGTCGAGGACGCCCGTTTCGGAGGAGAGAATGACGAATCCGTCGTTGGTCACCGTGAAGCGCGACGGGCGGAGTCCGTTGCGATCAAGAACGGCGCCGATGTAGCGGCCGTCCGTGAAGGGCAGCGTTGCGGGGCCGTCCCAGGGCTCCATCAGACAGGAGTGATATTCATAGAAGGCCCGCTTCTCCTCGCTCATCTCCGTGGCGTACTCCCACGCCTCCGGCACGAGCATCATCATCGCATGCGGCAGCGAGCGTCCGGTAAAGGAGAGCAGTTCGACGGCGTTGTCCAGAATGGCCGAATCACTCGCCCCCTCGGCAAGGATCGGAAGCAGCTTCTTCATGTCCTCGCCGAAGAGCTCGGATTCGAAGAGGGCCTGGCGGGCATTCAACGAATTCACGTTGCCGCGCAGCGTGTTGATCTCGCCGTTGTGGCTCAGAAAGCGGAACGGTTGGGCGAGCGACCAGCGCGGGAGCGTGTTCGTCGAGAAGCGCGAGTGCACCATCGCCAGGGCACTCTTCATCGAGGGGTCCGAGAGGTCCGGGTAGTACTCGGCAAGCTGCCGAACCGTGAGCATCCCCTTGTAGACGATCGTTCGGGATGAGAGGCTCGGGATGTAGAAAGCGTCTTTCTGCGTGAGCGTAGAGGTACGGATCGTGTGCTCGATGACCTTACGGATGACGTAGAGCTTCCGCTCAAAGGCGTCTTTATCGGCAAGGCCGGCTCCGCGGCCGACGAAGATTTGCCAGATGTCGGGCTCAAGCTCGCGCGCCGCATCACCGACGTGCGAGTCGTCGATCGGGATCCTGCGCCAACCGAGAATCTCCTGGCCTTCGGATCGAATCACTTCCGCGAAGGCCCCTTTGCAGAAGGCCTGCTCTCCGGGATCGGTGGGCAGAAAGACCAATCCGGCGGCGTAACTTCCGGGTTCGCGCGGTCCGGCGCCGATGCCCCCCAGGATTCCGCCGAGGAATTCGTGCGGGAGCTGGAGCATGATGCCCGTACCGTCGCCCGTGCGCTTATCACACCCACATGCACCGCGGTGCTCCAGGTTGATGAGCATCTCGATCCCTTTCGAGACGATTTCATGCGACGGCTCGTTCTGCACGTTACAGATGAAGCCGACGCCGCATGCGTCGTGCTCGTAGTAGGAGTCGTACAGGCCTTCTCGGATACGGGTGTCTTCCATATGCTCCTCGGGCTAGTATTTGAAAGAACGCCGGCTGGCCGCGCGGGGCGCGCCGGCTTTCTCGATGATGATGATGGCGTCGGCCTCAGGCGGATTCAACCGCGGCAGGCGACGTAGTGGTATTGGAGGCCGGTGTAACAGGCGCGGGCGTCGCCTCGTCCGGCTGTGTGGTCTCGCGTGAAACGGGAGCGGCACCGGATCGCATCAGCTCGTACCGGATTCCGTCGGCGATCGCCTGCCAACTCGCTTCCAGAATGTTGCCGCTCACGCCGACGGTATTCCACGTGGTCTTGCCGTCGGTGTGCTCGACGAGGACGCGGACGAATGCCGCCGTGCCGTCTTCCGGACTCACCACGCGGACTTTATAATCCGAGAGCCGAACGTCCCGCAGCCCCGGGTAGAAGGCGATCAGTACCTTGCGCAGCGCGTTCGAGAGCGCATCGACCGGACCGACGCCTTCTGCGGCCATCAGCTCGCGCCGGCCGTCGACGCCGAGGGCGATCGTCGCCTCGGTACAGTCGACGCCCTGCTGGTTCAGCTCGCTTCTGACGCGCAGCCGCTCCAGCGTGAAAAATTCGGCCTCATGTCCTTGAATCTTGTGGAGCAGGAGCTCAAAAGAGGCTTCCGCGCCCTCGAATTCGTAGCCGAGGTGCTCCAGCTCCTTGATCCGCTGCACCGCTCGCGCGGCATCGTCGCCCTCGCCGAGTTCAATGCCGAGCTCGGCCGCCTTGTACTTCACATTGCTCCGCCCGGAGAGATCGGAGACGAGCACGCGGCGCTTGTTGCCGACGGCGTCGGGCACGAGGTGCTCGTAGGCCCGCGGATCTTTCATCACGGCCGACACGTGCACGCCGCCTTTGTGCGCGAAGGCGCTTCGGCCGACATAGGCCGATCGGTCGATGGGATCGAGGTTCGCAACTTCGTTCACGTAATGGGCCAAGTCGGTCAGCGTACGCAACGACTCCTCGGGCACGCAGCGGTAGCCGAGCTTCAGCTGCAGCCCCGGCACGATGGCCGTCAGGTCCGCATTTCCGCAGCGCTCGCCGATACCGTTAACCGTGCCCTGCACATGGCGCGCGCCGGACTCGACCGCAATGAGCGTGTTCGCGACGGCGCAGCCGCCGTCGTTATGAGCATGGATGCCTATCGTGGCATCGAACTCGGCGCCCACCGCGGAGACGATCTGGCCGATCTCCGACGGAAGCGTGCCACCGTTCGTGTCGCAGAGCACAAGGACGTCGGCGCCGGCTTCATGGGCGGCCCGCAGCGTGTCGAGCGCGTAGGCCCGGTCCTGCCGGTACCCGTCGAAGAAGTGTTCGGCGTCGTAGATCACGCGGCGATCGTGGGCGCGCAAGTACTCGATCGAGGATCGAATCAGTTCGACATTCTCCTCCATCGTGACGCCGAGGGCCACCTCCACGTGGAGCGTCCAACTCTTGCCGAAGATGGAAACCACCGGCGTGTCCGCCTTCAAGATCGCCTGCAGGTTCGGATCGTCCTCCGGCGCGTACTGCACTCGGCGCGTAGAGCCGAATGCGCAGATCTGCGCGACCTGCCAGTCCACGTCCTTCGCCAGTTCGAAGAATTCCTGGTCCTTCGGATTGGAACCCGGCCATCCACCTTCGATAATCCCGATGCCGAAGCGATCCAAGCGTCGAGCGATTTGCAGCTTGTCGTGGGCCGTCATTGTGACGTACTCGCCCTGCGTTCCATCGCGCAGGGTCGTATCGAAGAGCTCCACGTGCGGAGCCGCATTCCGGTCTAGATCGGTCGTAAGAGCGTCGGCCATAGCCAATCAGGTTAAACGTTTCAGAGAGCGCGCCTAACAGTACAGTTCGAGCAGACGGATCAGTTGGGCATAAGTCCAGCTTTCCGTGCGTACTCGAAGACATTTCCCGCCTTGAGAATCTCCGCCACGTCGCCAAGCGGCTTCAGGAGAAATTCTTCGCCGGTAGTGTGATTCGTGAGCTTGCCGAGCGAGCTGTCGATCTCGAGCTCATCGCCGGTTCGCACGCGTTCGATCAGGCGCTCGATGGATTCAAACGGAACGACGAAGCCGCCATCAACAGCGTTGCGGTAGAAGATCCGCGCATAGCTTTCGGCGACGACGGCCTCACAGCCGGCCTCCTGGAGGGCGAACGGTGCGTGCTCCCGCGACGAGCCGCACCCGAAGTTGCTGCCGGCGATGAGAATCGTAAATTCGCTCTGGAACGCATCCGGCTCCGCGAACGGGCGGCCGCCAAACGGGAGGCCTTGCCCCTCCTCCGGCACGCCGCTCAGCGCATAGCGGCCGTAGAATTTCTTCTCTTCTGGATCGGATAGGCTGTAGACGAGGTGTTCGGCCGGAATAATCTGATCCGTATCGACCGCATCCCCGACGACGTAGGCTTTTCCTTTTATTAGCTTTTGCATGTTTTAACGTGTTCGATACCTTGAAGCGCAGGCGGTTTTAGTGTTGAACGTTTGAACGTTCCACGTTTTTCTCGTCCATACGTAATTGCTGATATCCGTTGAACGTTGAACGTTTAACGTTCTAACGCTCAAACCAACACCTCCCTCGGATCGGTAATCACCCCAGCGACTGCCGAGGCCGCCACCGTAAACGGCGACGCCAAATAGACGGAAGCGTCCTTACTTCCCATCCGACCCGGGAAGTTGCGGTTCGTCGTCGAGATGACGACCTCGCTTCCCTGCATGCGGCCGAACGTATCCGGGGGACCGCCCAAACACGCCGCACAGGAGGCCTGACCGAGCTTGCAGCCGGCGCGTTCGAAAATATCGTGGAGCGATTCCCCGTCAACCATCGTCGTATGCAGCTGGCGACCGATGTGCGTCGTCGCGGGAACGATGTACGTGTCGACGACCACTTCCTGGCCTTTCAGGATCTGCGCGGCCGCAACGAAATCCTCCAGTTTGCCGCCCGTACAGCTACCCACGTAGGCGCGGTCGAGCTTCGTGCCGGCCACCTCCGTCACGGTGGCGCGATTGTCCGGACTGTGCGGCTTCGCCACGAGCGGCTCCATCTCCTCGACGTTGTACGTCTTGAAGGTGTGATACCGGGCGTCGTCGTCACCGTAGACCGCCTCCCAGGGCCGATCCGTTCGCTCGCGTACGTAGTCGAAGGTTTTCTCGTCCGGCGCGATGATGCCGTTCTTGCCACCGGCCTCGATCGCCATGTTGGTGAGTGTCATCCGCTCGTGTACGGGCAGATCGTAGACCGCCTGTCCGTCGAACTCGAGAGCCCGGTACGTGCCGCCATCGGTGCCGATGTCGCCGATCACCTGAAGGATGAGATCCTTCGCCATGAGATAGGGCGGGAGACTACCCTCGAAGACGAACTTCATCGTCTCCGGCACCTTCAGCCAGAGCTTCCCGGTGCCCATGATGAGCGCGGCGTCCGTGTTACCGACACCGGTCGAAAACATCCCGAAAGCCCCGGAAGTGCACGTGTGGCTGTCGGTGCCGATCAGGAGCGTACCCGGGCGATTGAATCCTTCCTCGGCCAGCGCCATGTGGCAGACGCCCTTGTAGCGAGGGGTGCCGACGTCGTAGAAATACGGCAGGTCCTGGTCGGCCGCGAAGTCCCGCAAAATGTCCACGTTGCGGTTCGCGTGGTGGTTCTTCGTGAAGATGTAGTGGTCCGGAATGATGACCAGCTTCTCGCGATCCCACACGCGCGCATCCGCACCAAACTCCCGCTTGAAAATGTCGATGGTGGGCGGTCCGCAGACGTCGTGCGTCATGAGCGTATCGACGTCCACCCAGATATTATCGCCCGGCGCCACGCGATCGCGTCCGGCGTGTCGAGCCAGTATTTTTTCGGTGATCGTCACGCGATACCTCCCTGGAAGGAACGCATGATGCCGTTGCCGACGAAGGCGACGTTCTCCTCGTCGGATCGATACGCCTCCAGATGATTAAGCGCATCGAGATAGGCATCGGCCGAGGCCTGCAGGACGTCGGTGTTCTTGGCGGTGCCCTTGAAGTAGGCGCCGCCCTCGCCGACGAGCACGGTCACCTCGCCGATGGCGTCGGCGCCTTCCGAAACAGAGCGAATAGAATAGCTCTCCAGATCGTGTGCGCTGCCGACGGCGTAATTGATCGCGCGATAGATCGCGTCGACCGGACCGTCGCCGGTACCGGTTTCGGTTCTCAGCTCACCGGTGCGTGTGTGAAAAACGGCGACCTCCGCGGCCGGCTGCGTGCCTGTGCCCACGGTGACGGATAGTCCATCCAGGCGAAAATGCGGTTGCATAGCTTGTTCCTCGTTCCCCTGTACTAAGTGAATCAGATCCTCGTCAAAAATTTCTTTCTTGCGATCTGCCAGCTGCACGAACAGCTCGTAGACCATGTCCTTGCGCTCTTCCTCCACTTCGATCCCGAGGCGAGCAAGGCGGCTGAAGAATCCGTGCCGCCCCGAGTGTCGCCCGAGCCGTATCTGTTCGGCGGTCTGACCGACGTCGGACGCCTCCATAATCTCGTAGGTATCCCGCCGCTTCAGAACGCCGTGCTGGTGGATGCCGGCCTCGTGACTAAAGGCATTTCGGCCGACGATCGCCTTGTTCGGCGGAACCGGAAAACCGGTAGCCAGGGAGACCATGCGGCTTGTTTCGGTGAGATGTGTCGCCTCAATCGCCGTATCGACGCCGAACTGCTCCGAGCGCACGCGGAGCGCCATCACGATCTCTTCGAGAGAGGCGTTGCCCGCCCGCTCGCCGATGCCGTTGACGGTGCACTCGACCTGGCGCGCGCCCGCGCCGACGGCCGCGATGGTATTGGCCACCGCTAGACCGAGATCATCGTGACAGTGCGCCGAAAGCACCACGTCGGCGCCCTCCGGTATGCACTCCCACGCCGCCTCGAACATGGCGTGGTACTCGGCCGGCGTGCAGTAGCCGGTGGTATCCGGAATGTTGATGGTCGAGGCACCGGCCTCCACGGCGGCGCGGATCACCTCGCAGAGGAAGCCGTGGTCGGTGCGGCCGGCATCTTCGGCGCTGAATTCTACATTGTCCGTGTAGGTTCGCGCGAGCGCGACCGCCTCGTGCGCCATCCGTACGATCGTCGCCCGCTTCTCCGCGAGGCTCGTCCCAAACCGCGGATCGCCGAACTTGGCATCGATATGGATGTCGCTCGTCGCGATAAAGGTGTGGATGCGGGTCCGCTCGCCCCCCTTTAGGGCCTCGCCGGCCGAATGTATATCCTTTTCGAGCGCCCGGGCAAGGCCGCAGATCACCGGTCCGTTCACCTCCTCGGCGACCCGTGCCACGGCATCAAACTGCCCGGGGGAGGAAATCGGGAAACCGGCCTCGATCACGTCGACGTTCAGCTTGGCGAGCTGGCCGGCGATCCGCACTTTCTCAGGGATCGTCATCGCGGCGCCGGGAGCCTGCTCCCCGTCGCGAAGCGTCGTATCGAAAATTATGACTCGATCTTTCATTGCGTATGAGCTTTCACAGCGATGTCAGGTCAATACTTCAGCGTCGCCTACGGCTGCTTCGGCGATCCTCTCACCCATTTCCGAGGTCGACAGGCGATCGCAGCCCTCCTGCCAGACGTCATTCGTTCGACCGCCGCGGTCCAGCACGTCCGTGACCCCGCGCCGAAGCGCCGATGCGGCGTCCGATTCGCCAAGGTGTTCAAGCATCATGGCCGCGCTCAGTATCGCCGCGATCGGATTCGCCTTGCCCTCCCCGGCAATGTCCGGGGCGCTGCCGTGCACAGGTTCGAACAAGCCCACCTTCCCTCCGATGCTTGCAGAAGGTAGCAGACCTAGCGATCCGGGCAGCGTGGCAGCGAGGTCCGAAAGGATGTCCCCGAAAAGATTCGCCGTCACCACGACGTCGAAATCCGACGGCCTCCGGACGAGCTGCATGGCCGCGTTGTCGACGTACAGGTGCTCCAGAGAGACGTCCGGGAATTCATCGGCACCCACGCGCTTTACGACGTCACGCCAGAGCCGGGAGACCTCCAGCACGTTCGCCTTGTCGACCGACGTGACGCGGCTGCGCCTACCACGCGCCCATTCGAAGGCGATGCGAGCGATGCGGGCGATCTCGCCTTCGGAGTATCGCATCGTGTTCCAGGCCTCCTCGCCGGCGTCCGTAGACCGGCGTTCTCTCGGCCTTCCGAAATAAATACCGCCGGTCAGCTCCCGCACGATGAGCAGATCCGTGCCTGCGACGATCTCACGCCGCAACGGCGAGCCCGAGGCCAATGCTACCGGTACGACGACCGGACGCAGGTTGGCGAACACGCCGAGCTCCTTGCGCAGGCGAAGGAGGCCGGCTTCCGGCCGCTCGTCGCCTTCGCGGTCGTCCCAGCGCGGGCCACCGACGGCGCCGAGCAGCACCGCGTCGGACTCTAGGCAGGCACGGCGCGTCGTCTCCGGAAGGGGACTTCCGAGCTCGTCGATAGCCGCACCGCCGACCAAATACTCCGTCGCCTCGATCCCAAAGCCGAAGACCGCGCCGACACGAATGACGGCGCGTAGCGCTACGTCCGTCACCTCGCGGCCGACCCCATCTCCGGGCAGCCAGGCAATACGATATGTCTTGCGTTCAGGCATTCGTCAAACGTGCTCGGCGACCGCCTCTTGCTCCGATCGGTTGGTATCGCCGCCGCGGATCCAGCTCATCATGCTGCGCAGCTTCTTCCCGATCTTCTCGATGGGATGGTCCTTGGACCGCTGCCGCAGTTCCAGTAATCGATCTCCTCCTGCCTCAGACTCGTCGATCCACTCCCTGGCGAACTGGCCGGACTGCACCTCGGAGAGGATTTCCTTCATCCGCGCCTTGGTCGATTCGTCGATGATGCGCGG
>CAZQAS010000144.1:0-6297 GCA_964591285.1 uncultured Rhodothermales bacterium
CTCGTCCACGAAGCCTACCTCAAGCTGGTAGACCAGGAGCAGGTCGTGGCGGAGAACCGCGTTCACTTCTTCGCACTCGCTGCGAAGGCGATGCGCCACATTTTGTGCAACTACTCCCGCGAACGCCAGGCAAAGAAGCGAGGCGGCCACGTGAAAAAGGTGTCGCTAAAACAGGGGGCGGAGGTCTCCGGACCGACACCCATTTTTTCCGAGGAGCAAGCCGAGCAACTTGCAGTCCTCGACGTGGTCCTTCAGCGGCTGGAGCAGGTGAATCCACGCCGTAGCCAGGTCGTCGAGTGCCGGTTCTTTGGGGGCATGACGGTTGAGGACACGGCGGCAGCTCTGAGCATCTCGCCCAGGACCGTCAAGCGGGACTGGGCTGTCGCGCAGGCATGGCTTCACCGTGAAATGAGCGAAGCGAAATCACGGCAGTAGATGAGCGAAGCGACTGGGGCCGAAGGCGACGCACGAAGTCATTCACTTGAATACATGCAGGATTTGCGTATCTAATCTCATTGGGCGCATGCGATTGCGTATAGACGAGTCGTGATCATGGATGCAGCACAACAGGAACGATTGGGTGAGCTGTTCGAGCACGTGCAGGCCCTGTCGGCCCGGGAACGCGCGACCTTTCTCGACGAGACTTACAGGGGTGATCCGGTTTTGCATGCGGAGCTGATCTCACTTTTGGCCTCCTATGACGAAGCGCCTGACTACTTAGAGCAACTCGCCGGTGAGGTGCTTCCAGCCGCTTTGGGGGCGTTCGTGGAAGAAGCGCCGGAGGAGATTCCTGCGGGGCAGCGGATTGCACATTATGAAGTACTGGGGCGACTCGGTAGCGGTGGAATGGGCGTCGTATACAAAGCATACGACCGGAGACTCGACCGCCTCGTTGCACTCAAGTTTCTCCCAGGCCATCTCGCTGCCGACGACGCAGCCAAGGTCCGCCTCATCTATGAAGCCAGGGCGGCATCGGCGCTTGACCACCCAAATATCTGCACCGTCTACGACATCGGGGAGACGGAGGGAAGGCTCTTTCTCGCACTCGCCTGTTACGAGGGCGAAACGCTTAAACAGAGAATCGCCCGGGGACCGCGGCCTGTTAACGAGGTGCTCGAACAGGTGCGTCAGGTCACGGACGGCCTCCGTGCTGCACATCGCCGCGGAATCATTCACCGAGACATCAAGCCGTCAAATGTGATGCTCACCGGAGAGGGCGCGGCCAAGATTCTCGATTTCGGTATCGCCAAGGTGGAGGGCACGGATCTGCTGAAGGAGGGGAGGGCCGCGGGGACGATAGCCTATATGAGCCCGGAGCAGACGCGCGGCGAGGCTGTCGATGGCCGAACAGACCTCTGGAGCCTGGGTGTAGTCCTCTATGAGATGCTCACCGGGCGACAGCCCTTTCGGGGCGAGGACATCCGGACGGTGATCAACGCCATCAGATATGACGAGCCGGAGCCGGTTCAGCAACTGCGTCCGGAAGTCCCTGCCCTGCTCGCGCGTCTCGTTGAAACTTGCCTCAAGAAAGCTCCTGCCGAGAGGTATCAGCGGGCCGTCGACGTGTTGGCCGATCTGCGTGCCATCGAAACGCGCAGCACTGCGGGTGGGGAGAGAAGCCCTCAGTTCCGACGCCTCGCCGTCTTGCCGCTGTCCAACTTCAGTCCGAACCCGGACGACGACTACCTTGCTGGCGGCATGACAGAAGATCTTATCGACCGCCTATCGAAGTTGCGCGGAGTCCGGGTCATCGCCCGCACATCTGTCAAGTCGTACAAGGATGCCACCGAGAACACGACGAAGATAGGTCGGGAGCTTGACGTAAAGACGCTCCTCAAAGGTAGCGTACGCAAGATCGGTGACCAGGTGCATCTGACCATCCATCTCGTCGACACCAATCGCAACGAGCGTACATGGGCAGCGGAACACAGTGTGGTGCTGGAGGATGTGCCGACCTTGCTGCAGAGCATCGCGCAGACGGTGGCTTCCGAACTGCATGAGCAGATCCCGTCTAATGAGTTAAGGCAACTCGTGAAGACGGGGACCGACGTCCCGGAGGCGTACACGTCATACCTGAGAGGCCGCTATTTCTGGAACAAGCGCGACGGAGCGTCGGTGCAGCAGGCAAGAGCCTACTTTCAACAGGCGCTCGATCTTGATCCGACCTTTGCGCGAGCCTGGACTGGCCTGGCCGACGCTTTCTCGCTGCTTGGCAGTTTGTCGGTGCTCCCCCCGGAGGAGGCTCATCCACGGGCGCGAGCCGCAGCACGGAAGGCGCTGGAGATCGACGACGAACTTGCTGAGGCACACGCTTCGCTGGCAACAACGCTTGCCGATTATTATTGGGATTGGGAGGCAGCCGGGCAACACTACCGGCGGGCACTCGCGCTAAACCCGAGCTATGCGACTGCACATCTGTGGTTCGCCGGATATCTCAGGGACCTGGGCAATTTCGATGAGGCATTGGCCGAGGTGCGCATGGCGCGGGAGCTGGACCCGCTGTACCTCCCTGCTCAGGCCGCCGAAGGGTTGACGTTACACTTTGCACGCCGTTACGAAGAGGCAATCGCCCTCCATCTGAAACTCCTCGATATAAATCCGAGCTATACCATCGCACACTTCTATCTCGGACTGTCATACGTGCAACAGGGAAGATTCGAGGAAACCATCGCCGCATTACACAGGGCTGAGACTCGGGGTGCGATCGTGCCAGATGTAAAAGGCCTCTTCGGGTACACCTATGCACGCATGGGAAATCACACCGAAGCACGAAAGATGCTCCGCGAGCTGGATCAGCTTGCGAATGAAAAGTACGCTTATCCGTTTCACAGGGCCATGATCTACGTTGGCCTGAATGAGAAAGACCATGCCTTAGAGTACCTTGAAAAAGCCTGCGAAGAGCGAGTCAGGCTAGTCAGACTCATGAACGTGGACCCATTTTTCGACCCTCTACGCCCAGACCCGCGGTTTCGGACCCTGGTTGAGCAGGTAGGTCTGCTCGGCTGAGACCGATCCGTGCACCGAAATTCATATTTGCGGAGCTCGGAGTTTCGCGGCTAAGCTCGTTCGGCTCCGCTAAACATCGCGCGCAGCGTAGTGCAGGTCCTTACACCGCTCACCCGCAGCCATTCATCGTTGAAAAGGCGGGCGTGTGCAGGACTCAAGTGAAGTAGTACGCGTAGTTATTTCGTCAGGCTCGACCTAACAATCCGAAAGGACGAAATTCACATGGCAGATCAAATCACACCGAGTCTTCGAACCGCGCAACTCATCTGCGGCGCGCTCATGTTCGGGGTCATAGCCTTCTGGGCGATCGTCTTCGTTCTGAACGCGGGCGAAGGAGGGTTCGCTGACGGGCTGAACATCGATCCACGCGTCATGCTGGCCATCGTGATCGCTGTGGCCCTAAGCGCCTTCGCCGCGGCGCTGGCTTTTCGGTCCAGAGCGTTATCCCCGGATCCGGATGCGTCGCGCCGCGATCCGGCGGCAGCCCACCCGAATGCAGCCCGCCTGCAGACGAACCTGATCATCGCATGGGCGCTTCTCGAAGGGCAGGCGCTCGTCGCCGGCGTGTTCTTCCTGCTTACCGGCTCGGCAAACCTCCTGATCATCAGCGCGCTCGTCTTCGTGATCGGGTTCGCGGTGACGTTCCCGCGGGCGGAGTGGTTCGAGCGAGCGAGCCGGACATCGGCACCGCCGTCGTGACCGGCGTAGCGTCGTGCGCATGCATCCATCAAGCCATTCGAGTTCATAGCTCATGACCTGAAGGGACATCGGCTGCTGGAAATGGACGTTGTAACAATTCTCTCGACTCGTCCGTCTTCGGACCAGGAGGTAGCGCCAAAAAACTGCTTATCTCCAACAGGCTCTCTGGTCCGATCTCACCTGACCGATGCCGGCCCGACCCCCCGGTCCGCATATTTTCACTATCCTCCTTGCTGCACTGCTCGCTCTCCCAGTCGCGGCGCAAACCGTTTCGGCGCAAATCGACACGGCGCAAGTCGACACGGCGACGTTCCAACCAAGGGTACTGCCTGTTGCGGAGATCGGACGTACGTCGGGGACCATCAAGGTCGACGGGGAGCTGGATGAGCCCGCGTGGAGCGCGGCTACACTTCTTTCAGGCTTTGCAGAAGTTCAGCCAGGTAATCAAGTCGAGCCGCCGGTCCGGTCCGAGGCTCTCGTTACCTACGACGAACAGAATCTCTACGTCGCGTTTCGCGCCTATGATGATCCATCCTCCATTCGTGCGACGTTCCGCAACCGCGACGAAATCTTTCAGGACGATTGGGTAGGCATCATCCTCGATACGTATGGCGATGCGGGCCAGGCTTACGAGATATTCGCCAATCCCCTCGGGATCCAGGGCGATCTGTTCATGTCGGCCGGAGGTAACGAGGACGTCGGTTTCGACCTCATCTACTATTCAGAAGGGCGGATCACCGAGTTCGGGTATCAGGTGGAGATGGCGATCCCCTTCGGCTCACTTCGCTTTCCCAACACGACGGTCCAGACGTGGCGCATCACGTTCCTCCGAAACCATCCGCGCGATGCCCGCCGGCTCTACTCGTGGGCTTCTGCCGACCTGGGTGACCCGTGCATACTCTGTCAACTCGGCACGTTGACGGGGATTGAAGGCGTAAAGCCCGGGACCAAACTTTCGCTAATCCCGGCCTTCGTTGGATCGCACTCCGGGGCTCTGGCCGACGAAGATGACCCCGGCGCCGGGCTCGATAACGAGCGAATCACGCCGGAGGTGTCGCTGAATGTGCGATACAATCTTACCTCGAGCCTTGCCGCAGAAGCAACCATCAACCCGGACTTCAGCCAGATTGAATCCGATGCCGCTCGAATCGACGTAAATTCGACCTTCGCCCTGTTCTTTCCGGAACGACGTCCGTTTTTCCAGGAGGGAAGCGATCTTTTCAGCACGTGGCTGGACGTGGTCTACACCCGCTCCATCAACAATCCCATCGGAGCGCTCAAATGGACCGGACGGGCGGGCCGAACCAGCATCGCGATTCTAAACGCTCTCGATCAGGATACGCCCGTCCTGCTGCCTTTCGAAGAACAAAGCAACCTCGTGCGGGCAGGGCGAAGTTTCTCCAACATTGTGCGCGCCCGGCACACGTTCGGTGCGAGTTCATTCCTCGGAGCAACCGTTACAGATCGCCGGCTCGTTGACGGTGGGGGCGGGTCGATTGCGAGCACGGACCTTAAAGTTCAGTTCCTCAAGAATTACAGACTGGAGGCACAGGTCGCCGTCAGCCGAACGACGGAACCCAACAGTCCGACACTCTCCGAGCAGGTTGACGTGGAGACATTCGCCCGCGGCCGACATACCGCTGCCCTAGACGGTGAATCGTTCCTGGGCCACGGCGTCTTCCTGAGCTTCGATCGGAATTCTCGTCTGTGGAATTTCGACGTCGGCTATTCGGCTCAGAGCCCGACGTTTCGGACGGCAAACGGCTTCGTTCGCCAGAACGATTTCCACGCCATTCGAATGTTTCAGGGGCTCAACATCTATCCCGAGAACAGCTTTTTCGTCACGATATCCCCCGGATTCTTCATGAGACGCCAGCTTAATTTCGACGGTGCGTTCAAGGAGGGCGAGATCCAGCCGATGCTAAATCTGCAGATGCGCGGTCAGACCAACGTGCACATGAGCTACGGGTTCAACCGCGAGCGCTTCCGCGCGGATTTGTTTGAAGGGCTCAGATCGTGGACGATCAGCGTGAACAGTCGATTTAGCGATCCGCTTGGCGGTGGCTTCTATATTTCCGGAGGACGCCGGATCGCGCGCTTCCAGTCTCCGCCGGAAATCGGCCGGGGGCTGGAGACGGGGGCGTTTCTGACCATCAAGCCTCTTCAGCGTCTCGTGATTAACCCGTCGATCGACTTCGCGTCGCTTCAGGACCTCGAAACGAGCGAGGAGTTCTTTAGTGGATTCATTCTTCGCACGAGCGTCGACGTTCAGCTCACGCGAGCGCTCTCCGTGCGGCTCATCACCCAATACGACGACTTCGACGATCGGCTCGACCTGGAGCCCCTCCTCACGTTTCAGCTCAATCCTTTCTCGGTGTTCTACGTCGGCTCGACGCACGATTACGGCCGGCTGGGGACAAACAGCTTCGTGCCGGTCGAGCGCCAGATATTCTTCAAGTTTCAGTACCTCATTCGGCGGTAGCCCGGCGACCACCTTCACTCTATTGCATTCCTCAAACCCCGGCCCCTGCAGCTCACCGGCGCGGCGTCTGATGGGTACGGACCCAACCGCACCTGGGTGTGGTAAATAAA
>CAZQAS010000144.1:6397-7551 GCA_964591285.1 uncultured Rhodothermales bacterium
GTTGATTGACTGGGATCACGATCCAGACCGTGTCGGTGTCCCTGGCGATCCCGAGCGGCGAATCTCCACATATTTATCCATTACGTCGCCATGAGGAAGATTACTCGATACGCACTGGTCGTTCTTTGCGCGTCGGCCGTAGCCATTGCGGCCGCGCTGGCCGCGAACCGGACGCAGCACCCCCTTTCCGAGCGCGCCGTCGTGCCCGAGGCGGTCCGCGCCGACACCTCGCTCCGCCAGGCAACGCTCGCAGGCGGATGCTTCTGGTGCACGGAATCCGCCCTGCAGGAGGTTCGCGGTGTGAAGGCTGCCGTCTCCGGGTTCTCCGGTGGCACCACGCCGGATCCAACCTACGACGACGTCGCTTCCGGGAGGACCGACTGGGTTGAATCTGTCCAGGTGATCTACGATCCCGATGTCATCTCCTACGAGGAGCTCCTCGAAGTGTACTGGCACTCCATCGACCCGACCGATGCCGGCGGCCAGTTCGCCGACCGCGGATCGCAGTATCGCCCTGTCATTTTCTACCACAACGAGGAGCAGAAGCGCGTTGCGGAAGCATCGAAAGCACAGCTTGCGGAAACGGGGCCGTTCGAGGAGCCCATCGTGGTCGCGATCGAGCCTTATGATGAGTTCTACGCTGCCGAGGAGTACCATCAAGATTACTATCTGAAGCACCCCGACAGCTATGAAAACTACTATGAGCGGTCAGGGCGCGGGCCGTTCCTGAAGCGCGTCTGGGGCAGTGCTCATCCGCAGCCGCTGAAGTCGAAGGAGACGTCGAGCGCAACGAAGCTGGGCGATGCCGGATCGAATTCCGGGCCCGATCCGTCGGACGCGTGGCGCAGCTTTGAAATGCCTTCCGACGAGGAGCTTCGGGGGCGGCTAACGCCGGTGCAGTATCGCGTTACACGGAAGAATGCCACCGAGCGGCCTTTCCAGAACGAGTATTATGACAACGAGCGCCCCGGGATCTACGTTGACGTCGTCTCGGGTGAACCGCTCTTTAGCTCCACGACCAAGTTCCATTCCGGCACGGGCTGGCCCAGCTTCTACGAGCCACTCGAGCCAGAACTGGTCATCGAGAAAAAAGACGTCAGTCTGGGAATGGTTCGGACGGAGGTGCGTAGCCGGCACGCCGACTCGCACCTGGG
>CAZQAS010000144.1:7651-9475 GCA_964591285.1 uncultured Rhodothermales bacterium
TACAACGACGTCGGCGCCGTCCTTGTCTTCACGGACCTCGAGGCGGATACGACCGATCCGGATTCGGCCACCTACTGGTACCATGCCGACTTCGGCGACACGCTAGAAGGTGATTTCGGCGACGAGTACGTCGGCGGTGGCTATGACGAAAGTATCTATCTGAATGAGTCGGGCGAGGTTGAAGTGGCTGCCATCAAGACGCTTCAGGTGCCCGATCCTCTCCAAGGAATCTCCTACTACACGACGGCGGTCTATGCGGCCGATTTCGGACGCGTGGCCGAAGCTTTTTTCGATGGCCCGACCACGGACTTGAGTTACGCGCGGATCGGGGGGGTCGAATACGGAACGCCGCCCATAACGGTGGGGGACGAATGGGAGGAAGCGCAACCGGAGGGACCCCTTGCGGTCTATCCAAATCCGGCGCGCCACACGGTAACGCTGGAGTTTGAGCCGTCTCCGAGCGCGGACGTGCAGCTTTGCGACCTTCTCGGACGCTGCTTCGCGGGTGGTGCGATCTCACGAAAAGATAGAAGGCTCGGAAGTGCGCAACTCGACGTGTCGGATCTGAGCTCGGGCACGTACCTGCTGACGATTACAAATCAAGCGGGCTCTCGCACGTCAAGCGTGCTGACGGTCGTCCGATGAACGGCGTTTTCGGAGGGTACGTCCGGCCGGCGCTACCGAACGTGAGGCGGTGGTTCGTTGACGTAGCCGTGTCAGGCTCGCCATCCTGCATCGATTTGTCCAGGCGCCTGGACAAAAGCGCACGACGGCCCATCACTTGCATCCGAAATGGTGCCTCGGTCGTAGGCGATAAAGATGGGCCTATTCCCAACCGGCGACCGGCGCGATGCGTAGACGACTTGCGGGCATCCTGATACCACTGGCCATTCTCGCGATGATCAGCTTCTTCGTGATCGTCGTGAACCAATCCTTCCAGCTCGTGGAGCTCGCCGGCCGCGCCCATCCGGTGCTGGGAGACGTCGTGTTCTGGGGGATCGTAGCCGTTTTTGCATTTTGCGTGGGCGTGCCGCTCTTCATCCTATTCACCATGCCCGCTGCCCTGGTACCGCCGGCGGAGGTCGACCGGCCGGCGTACGAAAAACACCTGCAGCGCCTTCGCCGACGCCTCGAACGTAATCCACACGTTTCGGGTGCGCCCAATGAAATTGACGACATCCAGGCTGCGCTGAGCCGCCTCGACGTCCTCGCCGATGAGAAGACCAAGGCCGCGGCCTCGCAGGTCTTCATGATGACGGCCATCTCGCAGAACGGGAGTCTGGACGCGCTGCTCGTACTCGCCGCGCAAAGCAAGCTCGTTCTGCACGTCGCGCGAGTCTATTATCAACGGCCCACCATCCGCGATCTCGTGTACCTGTACTCGAATGTCGCCGCGACCGCATTCGTCGCGGCCGAGCTCGAGGACGTGGATTTATCCGAGCAGATACAGCCGGTGGTGACGGCCGTTCTGGGGTCGACCGTCGCCGCCGTTCCCGGCATGAGCGCGGCAGCGGGCTTGTTCGTCAACTCGGTCACGACTGGAGCGGGTAATGCGTACCTCACGCTTCGCGTCGGTATCATCACGCGGCAGTACTGCCGCTCTGTGATCCGGCCGGAACGCAGCGCGATCCGTCATGCTGCCGCGGTTCAGGCCGCGCGCCTGCTCGGAGGTGTTGCCCGCGACGGCGCGGCCGCGGTCGCCTCGGCGCTCTGGTCTCGCCCGAAGCGATACTTTGTGGATCTGATCGACGCCGCAAGCTCCAGCATGGGCGCGGTGAGAGGGGCCGTCATGGCCAAAGGAGCGGAGACCTGGAACGCGCTGAC
>CAZQAS010000145.1:0-9380 GCA_964591285.1 uncultured Rhodothermales bacterium
GTGGGCGTCGCCGGCGGCCATCTCAGTGTGGACCCGGTCGAGCGCGTGCAGCAGCCTCTCGTAGCCCGGGTCTTCGTGGTCGGAGTACTGTTCGAGCTCTTCCGTGAGGCGCGCCTCCTCTTCGTCGAGCGCCTCTAAATCACCGAATCCAGCCATCGCTTCATCGAGTACGGCGGCCTCGGAGTCCAATGCCTGCACGTCCTGCTCGAGATAGCCGATGGAGGTCCGGCTGCCGATCTGCACGCGCCCGGCATCCGGCTTGATCTCACCGCTAATGATGCGGAGCAGGGTCGATTTGCCGGCGCCGTTTTTGCCGATGAGCCCGATGCGTTCACCGGGCGGTATACTCCAGGAGAGCCCGTCCAGGACGCGCTGGCCGCCGAAGCTGAGAGATATGTCGTGAAGCTGAATCACTAAGGAACGCCACCTATGTCCACGCGTCAGCGTAGTTCTTGAGCCGGGTAAGGCAGTGCCGAATCACCACCACACGTTATCGTCAAACATTCGGTACCGGATTACTCGAGCCACTAATCGCGCGTTTGAGGGTCGTGACCGTGGGGCCGGTCGTTGAACACCCGTCGCCGCCTATGGTGCCTTAAACCTCAAAATCTGGACTGCAAAAACGCTATAGGATGCGATCGAAACGCGCCGTCTGGTCCGTGCTCGCCGGTGTGCATGCCGCGTTTTTCGTCTATCAGGTCTTCCATGCGGACCCCTACCTCTCCGACTCCTACGAATATCTTCATGCCGCGAGGAATCTGGTCGAGCACGGCGCGTTGTACGCGGGGGATCTGACCGGCACCACCGATCCGAGCCTATACTCCAAGCGGTCGCCGATGTATCCGCTTTTGCTGGCTGTCACGGGTGCGCACACCGGATTTTTCGCAGGTGTGCTCGTGGTCCAGAATCTTCTCAGCCTCCTCAACTTCTATCTCATACTCCGCCTACTTCAGCGACTGAAGCGCCGAGAGAACCTCGAGTGGGCGGCCTTTGCCTTGATTCTCGCCTTCCCCTCGCAGTTTGTCTATGCGAATATGGTCATGAGCGAGATGCTGCTGCAGACCTGTCTGGTGGCGGCGTTCTATGCCTTTTCCATCTATGCTCTTGAGGGTTCCTCGCGCGCCCTGGTGGCCTACAACGTGCTTCTTGCGGCCGCGGCGCTTACAAAACCGGTGATGTACCTGTTTGTGTTGCCGAACCTTGCTTGGCTCGCCTTCTTGACGTGGCGACGCCGCGACGGCCGCTGTATCGCATCAGCGGTCATTCCTCTCGTGCTAATCCTTGCCTATAGTGGATGGAATCTTCATCGAACGGGCCATTTTCACTTTTCGAGCATCCAGACGACCAATCTTCTGGATTACAACACACGGTATCTGCTCATTCAGACAGAGGGTGTGGACGTGGCGGACTCTCTCGTCACCGCTGTGCATCAGGAAGCGGATGATGCGAATACGTTTGCGGAAGAGCAGGAAATCCTGCACGATGGATCATGGGAATTGATACGCCCCCGCCTGCCGTCGTATGTGCTTTTTCATCTCCGCGGCGTGGTCGGCTTCTTCCTGGATCCCGGCCGGTTCGACCTCTATAATTTTATCGGGATTCCGTCCGGAAAAGCCGGACTCTTATACCATTTTTCGGCGGAAGGCCCGAAGGGCGTTTGGACGTATCTGCGCTCCCAGCCTGCACTGCTGGTCATCATTCTTCTCATCATCGCTGCTGCAAACCTCATCAGAACCGTCGGATTGGCGGCGTCGGCGTTCGCGCGGGTGCCGGTGGAGATCAAGTGGGGCCTGCTGCTCATTGTCGGATACGTCGCCGCAGCGACCGGACCGGTCAGTGCCGCCCGTTTTGCGGTGCCGGTGTCGCCACTAATCCTGCTGGCCGTGCTGATCGTTTTGGCGGATGTACGTGATTTCCGCCGAAAGAAATCCGGGAAGCGGCCAGTTCAAGGCTAACATCAAGCACTTGGTGCAGGCGTCAGAATCCGAAAAGGGAGCGGCAATCACCCGTCCGGTGCGTTCCGGTCCGAGATCGAATTAGTAGGCGTTCTTGTGCACGAATCCGGACCACAGGGTCATCACCATGATCTTGAAATCCAGCTTCAGCGACCAGTGCTGGATGTAATAGAGGTCGTATTCGATTCGCTTTTCGATGGAGGTGTTGCCGCGCCATCCGTTCACCTGCGCCCAGCCCGTAATGCCGGCCTTGACCTTATGGCGCAGCATATAGCGAGGCACACGGTCGCGGAATTCTTCGATAAATACAGGTCGTTCCGGCCTTGGTCCGACGACCGACATGTCGCCCTTCAGAACGTTGATAAACTGCGGTAGCTCGTCCAGCGAGGTTCGCCGCAGAAAGCGGCCAAAGGATGTCGCGCGATCTTCATCCGGTCGTGCCCACACCGCGCCGGTCTTTGCTTCCGCATTCACCGGCATCGACCGAAACTTCAGGATTTCGAAATTCTGGCCGTTCAGCCCCATGCGCCGCTGGCGATAGAATACGGGTCCCGGTGAGGAGAGCTTTACGGCGATGGCGATGAACAGGAACAGCGGCGAGGTGACGACAAGGACGACGCTCGAGAATACGATGTCGATCACGCGCTTAGTGATGCGGCTGAATTCGAGAGGCGCCTCGTCGACGATGTGGATGACCGGAAGTCCGTCCACGTCGCTGATCCGGCTGTTGACGATGTCGAACTGGAAGATGTCCGGCACCACGCAGACGTGCGCGAGCCGGCTGGAGAGCTCATCGACGACCTCCTCCAGCTTGCCGAGCGCGGAGACCGGAAGAGCGATGTATACATAGTCGATCGGACGACCTTCGCGCTCGAACTGATCGACGACCTCCGGTGCATCGTCGACGACCCCGAGCACGTCCGGCTGGTCGACCTTGTGATCGTCCAGGAAGCCCGCCACGTCGAAGCCCATCCAAGGATACTGCCGGAATGACTCCTCAAGCTTCCGCCCCGCGCGCCCTGCACCGATTATCAGGACGCGTCGGAGATTCACGCCGCGTCGTCGAGCGCGCCGCATCATCGTGTAGAGAATAATCCGCACGAGAATCATCATCGACGGCGTGACCACGCCGAAGAGGATCATGTGCAGCCGCGAGAAATAGAGCGCGCGGTAGAACGACAGGGATGCGGCCGTTACGAGCAGCCCCAGCGCGACGGCTTTGGCGACGCTGTAGATGAGCCGAGTCAGGCGCTGAAACCGCTCCGGATCGTAGAGCCCCGATGCCCAAAAAACACCCGACGAGACGATCAGAACCCAGGGGAGAAAACCCAGGTAGATCGTGTACGGATGCCATTCGGGCGGCGGGATGAAGTCGATCCAGGAGAGCACCTGGAAGCGTATGAACCACGCAAGCGACCATCCCACAATGATCAAGAGGATGTCGACGCCGAAAAGCAGCCGCTGAAAAAGCCGGCTCTGCTCCTGCAACATGACTCGTACTGGCTCTGGTCGGCCGGTGGGAAAGGACGAGACTCAAATACCCGTGGTGGCTGAATGTTTCTACCTCCCCGTCACGTGTTCTTCACCGCTTCCCTCGCGAGAACGGTCGCGCCAAGCACGCCGGAGCGCGCACCGAGCCCCGGCGCCACGATGTACGCGTCTACACGTTGGAGAATATCGTCAGAGCGGATGTATCCGTTCAGCCCCTTCAGCACACCTTCGCGGATGCGCGGAAACAGGTGGGTGCGGCGCATTACACCGCCGCCAAGTATGATGCGCTGCGGCGAAAGTACGTACGTGTAGTTGATGAGCGCCGCCGAAAGGTAGTGCGCCGTAAGTTGCCACACGTCGTCATCGTCGGCGAGTTCGTCTGCGGGACGGCCGGTACGCGCCCGGATAGCCGGACCGGAGACCATCCCCTCAAGACAATCCCCGTGAAACGGGCAGTTTCCGTCAAAGTCGTCGGCCTCGGCGCGCGGCAGTGCCAGGTGTCCCATTTCCGGATGGACGAGACCGCGAAGGCGCCGACCACGTGCCAATCCGCCTCCGCCCACGCCCGTACCGACGGTGAGATAGACGAAGGTGTCGAGGTGCTTCGCGGCGCCCCACTCGTGCTCGCCGACGGCGGCCGCGTTCGTGTCCGTGTCGAACGCCACCGGGAGGTCGAGGGCGCGCTCCACGAAGCCGGCAAAATCCGTATGCTGCCAGCCCGATTTCGGGGTCGACGTGATGAATCCGAACGTCGCCGACGACGGATCCGGATCGATGGGACCGAACGAGCCGATGCCGACAGCGCGGAGCCGGCCGCCGTCACGATATGGGCGGAAGAAGGTGACGGCCTGTTGGAGCGTCTCGTCGGGCGACGTGGTGGGAAAGTCGGTCTGGTCGATGAGGTGGCCCTTCTCATCGGCGATGCCGCAGACGAACTTCGTGCCGCCGGCTTCAATGCCGCCGTAGAGGTCGTCCGGCTCAACATCTTGCATGCTGCGCCTGCTATATTGTGATCGATCGTATGATTCTTCTCGGCGACAGCGGTCAGGCGCGTCGAACGAGGTGCACGTAAGCAACAAAAATGTATCAAGACGCGCCAGAGAACGCATTCTCGAATCACCGCCGCAGGCTAACGGGTCCGACCATCCCCTTCCCGCTCATCAGAATCGTTTCCCCATGGCACTCGACGCCATTATTTTCGACCTCGACGGCACGCTTCTCGACACGAACCATCTTCATGCGAGGGCCTGGAGCCTGGCGATGCAGCGATTCGGCTATCGTCTTGGCGACGATCGCGTCCTGCTGGAGATCGGAAAGAGCGGGTCCGTGCTGGTGCCCTCACTGCTTGGCGAGAGCGTGGAAGAGGAGCATGGCGACGACCTGCGGGATGCACACGATGAGATCTATCTCTCCCTAGTCGAGGAGGAGGACGTGCGGGCGTTCGCAGGCGTTGAGCAGGCGTTTCGCGCCGCGTCGGCGAGAGGATTGAAGACGGCTATCGCCACCGGCTCGGCCGAAGAGAGCGTAATGAGGGTGGCCGCCAGGTCGGGGCTCGACCTCGGCCTCGCCGACGTCCTCATCTCCGATGACGACGTAGAGACCGGCAAACCGAGTCCCGATGCGATCAACGCCGCCGTGGAAAAGTTGCAGCTCTCGCCCGCCCAATGCATGCTGGTAGGCGATACGCCGTACGACGTACAGTCCGCGCGGGCGGCGGGTGTGGTGACGCTCGGCGTCGATACGGGCGCTCACGGCCGTGAACGTATGCTCCGTCAGGGTGCGCGCGCCGTTTATCAAGACGTGGCCGAGCTCGCCGATCGTTTCGACGAGGCGGTGACGCTCGCCTCGCCGGGGGCGGCGCATCTCACCTGGGACGTGATGCACGAGCTGATGGATGCGGCGCTGGCGGAGGCACGCAGCGCGCTTGATTCGGGCAATCTTCCGGTAGGGGCCGCGATTGCGCGCGGTGACGGCAGCGTCGTCGCTCGGGCACACAGCCGGACGGAATCCAGCCGAAATTTCTTGCTGCACGCCGAGATGGCGGCGTTCATGGAGGTCGTCGGCAAGGTACAGCTGCAGAAGCGCGAGCTCATTCTCGTCACCACGCTCGAGCCCTGTATGATGTGCCTCGGGGCGGCGATGGATGCGCGGGTGGATACGATCATCTATGGGCTTACGGCCCCCAGCAACGGCGGCGCACGACGCTGCGATCCGATGCAGAGCCCCGGCATGGTTATGCCGCGACTCGTCGGGGGCGTCCACAGGAAAAGATGCCGGGAGCTGTTCGTCGAGTGGAACGAGCGGCGGCCCGAGACGCCGTTCGTGCAGGATTTGCTCGCACGCGTGTAGCGATGTGGATCAGCTGTCGGGTACCTTGCCCGTTATCTCGCCCTCCGGTAGCGGCTGCGGGATGACCATCACCGGGCAGTGGGACTTCGAGATGATACCCTTTACGACGCTCCTCGGAGACAGCTGGAAGAGGGCACCGTGCGAGCGGGAGCCCACTATGATCAGGTCCGTCTTGGTTTTTTTTGCGATCGACAGGATCGTGTCGACGATGGGACCGCGATCTACGAGCGCCTTGGCGTCGATGCCCCGCTCCTGAAGGGCTTTCGCGAGATCCTTCAGTACGTCGTGCTCGCCGAACAGCTCCTTCGCCAGCTCGTCTCGAACTTCCTGCGGCCATGCTCGCGAGCTCGCAAAGGTGGGATCAGGTGGGGCGACGTGCAGCAGCCGAACCGTGCTACCGAACGCGTCGGCGATCGACGCCGCACGGTCGACGAGCAGCTCGGTGATGTCCGAGAAGTCGACGCTGACGAGCAGATTATGCATGGAATTTCTATCGATGCCGACCCTCGAGTTGCATCTGCAGCGAAATATCGAGTGCGGAGACGGAGTGCGTCAGCACGCCGCATGATATGAAATCGACCCCGGTGGCTGCAATGGCGCGGACCGTCGTACGCGTTACGTTGCCGGAAGCTTCCGTCGGCATTCGCCCACCGATCAGCTCCACCGCATCGCGAAGCGTCGATACGTCCGGTTTCTGCGAGGGTCCGAAGTTGACCATGTTGTCGAGCAGGATCATGTCCGATCGGCCATCCTCCAACACAGCTCGCACCTCGTCGAGTGTGCGCGTTTCAATCTCGATATCGAGATCGCGATCGGCACGAAATCGAACGGCCGCATCGATGGCTTCTGCAATCCCCCCTGCGGCCGCAATGTGGTTGTCCTTGATGAGGATCATGTCGTAGAGGCCGATGCGGTGGTTTTCGCCTCCACCCAGTCGAACGGCCCATTTATCCAGCATCCGTAGGCCCGGGGCCGTCTTGCGCGTATCGAGGATTTTGACGTCGTATCCGCGCACGGCCTCGACGAACGCGTGGGCGGCGGTTGCGATGCCGCTCATCCGCTGCATCACATTAAGCACCAGCCGCTCGGTAGACAGGATGCTCCGCGCTCGCCCCTTGATCGTCCCGAAGGCCGTTCCGCGGAAGATCGCCTGACCGTCTGCCCGGGTCCACTCGAATGCGACGTCGGGGTCTACTCGCTCGAGGATCCGCTCCGCGACGTGCCGTCCGGCGAGGATTCCATCCTGCTTCGCCAGGAATGTGGCCTCGGCGCGCGTCTCCGCACCGATGGTTGCCTCGGTGGTGACGTCACCCGTTCCCACGTCTTCCTCCAGGGCGCGGTCGATGAGATCCGTAAGGCGGTCATCTGTTACGAAGGGAGGAACCTGCACGGCATTCTACGAGGTCTCCGAGGATGCGTCCGTGGATTCCAACGCTTGCTGGAAAAGGCGGCGAAATGAATCCGGCGCGTGAACCGGCCGATTGCGCTCGCGGTCGACAAAGCAGAGCGTCACGCGACCGGTCGTCAGAACCTGTGCTTCACCGTCGCGGCGTACTTCGTAGTCGATTTTTGCCCGCATCTCCGGTATCTCCTCGACGCGCGCCGTGATGGCGAGCACGTCGTCATAGACGGCGGGGCGATGAAATTTGACGTGCAGGTCAACGACCGGCATGATGATCCCGGCGTCCTCGACCTCTTTGTAGGCGACGCCGAGCTCGCGGAGCAGTTCGGTGCGGGCCGCCTCAAAATAATCGACGTAGTGGGTGTGGTAAACGAGGCCCATCGGATCGACCTCTCGATAGCGGACGCGGTGGCGGTGGACGTACTCGATCATTATCCGACGGAGGCTTTCTCCGCCGCCGCGAAGGATCCCATCCGGTCGAACTTCTCAACGCGCGCGCTGACGAGTTCGTCCGGCGACAGCTCGCCGAGCTCCGCCAGCGATCTCACGATCGCCGTCCCGACCGCCTTCGCCGTTTCATCGTAATTGCGGTGGGCGCCGCCGTCGGGCTCGTCGATGATCTCGTCGATGATGCCCATCTCGAGGAGGTCTTTCGCGGTCAGCTTGAGGGCCTGGGCAGCATCCTCCTTGTAATCCCACGATCGCCATAGAATCTGAGAGCAGCTTTCCGGCGAGATCACGGAGTACCACGAGTTCTCAAGCATGTGGATGCGGTCGCCGACCCCAAGTCCGAGTGCTCCGCCCGAGGCGCCCTCGCCGATCACAATGACGACAATCGGGACGCGGAGGCGCGACATCTCGAGGAGATTTCGCGCGATCGCTTCGGCCTGCCCCCGCTCCTCAGCCTCCATGCCGGGATAGGCGCCTGGGGTGTCGAGCAGCGTCACGATGGGCTTGCCGAACTTCTCGGCGAGACGCATGAGGCGCAGCGCCTTCCGGTAGCCTTCCGGATTCGGCATGCCGAAGCGGCGGTGCTTCCGGCTCTTGGTGTCGCGCCCTTTCTGATGACCGATGATCATGAGCGTTCGATCGTCCCCGCCATAGCGCTTTCCCATAAAGCGGGCAAAGCCCCCCACGACGGCGGGGTCATCGGCAAAGGCACGGTCGCCGTGAAGCTCGACGAAATCGTCGGTCATCATGCCGATGTAATCGAGTGTGTACGGCCGCAGCGGATGGCGCGCAATCTGCACGCGCTGCCAACGCGTTAGATTGCGATAGATCGAGCGGCGAAGCTCATCGACCCGCGCCTCGAGGGCGGCGATCTCCTCCGAAAGATCTACGTCGACGTCCTGTGCATCGAACGAGCGCATCTCGTCGAGCTTCTGCTCGAGATCGACAAGAGGCTGTTCGAAGTCGAGTAGATGCTGCTGTGGTCGTGCCATATGGGTTCTCCGGCGGGTGATTGCCGGCGATTTATGTTCTGGACGAAAATAGGCGTGCCGACCGGCCGGTTTCCGATCGCCGCGCGTCGGAGAGCACACGGATGGCCTCCCTGTATGATCCCATTCCCGGCCGATCAATCCATGCCGGGACCATCCGCGGATCAATCCGCGCCGTCTACGGAGTCGCTACGCTCAACCGCAGAATGCTCGGTCGCGGCACGAACTCGCAGCAGGCGAAAGGACCGGACGACGACGTCCCAATCTAATGAAGCGGACTGATTTCTGACGTAAAACCAGTAAGCGGCTCCGACGTCGTCCTTTCCGACGCCCTCATAATCGAGTACGTCGGAGACGGCGAATACGCCCGGCTTCAGCTCCCACTCCTCCGGTGGTCTATAGGATTCCTCCGGATCATAACCAACGATGTTGTAGCTGCCCTTCAGCACGCGAGGGAGCCGGCGTGCGCGATCGAGGAGGCGTACGGCAAACGAGCTCGAGCCGGACGCTGCAAGGCGAATGATCGGATAGGCTATCAGCCCGAGCAGGGCGATTCCTAGATCGAAGGCACGTTGAGCGGCGCGGCTGCGTCTGTGGACGAGCGCTTCTTCCGCCTCGACGAGATTCGTCATCGAAAGGTCGTCGACCGAGGCCTTTCCGATTACGTGGTCGCGCCCTTCGGCCAAGATACGGAAGTGAACGGGCAGATCGCGGAGCTGTTGAATCAGGGTGAATATCGTGCGA
>CAZQAS010000146.1:0-1144 GCA_964591285.1 uncultured Rhodothermales bacterium
TTGCTTGCGGCGAGCTTTCCGATGCCGCGGTTTCGTGGGCGCCGTCAATGAGCGATTTTCCGAAGCTCTTTACCGTAAAGACGGGGGCCGGCGAGCGCCGGACGACGCGTTCGGTCGTGCTTCCCATCAGGAAATGTTCTAGACCGGTAAGACCGTGCGTGCCCATCACGATCAGACCCGAGCCGCGATCCTCGGCATACGAGACGATTTCCGAACCCGCACGGCCCGGCCGCGCTTCATAGGCGACCTCCACTTTCGGGCCCGGCGCATTCTCGAACATGCCGCGCATCTGGGCCACCGATTTCTCTTCGATGTCCGGCTGCGCGTCGTAGATTGACTGCATCGCGATTCCATAGAAGGCCGGATGCAGGGTCTCTTCGACGACGTGGAGTAGATCCAGCCTCGCACCGAAGAGGGCTCCGAGCTCTTTCGCATAGCGGAGTGCCGCGGCCGAATGCTTCGAAAAATCTACCGGAACCAGCAGCGAGTCGATTTCGGTTCGTGCGGATTCCGGATCGTCCGGCTGCGGCCGAATCGTCATCACGGGACATGGCGCCATTCGGAGGACCTCCTCCGCCACGCTTCCAAGGATAAGCCGCCGTACGCCCCGCCGGCCGTGCGTGCCGACCACGATGACGTCGACGTCGTTTGCCTTCGCATAGTCTAGGATTGCGGGAGCCGGCGTAACGTTGCGCTCCACGACGTAGTGAATGGTCGGCCCGACGCCCTCCCCGACTTTCGCGCTCAGGTGCCGGAGCGCTTCGTCGGCCTCGGCTTCGGTCTCGGGCTTTTGCTGCGGACGCTCGTAAGGCTCACCGTGGAGCACGTGTGCATACAGCATGTGCAGCTCGGCACCGGTGCGCAGAGCCAGGTCGCGCGCGTAGGCCATCCTCGCCTCGGCTCCTTCGCTAAAATCGGTTGCGAGCAGTATGGTCTTGACGGTCAGCATGATGCGTCCTCATCGAATGAAAGTACGGGCATACAGTGGTTTATCGAGGCTGACGGGCACTCCCGACTATCATGCCGAGGACCACTATCGTGATCCCGAGTACGATGCGGATCGAGCGATCCGTCTTACCAACGTTGCATTGCATGGCATCCACCTCATGGTTTGACTTACCTGCAATGTTGAGTCTGACGGGTT
>CAZQAS010000146.1:1244-9352 GCA_964591285.1 uncultured Rhodothermales bacterium
TTGGCTGGATTCGGAAGCTGCCGTGGAGGGTCCGTGGTTGCTTCGCAAGCTCGCGCTCTGGTCCTTATGGATCTGCGCTGCGGGCGTCAGAGCAGCGCGCGAACGATGCGTTTCCATTCCTTTTCGAGCGCGTCCTGACACACCGGCTTGCCGCAGCGGCCGTACCAGTAGGACGCGTTGCTCAGATCGCCTTCCTTGCGATGGAGATAGGCGTGCACCCAGGCGGCTTCGGTACTGGCGTCGTCCTGGACGAGCGCGTGGGCGCGTTCCCAATTTCCGTTCGCATCCTCCCACAGTGCCTGTTGCACCGTGTTCAATCCGTCAGGGGCCCTTTCACCGGAGAGCGAAGCTACGAACTCGTCGAAGGTCATGGGGAGATAGCCTGGTCTACCATTTGTCTGCGAACGTGATGCGGACGACAGATGCGGTCGTCGACGGCGGGTTCGCCGGCAGACGAATACGAATAAGTTTGTGCGACTGATCCACGCGCAGCGGCTCCGGACCCGCCGACGTGAGCAGCTCGACGCGCTGGATCTCCGCCGGCACGGCCGGAATCTCCAGAAAGCGGCTGGAGGGCCACTCGAAAACGTGCGCGTAGAGCGTCGTCGGCTCGCGCCGCGTGAAGCGTCCCCACTCCGGCTGCGCAAAGGGGCTCGCCTCCGTCATGTAGATCGATTCGCCGTTGACCGCGAGCCAGCTTCCCATCGTATCCAGACGAGCGACACTCTCCTCCGGTATGATGCCTTCCGCCGTCGGTCCGACGTTCAGCAGATAATTGCCGCCCTTCGATGCGATGTCTACGAGATTCCCGATAAGATCCTGCGAGGATTTCCAGTTGTCGTCCCAGGACTTATAGCCCCAGGTATCGTTCATCGTCATACAACTCTCCCAATCTACGCCGGGCAGGCCGGTATCGGGAATCTCCTGCTCCGGTGTGCCAAAGTCACCGGCATATCCCGGACCGCGATCCAGCCCCCGCATCCCGTCGCGGCCCTTGCCGACTCGGTTGTTGATGATGATGTCGTGCTTCAGTGAACGGACGTAGTTGTACAGGTCTTTGCCGTCTTCCTCGGTCCACCAGTCGATCCACTCCCCGTCAAACCAGAGGATCTTGGGATCGTATCGCGTGACGAGCTCGCGCAGCTGCGCCTTCATGTAGTCGACGTATTCCTGCTTGCGCTCCGGATGGATTCGATTGTTCGCGTGTCCGGCGAGGGAGGTCTCAGCCGTCGTGTCCACGTACTGCGCCGGATGGTGCCAGTCCATGATCGAATAGTAAAAGCCAAGATCGACGCCCTGTCGGCGAGCTTCGTCAGCCAGCGGCGCGAGCAAGTCACGGCCGTACGGCGTCGCGTCGACGACGTCGTAGTCGGAGACCTCCGAATCGAAGAGCGCGAATCCATCGTGGTGCTTAGAGGTGATGACGATATATTGTTGACCAGCCCGTCGCGCGATGCGCACCCATTCGGCTGGATCGTACTCGATAGGATCGAAGGCGTCCGTGAGCGGCTCGTACTCCTCAACCGGAATATTTTCGGAGGCCATGATCCACTCACCCGTGCTGGAGGTTTGCTCGCCGTTCCAGATCCCGGCGGGCACGGCATAGACACCCCAGTGAATGAACATCCCGAATCGCGCGTCCCGCCACCACTGCATCCGCAGGTCCTTCTCGATCGGTGACTCGTCCGCGTACGCATGAGCATCGGCTGGAATCTCCTGTGCGCTGCTTGCCGTCGCGGGCCACAGCACGAAGAGGAAAAGAAAACGAATAGCTCGAGTCGACATGTCTCCTCTATGGCAGCGGTGATCGCGCGAATTCAGGTCCCAGCGCGGAGCAGGAAGCCCCGGCTGAGGGCTTAACTTGTCGCGTCCTGTTGAAAATGTCCAGAGGACACGTTAGAATAAATTGGTTTGAACGCGTTCGAATCGGTTCGAATTTTTAATTCTGTCGAGAACATCTGAGTTAGGGTAAGGCACCGGGAGGCTTCATGGAGCTGCATTTGTTCGACATTGTCGCTTTCTGCGGCTTCCTCGCGCTCGTTATCGGCGTGTCACTCTATGTATCCCGGCATGAAAAAACCGACGAAGACTACTTCCTGGCAGGCCGAAATCTCTCCTGGTGGCTCATTGGGTTTTCTCTGATCGCCTCCAACATCTCGACGGAGCACTTCGTCGGCATGGCCGGACGAGGATTCGATCTCGGGCTTGCCATCGCGAGCTACGAATGGATGGCGGCAGTGACCCTGGTCATTGTCGCAATTTTTTTCTTACCGAAGTTTCTGAAGGCGGGCATCTATACGATGCCGGAGTACCTCGAGTACCGCTACGACGCGACGGCCCGAGCCATCATGGCGACCTTCATGATGCTGGCCTACATCTTCGTCGCGCTGGCGTCGGTGCTCTATGCGGGGGCGATCGCACTCGACTCGATTTTTGAGATCGACCTGATCACCGGCATCTGGCTGATCGGCGTCACGGCGGGCATCTATACGATCTACGGCGGCTTGAGCGCAGTGGTGTGGTCGGACCTCATGCAGGGCGTCGCGCTGCTGCTTGGTGGTGCGCTCGTGATGATTCTCGGCTTTAATGCCATGGGCGGCATCGATCCCTTCGTGGCGGCCGCAGGCGATAAACTCAGTACCGTTCTGCCTTGGGACCATCCCGAAATGCCGTGGGTGGCCGTCTTCGTCGGCGGGCTGTGGATCCCGAATCTCTTCTACTGGGGGATGAATCAGTTCATTACGCAGCGCACGCTCGGTGCACGAAGCCTTGCCGACGGTCAGAAGGGCATCTTTCTCGCCGCGAGCCTGAAGCTAGTCATCCCGTTCATCATCATATTTCCAGGCATTATGGCCGCGGAACTGTATCCCGACCAGGTGGAGATGGCGGACCAGGCGTATCCGGTGATGATCCGTGAGATCCTGCCGGCCGGACTAACGGGAATTATGTTCGCGGCGCTGTTCGGCGCGGTCATGAGCTCGCTCGATTCGATGCTAAACTCCGCGGCCACGATCTTCACCGTCGACCTCTACAAGCGGCACTGGCACAAAGGTGAGGCGCGTCCAAAGCACTTCGTGAAGATCGGTCGGATCGCGACGGCCGTGCTGGTCGTGGTGGGTTGCCTCTGGGCTCCGCTCGTCGGCGCTACCGGAAGCGTCTTCCAATACATCCAGATGTTCTGGGGCTTTATCTCACCGGGTATCGTGGCGGCATTCCTCTTCGGACTCTTCTCACCACGTACACCTCCCGTCGCGGCCAGCGGTGCGATGCTGCTCGGCATCCCGATCTACGGCCTCCTGCTTTGGACGCTCCCGGAGGTCGCCTTCTTGCACCACATGATGATCACATTCCTCGTGCTCGCCGCCTACATGGGGATCCTGACGAAGATGCGTCCACTGGCCGAGCCGAGAACCCTGCCGGTCTCCGACATCAATCTCGACGTTATGCGGCATGGCAAGCTGGTGGGAAGTGCCATCGTGCTTGCTACGGTCGTCTTGTACATCATTTTCTGGTAAGTCTTACGCCCGCACAACAGTAGCTGATGTCATTGAGCAGCGAGGTCGGTCAGAGCACGGAGTCGGTGGTCCATAGCCTACTCAACGACTTTGACGATCACTTCGGGTCCGTTGACGATACGCTCGTCGCTCGAGCGCCCGGCCGGGTCAACTTGATCGGCGATCACACCGACTACAACGACGGATTCGTGCTGCCAACCACGATCGACCGCGACGTCTATGCCGTCGCCCGGGTACGCGACGACCAGAGGGTGCATCTCTACTCGGTCAACTACCGCGAGACGCTGAGCTATCTTCTCGATGAACGGCCGAGCGTACAGCCGGGTAGCTGGACGAGCTACGTGACCGGCGCGGTCGAGGAACTGCGGCGGCGTGAGTTTCTATCCGGCGGATTCGAGATGCTCCTTTGTGGGGACGTTCCGCTCGGCGCCGGATTGAGCTCCTCGGCTGCTCTCGAAATGGCCGTCATCTTTGGGTTGAGTTCCGTGTTCGAGTTCGACATCGACCCGGTCGAAACGGCGCGCCTCGGCCAGATGGTGGAGCATCATTACGCCGGCGTGCAGTGCGGCATCATGGATCAGTTCTCCTCCCGCCTCGGCCGTCGCGGACATGCCCTCTTCCTGGATTGCCGGACGCTGGATCACGAACACGTCCCCCTCCCCCTTCACCAGTCGGGCCTGGCCCTCGTGGTCGCGGACAGCCGCGTCACACGGGAGCTCGCCAATTCGAAGTACAGCGAGCGTCGGGACGAATGCGATAGGATCGTCGAGATCATGCAGCGGGCGGACGGACACGTTCGCTCGCTTCGCGACGTCACGCCTGAGATGCTCGATGGTCTATCGGAGTCGCTGAGCCGCACGCTCTGGGATCGCGCGCGTCACGTGCTCGAGGAGAATGACCGCGTGATGGCCGCTCGTGACGCGCTCAAGGACGGCGACTTCGCTGCTTTCGGCCTTCGGATGAACGAATCGCACGAGAGTCTGCGCGACCTCTTCGACGTGAGCGCGCCGGAGCTGGATCTGCTCGTTGCCTCGGCACAGGATACCGACGGCGTTCTCGGGGCGCGCATGACGGGCGGCGGTTTCGGGGGATGCACGGTGAACCTCGTTGAGCAGGAGGCGGTGCCCGCCCTAAAGCGGAAACTCCGCATCCAGTACGCGAACGAGTACGGCCGCGAGCCAAATGTCTACGTGCTGAAGCAGAATCATCAGACCGAGCTGCTGCACGGCGACGATTAGGTCGAGCGGCTCTCCGGCCGTCGCCCGCCGGCAGGCTCTCTCTTGTTCCGGTCGTTACGCGTCGACGACGCGACCACCTTGATTCATAGCGCCTTCAAAGCTACATTCCTCTTTGTCGAACCGGTTCGAATGCAGGACGAACGGTTCGATCATATGGAAACGGCTCGTTCTGCGGGTTCAACCCACTGTCCGCCGTGCTCCATCGGCCCACGGTATTCACGAACAAGAAGGAGGAGACTATGAACGCAGCGATACGACTCAAGGCGTGCCTCACCTGCCTTCTCGGCATGGTGCTCACACTCGGCATCACTCAGATGAGTCATGCGCAGGACGAACTTGTCCTCTATCTGGACTTCGAAGAAGGATCCGGGACGCCAACCGACCAGGTCGCGCCGGCCGAGACGGTTACCCTTGAGGGTGGGGCCGAGTACTCGGACGATGCAGCCAAGGGCGACTACTCCATGTATTTCGACGCGCTAGCGAATAGCTACCTCGAGGTCGCTGGACAAAACCTCGCCCTCCAGGAGTTCACGCTTGACTTCTGGTTCAAGCCCGACTCGATCAACGGTGCCACGTGGCTGGTGAACAAATGGGGTATTGCAAACGACGCCGGCGACTACTTCCCTCGAACCAACTACGGCATCATCATTCACAACCCGAACGGCGTGATTGGCGGCGTGACGTGGGATGAAGGGGCGGGCGGCGGCAGCGGCGCTCCGACGGGAGCTAACCAGCGGGCCGGTGACGAAGCCGGCGAGTCGACCATCGAGATTGGCACGTGGCACAACGCCATCTTCGTCGCCAATGCCGATACGCAGTTCTTTCAGATGCGTGATCTCGAAGGCAATTTGCTCGGCGAGGGCGGGTATTCTCCCGTTGGTCCGCTGGCCGAAAATCCCGACCAGCCGTTTCGGATTGCTTGGGGCGGATCCAACCCCGACAACGACGTTCCGCGTTTCTTCCACGGCCACATCGACGATCTCTACGTCTATAACTATGCGCGCGTAACGGCCGAAGGGGATTATATTCCGCCGGGAGAGGGTACCGCGGCCGACACGCCCGGCGAGCTGCCCTCCAGCGTGATGCTCGAGCAGAATTATCCGAATCCCTTCAATCCGTCGACGTCGATCACCTTCTCGCTTCCGAGCGCGGATCACGTGACGCTGAAAGTGTTCGATACGCTGGGTCGTGAAGTCGCAACCCTCGTCGATGGGACGCGCACCGCCGGCGAGCACTCCGTCCGGTTCGATGCCTTGGGACTCAGCAACGGTACGTATCTATACCGGCTCGAGACGCCTCACGAACTGCGCAGCCGCACGATGATTCTCATGAAATAGATCGCGCAGCGCACCAGGTTCGAAGGAGGCTTCCGGAAGCGGGAGCCTCCTTTTTTTTGAGGCTCTGGGAGTTGTGAAGACTACTATTCGAAGCCGCCTCCCTGGCGCGACGGTTACGCGCACTACCTTCGAACCAGGATTCGCGCAACGGCCGCCGGTGCCAGGGCGACCTCGATACGGCCTCTTTCGATGGACAGCGATGCGTCCTGAATCTCGAACGTCGTCGGCCCCTCCCAGGTCGCCTGGCGCGCAAACGGGTCCGACGCGTCGATCATGCGCATTGTGGCCGAGCTCGCATTCGCTACTGAAATTACCACCCGTCGCTGGCCGTACAAATCGCGGTTCGTGAGGAACACCACCGTTGAATCTCCGGATGGAGCCACGGCCGCTGCGGCGTCCACGTAGGGCACTTCGTCAACGGCGATCTGCCGGTTGCCTGCCGGGCGCGCCGTGTAGCTGGGGCCTTCAAGTCGTAAATCCACCGCGTGCCACCCTCCGGCGCGGAGTATGCTGGAGTATAAGTCAAGCACGTAGGCGCCCGGATTGATCGGCCGCAGGTCTACGTGATACGGCCGAAAGTACAGATTATTGTCCCGTTGATAGCTGTAGCGCACCGCATCACCCTGCCTTAGAAACGTGTTGTACATCCCCGCCACAAATGCCGCGTGCGCCATCGTAGAATAGTCGACTCGCGGCCAGTCGTCCTCAACGCGCGGGTTCGCATTCCACTCGCCGATGCTGACGGTGAGACGGTCGAGCCCGTGCTCGGCCGCGTGCTCGCGGAGCACGCCGATAATGGCTTCATACTGATAAGGAAAGGCGGCGAACGTTTGAAGATATTCCCGCTCGTTCCACCGTCGGCGTGCCTCCGGATTCGTCACGCCGCGAACGTAGCGGTGAATGTCCACGCCTTCGATCTGCTCCCTCGCGATGCTAAAGAACGTCTCGTTCCACTGCTCGGCGTTCCAATCGCGGTACAGTGGGTCGGGGGCGGCCGCCAGTATCGTAATTGTCGAGTCGACCTGCTTCATCGCGTCGTAGTACTCGATGTACTTTCGCGCGAACTCGTCGGCCGGTTCGTGCCCGATCTGATACGCGCCGTACACTTCGTTCCCGATCTGCCAGAGGCGCACGTTCCAGGCCTCCGGATAGCCGTGCTCAGCACGGAGCCTCCCCATCGCAGTCGTCGTGTCGCCGTTGACGTACTCGACCCAGGCGGCTGCGTCTGCGGGCGGAATGTCGTCGTAGTTGAAGGCGACGTTGATCAGCGGCTCCATCCCCGTTAGCTCACAAAAGGTCAGGAATTCATTCGTGCCAAGATAATTCGGCTCCAGTCCTCCCCAGGCAAGGTTCGGCCGGACGGGCCGCTGCGCGACGCGGCCCACTCCGTCGCGCCAGTGATAGGCGCTCGCCCAATTGCCGCCCGGCCACCGCATGGACGTGACGTTGAATTCTTTGAGCCGATCGATCGTGGTGGGATTGTACTTGCCATCGACCGCATCACCCGACATCAACATGACGCCGTCCACGTCGGCCCCGTTCTCCGCCGCCAGCACGAAGTCGTAGACGCCGAAGGGCGAGTCGCGATACGGCGGCGCCGACGCATTCGATAGCGAGAGCCGCAGCGTATGATGCGACCATTCCGCTGCGATTTGGACGATGCTCTGTGCCGCCGTGCTACCGTCTGGGCGACGAATACCGACGATTAGCTGTCCCATCCCTCGGGCGTAGAGGTGGACGTCAAAATCGAGTGTCCGCTCATGCGGGATGGCAACGCGCTGCACGATCTCGCACTCGAAGCGCTGGTAACGCTCCCCGTTAGGGCCGCCGTCGTGCGCGCTTCCGCCAGAAGCGATCCACGGGTAGGCGACGCCCTCCTGCGGCTCGACCTCGAAGATCACCTCGCGCCGATTACCGCGCTCACCGGCGTACCACGCTTCGAACGAGCCATTGGCTAGGTGCTGCGCGTAGAGTCCGGGATAGGCATCCTTGCCGTTGTGCTCGAAGAATCGGCCGAA
>CAZQAS010000147.1:0-9325 GCA_964591285.1 uncultured Rhodothermales bacterium
GTGGTCAACCGACTGTCCCGCCGCCGGACCGCAGTTGAACACCGTGCGATATCCGTCGCTCAGCCCCTCATTCGCCGCGAGCTCGCGCGCAACCGTGAACAGGTGACCCACGAGCGCTTCGTCTTCATCGCGGAGATCATCCAGACTCGGGATGGGCTTGCGCGGTACGATCAGGATATGCGTCGGCGCCTGCGGATTGATGTCCCGGATCGCAATGCATCGATCATCCTCGTACACCATGTCCGCCTGCACGTCGCCATCCGCAATTTTCTCAAATAACGTTCGCTCGTCGGCCATGATCAGTCCGTACGCCTATCCCCAACAATATCCAGAAGTTCTCGGGCCGCCCAGTACTCGGGGTGCGGGCTTCAATATAACGAACAATGCACACGCTGCAACGTCGAATAAACGAGCCCTCGTCAGTCCACGAAGACGAGAAAGAACGTCCGTTAGCCACGAGTAACCAGCACCGAGCAACGAGCAGCGCCGTACATGGTATACGTCACACGAAAGGTCCGATTCAACGCGGCTCATCGGCTTCACAATCCAGACAAGTCCGACGAGTGGAATCGGGAACAGTTCGGCGTCTGCAACAACCCGAACTGGCACGGCCACAACTACGTCCTCGAGGTGACCGTCGCAGGTGAGCCCGACGAGGAGACGGGTTTCGTCATCGATCTCGCGGATCTCAAGCGCATCATCACCGATCGGGTGGTGGAGAAGTGTGACCACCGAAATCTAAACCTGGACGTCGCCTTCATGGAGGGGATCATGCCGTCCACGGAGAACTTCGCGATCGCGATCTGGAAAGAACTGGAGGATGAG
The DNA here is from genome assembly GCA_964591285.1 of uncultured Rhodothermales bacterium. Lineage (GTDB taxonomy): Bacteria > Bacteroidota > Rhodothermia > Rhodothermales > VXPQ01 > CAZQAS01. The sequence continues at coordinate 826 of CAZQAS010000147.1, forward strand.
TTGCCTGCCGGCCGGCTCCATTGCGTGCGGCTCGAGGAAACGGATAACAATTCCGCGGAATATTATGGGGAGTAGGCGCCGAGGGGAGGACACCGCGTAACGCAGGCTGCCGCGAGACGACCAACTGTTTCGCACACGCACAAGACACTCGTAAGAGAAACGATACGATGCAGGAAGAATCCATACAATCAGACCTCGGTGAGAATGGTTCGGTTGATTACAAGGTGCCCACCTTGTATCAGCGGCAGGACGTTTACCACAAGGACACTACGGAAGCGATCGGCGCGCACGTCGCAGAGATCATCCGTCTCCTCGGCGAGGATCGAAATCGGGAAGGCCTCGTCAAGACGCCCGAGCGCGTCGCCAAGGCGATGCAGTTTCTGACCCACGGCTATAGCCTCGATCCGGAGGAAATCCTGACGTCCGCCCTGTTCGAGGAGGACTACAGCGAGATGATCCTCGTGAAGGACATCGAGGTCTACTCACTGTGCGAGCACCACTTGCTGCCGTTCTACGGGAAGGCGCACGTCGCCTATATCCCGGATGGGAAGATCGTGGGGCTGAGCAAGATTCCCCGCGTAGTCGACGTGTTTGCGCGCCGGCTGCAGGTGCAGGAGCGGCTGACGCTCCAGGTTCGCGATGCAATCTCCGATGTCCTCCAGCCGCTAGGTGTTGCGGTGGTCATCGAGGCGGAGCATCTCTGCATGATGATGCGCGGTGCGGAGAAGCAGAATTCGGTGACGACGACGAGCGCCATGAGCGGCGAGTTCATGAAGCCGGCCACACGATCGGAGTTCATGCGGCTCATCAATTCCTCGTGATCAACACCTCGTAAGATGCCGACCATCCTGGTAACAGGAGCCAGTCACGGGATCGGCCGCGCGGTGGCTGCCGCTTTCGCGGGCGAGCCGGAGATCCGGCTTGCGCTGGTCTCTCGCGACGAAAACCTGCTGGGCGAGACGCTGCAGATCTGCCGCGACCGCGGCGCCGACGGTGACTACTATCTCTGCGACGTCACCGACGAGTCCGCGGTCGCCTCCACGGCCGAAGTCGTCCGAGAACGGTGGGGGACGCCGGACGTCATCGTCAACAACGCCGGCGTCTTCGAGCCGGGAAGCGTCCGGTCGATGACCGTCGACACGTTCCGCGCCCAGCTCGAGTCGAATCTGACGAGCGCGTTCATCGTGACGCACGCCTTCCTGAACGAGATGATGGGCCGCGGGAGCGGGCACATCTACTTTATGTGCTCGGTCGCCTCCCTTCAGGGGTATCCGCGAGGGGTGGCCTATGGAGCATCGAAGCACGGACTGCTCGGCCTGGCCCGCGCTCTGCGGGAGGAGACGAAGGAGTTCGGTATCCGGGTGACGGCCGTGCTGCCTGGCGCTACCTACACCAGAAGCTGGCAGGAGAGCGATCTCCCCGAGGAGCGGTTCATGGACCCGGAGGATGTCGGCCGCGCCGTGCTCGAGACCTATCGCCTCAGTGAGCGAAGCGTCGTCGAAGAGATCCTCCTCCGCCCGCAGCTGGGTGACATCTAACACGAAGACGGCACTTCGGCCGAGCCGACTCGCCGCGCAGCACCTTCTACACGGCACGATACGTGATGGTGATCATCCAGTCCGAGTAATCCGCAAAGTTCGAACGCAGTAGACTCAGCATCCGCTGCCGATAGGTGTTCTCGACGATCGCTCCCTGTCCCGGCCACAGCTTGAATTTCATCCGAACGTAACGCCACGACCCGCTCTCAGCCAGGCGCACACCCATCGACTCTGGATCCGAGAGGATCACGGCGGGGAACTGCTGCCGCATGCCGATGGCGATCCGCTCCGCCAGGCCGGCGATCTCTTCGACGTGTGCCCCGGAAGGTATCTGGATGTCGACGTACGCGCGAACGTAGCCTCGGCGATATCGGTTGATCTGCGCCACGTTGCGATTAGGGATGTTCACCTTCTGATCGTGAAAATTGAGCAGCGTGGTGAAACGGAGTCCTACGCGCTGCACGCGGCCCGTCTGCCCCGAGATGTCCACCATGTCGCCCACGTTCAGTACGTCCGTGAAGATCAGCGTGAGGCCCACGACGACGTCCTGCACGAATCCCTGCAGGCCGAAGCCGACGGCGAGTCCGATCACAGAGGCGCTCGCGATGTAGGCCGTCAGATCGACACCGAGCTCGCGGAGGATCAGCCCGACGGCCAGGAAATAGATCGCGAACGTCGCCGCGCTCACGAGGATGGTGGCGAGCGTCGCAAACTTCGGGTGCTGACGCGTTACCTGTTCCCGGTTGGATGACCCATGCAGGATGAAGCGCTCGGAGAGTCGGCGCAGCACGCCCACCAGGACGTGCGCCGCCACGGCGATCACGATGATCGCGACGACGCGCATCCCCAACGGCAGTTCGGCGATCAGGTCGATCATCGACTCTGCGTCCGCTCAAGACGGGCGCGCGTTTCGTCGAAGCTGCGCTGAAGTGCATCGCTTCGTCGGATCTCGTACGGGGCCTCGCTCACCTCAAGTGCGAGCAGGCGGCTCGGGAGCTTCTCGAGCGACGCGGCCGCGTGTTGTCGGGCATCGTCGAGCGAATAGCGCCCGGCATCCGTGCGCTCGCCCCCGCGCATCACCGGCTCGAGCAGCGGCTCTCCTTCGTGCGATTCATCGCGGGTCGCAATCACGTCGTAGGCCGCAACACCGTTCTCGTAGCGGCGATAAACTTGCTTCCGGCCCGGCAAATTGGACTTGGCCGAGGAGAGCTTCATCCGTGGGATGCCTGCGTAGCCGGTCAGCTTGTAGGCACTGTCCAGATATGGCTGATCGGCGGAGGTCCCCATCTTCGTCCCGACACCGAAGCCGTCGATCGGTGCGCCTGCTGAAAGCAACTCGGCGATTTTATGCTCGTCGAGACTGCCGCTGGCGAAGATGGATACGTCGTTCAACCCGGCATCGTCGAGAATCCTCCGCGCGTCCTTCGCCAGCTGCCCGAGATCTCCGGAATCGAGGCGTATTCCGCGCACCTCGAAATCATCCCCGAGCCGATCGGCCAGCTCGACTATCCTTCGGACGCCTTCCAGCGTGTCATAGGTGTCGACCAGCAGGATCGTCTCGGGATACAGATTCGAGAATGCGCCAAAGGCTGCGTCCTCCTCGTCGTGCGCCTCGATGTAGCTGTGCGCCATCGTCCCCGTCACCGGAATGCCGTAGAGATGACCCGCCAGCACGTTTGAGGTGGAGTCCAGACCGGCGATGTGAAAGGCCCGCGCCGCCTTCAGGGTGGCATCGGCGGCGTGCATCCGCCGCATCCCAAAATCCGCGACGAGCCGCTCACCGGCAGCGCGGCGGACGCGGCTGGCCTTCGTGGCCATATTCGTCTGAAACGTAATCTGATTCAAGAGGAACGTCTCGACGATCTGCGCCTGTCCGATCGGCGCGACGACTTCGAGGATCGGTTCATCCGCAAAAATGGGCGTCCCTTCGCGGACGGCAAAGACGTCACCCTCAAAACGAAAGCCGGCCAGATAATCCAGAAAATCGTCCTTGAACCCGCCGATCGAGCGGACGTAATCGATAGCGGCAGAAGTGAAGCGTACGTTCTCGAGATAGTCGAGCACCGTGGCCAGTCCACAGGCCAGCAGAAAATTGCGTGATCCTAGCCGCCGCACGAACAGGTCAAAGACCGCATCCTCCTCCATCCCTTCGCTGAAATACGCCTGCAGCATCGTAAGCTGATACAGGTCGGTGAAGAGAGCGGCGTTCTCGTGGTCGACCCAATCGGCGGAAGGCATGTGGTGGAGATCGTACTAGGGTGCGTTTGTAGAATCTATTTTGCAGAACCTACAACGCCGTTCTGCTTGAAACATTTCCGGAAACCGGCCACCGTCCACGTAACAAAGATAGAAGTCTGCCGGTTTTCAGCATCTCACACGCACGTTGAGAACGGTCCAAAAGAGGTTGTGTGTCCGGCGGAGATCATTTCAATTTGGGGCATTCGTGAGCCCGTCAGCATGCTGACTCATTTATCCGGCGCGTTGCTGGCCTTTATGGGTCTGTTCGTCCTGCTGCGGCGAGCCACCGCGCACGGGCTCCCGCGCGGAGCGCGCGCCAGCCTGTGTACCTACGGCGGTGCGATGATCCTGGCCTTTTCGGCGAGCGCGCTCTTCCACTATTTTCCATGGAGCGCTGAAGAACTCGTCTTCTTTAAGAAACTCGACCACGCGGCAATCTTCCTGGTGATCGCCGGGACGTCCACCGTACTGCTGAACGCAGGTCCATCATCCCGCCGGCGGGAGCTCATCGCCGCCTGCTGGGTCATCACCGTCGCGGCGATGGTTCTGAAAATGCTCGTGTGGCCGATGCCGCTCTGGCTCAGTGCGTCCGTCTATGTAACGGTTGGATGGATCGGTGCCCTCAGCGTGCTGGTCGCGCTGCGGCACGTGAGCTGGGCGAAGCTCAGGCTGCTCGTGCACGGAGCGGCCGTTCTAACGATCGCGGCCGTCGTCTTCGCGACGGAGGCCCCTGTCCTCTGGGACGGCATCGTTGAAGGGCATGAGTTGTTCCACCTCCTGGTCCTGATCGGGACCAGCCTTCACTTCGCATTCATCCTCCGGTATTGCACGGTTCCGGAGTCACTGTGTGCGCGGGGCGATCAAGGATCGCGCGCGCGATCGACGATCAATTTAGCCGCGGATCCTCAGGGAAGTTAGCGAGCACCGCGTAGTCGCCGCCCATCCGACGAAGCGTGGTACGCCAGAGCTCGGATGGAGCCACGTCGAAGACCACCTCCTCCGCAAGCGACGAGAGGATCCAGCCCCCCTGTTCGATCTCAAATTCCAGCTGCTCGGGCGACCAGCCTGCATAGCCCAGGAAGAGCCGCACGTCGGCACTCGAGACGTTGGAACCACCGATGAGCACCTTTAGCGCTTCGAAATTTCCGCCCCAGAGGATGTGGTCCGTCACCGCAATCGCATCGGGAACGCGATCCCCCATTCGATGCAGGAAGTGGAGCGTATCGGTCTGCACGGGACCGCCCTGCTGGAGCGGAATGGATGCATTGTCGAGCCCTTCCATCACGTCGGCGAGATGTACGCCGAGCGGACGGTTCAAGATCAACCCGAAGCTGCCTTCCTCACCGTGCTCGCACAGAAAGACGACGGCACGACGGAAGTTAGGATCCTCCAAATTCGGAGGAGCGACCAGGAGTATGCCCGGTGCCGGTGACAGTTCGCTCGCCATAAAAACCTCGCAGGGCCGAAGAAACTAACGAGCGTGTACGGCAGCTTCGTTCCGGTGTTCGCGCCGCCTACGCCGCCTTCTTCAGTGCACGAAGCGCTCCGCACCACCAGTCGGAATCGCGCGTGATCGACGCTACGGTCACCTGGTTGAATTGCGGGACGAGCGAAAGGAGAAGATCCGGCACGTCGGACCAGCGGTTCTGGAGGATGAGTTCCTCCAGATCGTCGGCTGCCGTTCGGCTCCAGCGCCACTTCTCCCTGAGCGTCTCGGCCTTTTTCCAGTAATTCCGCTCATCCCACGCATGCGCACTTTCGTCGATCGTGTCGTAGATGCCGCGCAGATTAAATACGAGGAAGGCCGCCATGTCCCTGGCTTCCTCATCGAAACGGGATCGTTGCGCCAGCAGTCGTAGCACCTCCGCACACGAGCGCATGTGGGCGTGGCGTTTCTTGGCGGGCGTTTCCCCGGTGGAAATAATTCGTGCCATCGTACGTACAGCTAATGCGGAAGCGGTGGCACCCCTTCGCGAGGGCTACCCCAAGATACAAATAGAGCGTTCCTATTTCAGAACGGTCATCTGCCGGGTCAGATTCTGCTCCTGCGTCTCCAGTGTGTAGAAATACATGCCGCTCGACCAGCCGGAGGCGTCTACACGCGAAGAGTGCTCCCCTGCGTGCCGAACGCCGTTAACCAGCGTGGCCACGTGCTGGCCGAGTGCGTTATAGATCGTCAGACGAACGTGCGTGGTCCGTGGCAGTGTGTACTCGATGCGGGTGGATGGGTTGAAGGGGTTCGGGTAGTTCTGCCGGAGCGAGATCGAAGACGGGATTTCCATCTCATCCTCATCTGCGGTGGGCACAATGAACTGTGCTCTAACCGGAAGAACTTTTCCCTCCAGCAAGGGCTCACCATTACTCGTCACCGCTGAATAGGGCGCCCAGCCCGGCCCATTCTCGAATGGGTAGTAGATGAAGGAGACCTCTTCCGATGTGGAAGAGGTCGACGTCGCAATCGAGAGATAATTTTCATCGCTGCCGGCGTTTCCGAGCCCGATGTAAATCGCCGCAGGCAAATTGCCGGTGAGTCCTTCTTCGCCGGACACGTCGACGGAGAGAAATAGTAAGCCGTCTTGGCCGACGTGAGAAGCTGATGGCGATTCCGATATCTCCCGAGAGAAAAGCTCCTCGCCCGGCAGGCCGCTACCGTCGTCGTCCCAAACGTAAACGGTGAAGTCTCTCGGCAGTCCGCCGTCAAGTCCGGATTCCGCGAACTGGTTGTCCCAGATCGGTGCTACGAGCACGGCCTCGAGCTTCCCATCGTCGGGGACCGAGAACATTGTCGCCTGCCGCATGGAGGGAGGCTGTCCGATATAAACGGGGGAGAGGAGTTGTCCGTCATCGTACGCCACGGTTTCTTCCGCGAAGGCGGAGCTGCTCGGCGTCCACTCCGAGGCGACGTCGTAGTGAATAGGCCCGCTGTTTCGCACGTCCAGGTTGGCCACGATGAGCGTGACCCGCCGGTAGTCTCCATCCAGAAAAAATTCGTCGACCGCCGACGCTGGTTCGATGACTTCGCGCGTACCGTCGACGTGCTCTGCATAGATTCTGAAGTGCGTCTTACTTCGTGTCTCGGCGCCGCCGGCCGTAGTAAAGTCCAGCTGGAGCTGTGTGGCGTCGGACCATTGCACGTAATGCACGGCGCCGCCGCTGACGTCGACGTCGGTAGATGCGGAAGTCTGCGCAGCGCCAACGATGTGGGTCGTGGGCTGCACCTCCAGCGTCTGCCGCTGCGAGAGGCCGTATCCGTAACGGCTGTCGAGGGACGCGTCGTTGATGTAGTTAGCCGCGTGAAAGTCTGCGACGACCTCCTCCAGCGACAGGCCCTGTTCATCCAGCACGACTTCGTATCCTTCGGCGCCGAAGGCGTTCGCTGTCGAGCCCGGCCGCTTCGCGGCGACGATGCCGCCCGTCGCCTCCCAGCCGATTCGATCTGCCAGATACGTGGTAAACAGGCCGGATCGCTGATAATCGTGTTCACGAACGGCGACCGCCTCATCCAGCCGGAAATCGAGCAGCGGCGTGTTATGCTCCCCCGTCTTGGTCAGATAGTCGATCGTTCGGAGGAAGAATCCGTTCATGACCTCCGCCCATTCCGACAAGCCCTCGTTGACGAAGGTGAGTTCAGGCCCGTAGCCGAAATGGATCAGGTGCTGATACTCATGAGCAATCGTTCCTGCGATGCTTATCACACCGCCCTGTACCAATCCGTCCGGCAGGTCCACATAGAGAATGTCTCGTTTGTTGCCCTGGCCTTCCGGTGCGGACGGATTGAGGTCCACGGAAGAGACATAGCCGAGCACGCAGCACCCGAAGCCCTCGCCTTCGTCGATGTCGTGGAGGAGGATGTCTACCGCTCCGTCACCGTCTATGTCCGGCGGCAGGCCGAAAATTTCGTTGTCGTTCGCGATGATGCCTCGATCCGGTCGATATGATGACTCCGGTGTGGCACTCAGGATGAAATCTTCAAGCTCGGCCAACTGCTCCGTGGAGAAGCTTCCGTCGAGGCTCGTCTCGATCCATACGTTTGCTACGTCGTTGGTCGCTCGAAGCGTGAAGTTCAGGCTCACCCACGTCCTCTCCGATTCGATGAGAACGTTCGTCTGCACGTAGAAATCCCGCGACTGCCCCACCGTGTCCGTCACGGCCGCTCCCTTGCCGGCCGTCAAGCGGCCGGAGGCTTTAGCATCGAGGTAGCTCCGCAGCGAAGCCCGCCCTTCGGGTGAGCGAAGCAGGTCATCGGTGATGTGTATGCGTGCCGCCCCGCTTTGAGCGTATTCCGCGTCCGCCTTTGCGTCTGGCCATGCCGGCTCTCCGCGTACTTCCTGCGCGGCGACAGGAAAGGCAGAAAGAATGCTCACTGCGAAAATGACGGCCCCGAACGTGGCGAGACCGTACGAAAATCTCAACGGCAGGCGGTTCGAGCTTGGAGAGGTAACAGTAGCAATCATAACAACTTAGGAAAATTGGGACGGCCGTATTGAAAAGTATCGGCGGTACAGCGCCTTTGGTAAAGCTGCCGCAGAACCTCCTCTCGTCCGATTCCTATATTCATACACATGGACTTACCCGAGTCCCGCATCCATCACGAGACGTGCGACTATTATGATGGCAAGGAGCCGAGTTCGACCGAACGCCAACCTGGGTGCCGTAGAAGTATCCGCTTTGGTAGTGATTGCGCTGGTTCTGTTCGCCGGTTGTGCCGGACTGGGCCGGCAAAA
>CAZQAS010000148.1:0-2634 GCA_964591285.1 uncultured Rhodothermales bacterium
TTCTACTTCATGGAGATGAACACGCGGATCCAGGTGGAGCATCCCGTCACCGAGGAAATCACGGATGCCGACCTGATCGAGTACCAGATTCGCGTGGCGATGGGAGAGAATGTGCGCAAGCGCGATATTCCGATGGAGGGCCACGCCATCGAGTGCCGTATCAATGCAGAGGATCCATTCAAGAAGTTCAGCCCGTCCCCGGGGACCATCACCGCCTTCCACCCCCCGGGGGGACACGGCGTCCGCATTGACACGCATGCCTACGCCGGATATAACATTCCGCAGTACTACGATTCGATGATCGCCAAGCTCATCGTGCGCGGCCGAACCCGCGAGCTCGCGATCCGGAAGATGCTTCGGGCGCTCGATGAATTCGTCATCGAAGGAGTCCAGACGACCATCCCTTTTCACCGTCAGCTACTCGCCGACCCCCGTTTCCAATCCGGCGAGTTCACGACCGGCTTTTTGCAAGACTTTGAGCTCAAACCCGTTGCGGTAGGAGTCTGACACCGAATCCACCAGCCAAGCGACTACGCGTTCATGGAAATCCCGACCGAACTTCGATACACGAAAGAGCACGAGTGGGTGCGCCTCGAATCCGATGACAGCATCGCCTTTGTTGGCATCAGTGATTTCGCTCAGGGAGAACTTGGCGACGTCGTATTCGTCGAGCTCGAACCCGTGGATTCGGAGATCGAAAAGGACGACGCCTTCGGCACGGTAGAGGCTGTGAAAACGGTCTCAGAACTCTACATGCCGCTCAGCGGACGCGTCGCCGAAATCAATGAGGACCTCGAATCGCATCCGGAGTTCGTCAACGAAGATCCGTATGGCAAAGGCTGGATGATCAAGATCGAAATTTCCGATCCCTCCGAAATCGACGACCTCCTCTCCGCCGACGAATACGAGGCCATGGTCTCTTAATTGCTCGTTTCAGGTTGCCCGGTCGCCATGAATGGCCGCCACCTCGAAACTTGCAACCTGCAACTTGCAACCTGCAACTCTTCATGCACGAACGCATCATCATTCTCGATTTCGGTAGTCAGTATACCCAGCTGATTGCCCGGCGCGTGCGCGAGGTCGGCGTCTACTCCGAAATTCACCCGTGCACCGTATCTCCCGACGAGATCGCCGCCCTCCAACCGAAAGGCTTGATCCTCTCCGGCGGCCCGTGCTCCGTCTACGATCCGGAAGCACCGCAGCTCGAGGAGCCATTCCTTGACATGACGCGTGAGGACGGATCGCCGCTGCCCATCCTCGGAATCTGTTACGGGCTGCAGGCGATGGCCTATCGCGCCGGAGGCGCCGTCGAAAAAGCCGACCGCCGGGAGTTCGGGCGCGCGAGCCTGATCGTCGACGACGCGGAGGGCCTTCTCGAGGGGATTCCGACGGGCTCGACCGTCTGGATGAGCCACGCGGATCATCTCACCGACCTCCCGGAGGACTACACGGTCATCGCGCACACCGACAACGCACCGATCGCCGCCGTGCGATCCGAGCGCAGGCCGCACTACGGCGTGCAGTTCCACCCCGAAGTGGTGCACACGGACTCCGGACGATTGCTTCTCGAGAACTTCGCGCTTGACGTCTGCGGCTGCAGCGGCGACTGGACCCCCACGTCGTTCGTCGACGACAAGAAGCGGGAGATCCGAGAGATGGCCGGCGACGACCACGTGATTCTCGGCCTCTCCGGAGGCGTTGACTCCTCCGTAGCCGCCGTGCTTCTGCACGAGGCCATCGGGGATCAGCTAACGTGCATCTTCGTCAATAATGGCGTGCTGCGAAAAGGCGAGTGGGCGCAGGTTCAGAAGACATTCCGCGACCACTTCCACATTCGACTAAAGGCCATCGACGCCGGCGACCTTTTCCTCGACCGGCTGAGCGGCGTCTCAGATCCCGAGACCAAGCGGAAGATCATTGGCAACACATTCGTTGAAGTTTTCGATGATGCCACCGCCGAGATTACGGACGAAATAGGCAGGCGCCCGGCGTACCTTGCGCAGGGGACGCTCTATCCCGACGTCATCGAGAGTATCTCCTTCAAGGGGCCCTCCGCGACGATAAAGACGCACCACAACGTGGGCGGGCTGCCGGACAAGCTAAATTTCGAGATCATTGAGCCGTTCCGAGAGCTTTTTAAGGATGAGGTGAGAGAGATCGGGCGCGTCCTTGGCGTCCCGGACGGCATCATCAAACGACATCCATTCCCTGGCCCGGGCCTGGCGATACGAATCATCGGGCCCGTAACGCGGCCCGCCCTCGAGACCCTCCGCGAGGCCGACGCGATTTTCATTGAAGAGCTGCAGATGAGCGGCCTCTACGACACGGTGTGGCAGGCTTTCGCCGTGCTGCTTCCTGTGCAGACCGTCGGAGTGATGGGCGATGAGCGCACCTACGAAAACGTCTGCGCACTGCGGGCGGTTACCAGCGTCGACGGAATGACGGCTGACTGGGCGCAGCTCCCGTACGAATTCCTCGGACGCGTTTCGAATCGCATCGTAAATGAGATTCGCGGGATCAACAGAACCGTCTACGACATCAGCTCGAAACCGCCGGCTACGATAGAATGGGAATGATTGAACGGTTTACGGTTGCAAGTTGCGGGTGGCAGGTTGCAGGTGGCAGGTTGCAGGT
>CAZQAS010000148.1:2734-6582 GCA_964591285.1 uncultured Rhodothermales bacterium
CCGGCGGTGCCGAGTCGAATTCAGGCGGTTTGCCGGAGCTTTGCGGTAGCTCTCCTTGCCAGTTTGTTCGCCCTGGCCGTGACTCCGTACGTGCAGGCGCAGGAGCCGGTCCCACGTGTTGAGGACGCGGAACTGGTGTTCGAGCAGGCCATCGACGCCTTCGAAGAGGGCGATTATGGGATGGCCTACCGGCGTTTCCGGCTCGTCTATCGAACCTACGACATCAATCGCAAGACGACGGCCGCAATGCTCATGGCCGGCAAATCGCTCTATCGCAGCGGCGAGTTCCAGAACGCCGCCGCACTACTCGATGAGCTGATTGACCGCTATCCGACGAGCAGCTACCTCGACGAAGCACGAACGATCCGGCAGTTGGCCCTCGACCAGCTCGACGAATCGGTGCGGCAGATGAGCGTCCAAGATCTCGGCGTCATCCTACCGCTGGAAGACGAGCATGCGACCCTCGCGCAGGCGCTTTTCACGGGCATCCGAATTGCCGTCGAAGAGCACAACCGCCTGAACCCCGAGCAACGCGTCCGCATGGTGTTTCGAAATTCTGGAGCGGATGCCTCCGAAGCGGCCGAGCTCGTCTCGGAGCTGGCGCGATCCGGTGTCGAGGCGATCATTGGACCGCTGTACAGCTCGGAGGCGCTCGCCGCCGCCCGGGAGGCCGAGCGCCATAGAGTCGTGCTCATCCCGCCGCTTGCGAACGACGAGTCCGTATCGGAGGGTCGCCACTACGTATTTCAGGCCAATCCAACCATCACCATGCGCGGGCGTCTAATGGGCCGGTTCGCCATGCGCGGACTCCGACTCAACGAGTTCGGCATCATCGCCGAGCGCGATCGCGATCAGATCAGCGAGCGAATGGCCGAAGGCTTCCAGGAGGAGGTGATGCTTCAGGGTGGCACCGTCCACTATTACACCCTTCTCGAATCTCGGAGCGATTGGCAGCAGCTGCCGGACGTCATGGGCGCCGACACCATGAGCATCGCAAATGCTGTCTATATGCCGATCTCCGGCGGTGAGAGCATCGCGCGCATCGACGCCGCCCTTACGAGCCTGGATCGAATGGAGCTCGCGGGCCGCATCCGCGTGCTCGGTAATACGGAGTGGCACCAGCTCCCCAGTCCGGCCAAGGCATCGCGGTACGAGACGACCTACACCAATGACTTCTACGTCGACGAAGACGATGCGAGCGTACAGGGCTTCATGCAGGACTTTGAGGAGATCAACGGAGAGCGGCCCGATCCGGAGCAGACCATCGGTCGGCTTGCCTTCAGCGGCTACGACGTCGTCCGTTACCTCATCCCTCGAATGATAAGCGAGTCACCTGCACCGCTCTACGAACGGATCAGATCGGCTCCGGCGTACCAGGGCTTGGGCCTCCGAATCGACTTCTCCGACAGCAACGTCAATCAGGCGCTCTTCTACTTCCGCTATCGGGATGGACGCGTGAGCCTCCTCCGCTGACGTCCACATCGTGCCTCTCACAGCCTGGAACAGCCGGGTCGAGGGGTCGTACCATCGAAGCTGTGTGCCGGGGCCGGGAACCATCTCCGGCACGCTTGCATGCAGGAACCGATTCCGGCGCTAGAACCGGTTCTGTCGTATCTGACGATCATCTCTTTTTCTATGCTTTTCCGCAAGTTCTTCCCCCTCGTTCTGGTCGCCTGTATGCTGTTCCTCGCAGCCTGCGGCAGCAGTGGTCGACTACGATATGACTCGCCGCAGGAGGCATACGAACGCGGCATGGAGCTCTACGAGCGCGAGCGGTTCGATCGAGCGGCCGAGTACTTCCAGGGCGTTTTCGACTACGGCCGCACCAGTGAAGTGGCCGCCGACGCACAGATCTATCTGGCCCGCTCTCACTATCACAATGGCGAGTACATTCTTGCCGCAAGTGAGTACACGCGCTTCATCTCCACTTTTCGGACGGACCCCCGAACCGAAGAGGCGGAATTCGAGCGAGCGATGTCCTATTTCAATCTCTCCCCACCGTTCGAACTCGATCAGTCCAACACCCGGGAAGCCCTCCAGTACTTCCAGCTCTTCCTCGATCGCTATCCACAGTCCGACCTCACGACCGAAGCCGAGGAGCGCATCCGAGAGCTGCGAGAGAAGCTTGCTCGCAAGGAGTTCGCAGCGGCCGAACAGTACGAGGAACGCGAAATGTTCGAAGCCGCGGCACTCACCTATGAGGGCGTCTTCGATACGTATCCGGATACGCGATGGGCCGACGATGCCCTCCTGGGTGCCATTCGATCATACGTGGCGTACAGCGAACGATCCGTGCGTGAACGGCAGGCCGAGCGCCTGCAGGCGGCCGTCGACAATTACGAGCGGCTGATTCAGTTATTTCAGGATAGTCCGCTCTTGAAGGAGGCCGAATCGTTCTACGAGCTTGCCGTCAACCGGCTGGAAGATCTTCAGGGCAGTGTCTGAGCAGGTCCGTTGAACCTACACCCGCAGACGGCTTGACAGAAGGCGCGTCCAACAGACCGCTTATCGGGATCTTTGGTGGATCATTCAATCCGCCGCACGTCGCCCATCTGATCATCGCGGAGCTCGTTCGCGAGCAGTTTGCGCTCGATCAGATCCTCTGGATACCCAACCGGCAGTCGCCGTTCAAGCAGGAGGAGGAGCTCGCGCCCGCCGACGATCGCCTCGAGATGACGCGCCTCGTCGTCGCCGGAAACGAGGCGTTCGCGATCTCCGAACTCGAGCTTCGGCGAAGTGGCACGTCGTACACCGTCGATACGATTCGCATGCTGCAGAATGAGGACTCGGCGGCCCGCTACCACCTTATTATCGGCAGTGACAGTCTCGCCGGTTTCGAAGGCTGGCGCGATCCGGAAGAGATCCTGCGCCGCGTTCGACTGATCGTATATCCTCGTACCGGCCATCTCGACGCCGCAGCACCAGCCGGACATGACGGCGACGGCGTGCTCTTCGCCGATGCACCGCTCCTTGACGTGTCGAGCACGGCCATCCGCAAGCGCAGGCGGCAGGGGAAAACGATCCGATACATGGTGACGGAGCCGGTGCTGGAGTACATTGGCGATCGGGGGTTGTACGTCACATGAAGCTAGAGGATTTGTCCCTACGCGAGAGGGCAGCTCAGCTGATGTTCCCACGGTTGGGTTCGAACATGCCCCCACCGGTGAAAGCGGCCGAGGACCTCGAGCGATTCGAGGCGCTGCTTGATGAATGTCCCGTCGGCGGCCTCATCGTCTTCAATGGAAGCTATCCGGCCACGACGGAGGGTCTCTCGCGGCTCCAACGACGGAGCGCCGTCCCGCTGCTGGTCTCGGCCGACATCGAGCGGGGCGTCGGCCAGCAGATCTCCGGTGCGACCGTCTTCCCGCACGCCCGAGCGTATGCCGCGGCTCGAAGCGAAGAGCTGCTTGAGTCGGCCGCCCGCGCCCAGGCGGGTGAGGCGCTTGCCTGCGGACTCCACGTCACTTTCTCTCCCGTTGCCGACGTGAACCGCGATCCCCGCAACCCCATCATCGCCACCCGGGCATTCGGTGCCGACCCGCACGAGTCCGCTCGCTACGTGCGCGCCTTTATCCGCGGTTCGCGCGCCGGTGGCCTTCTGACGACCGCAAAGCATTTTCCCGGCCACGGAAACACGAGTCAAGATTCGCACGAGGAACTGCCGGTGGTATCGAGCAGCCGCGACGAGTTGGAGGCGTTCGATCTCGTGCCTTTCAAAGCGGCCATCGCTGCCGGCGTCGATCTCGTCATGACCGCCCACGTCCTCTTTCCCGCACTCGATCCCGAGCGGCCGGCCACCCTCTCGCCGGCCATTTTGCGAGGACTACTGCGCGATGACATGGGATTCA
>CAZQAS010000148.1:6682-9273 GCA_964591285.1 uncultured Rhodothermales bacterium
GACGATATTTTTGGCGCGCCGTCGGTCGTCTTTAGTTCGGAGGCTGTCGGCTCCGAGCCGACTCGCGATCTCGCCTGCCAGGTCGCCCGCGCAGCCGTAGACGTACTGGACGACCGAGCCGGCTTGCTTCCGATTCCCGAGAATTTGCGGCGCGGCATGCTCGCGCTGGTCATCAAGCCGCATAAAACGCGCCTCGATCCCGACGAGGAGCCATTCGGGTTGGCTTTTCGGCGTGCATTTCCCGATGGTGAATACCGCCAGCTGGGTCCGGACGCGACGAGAGAGGAGTGCGACGAGGTGCTGAACCTCGCCGCTGAATGCCCGCTGGTCGTTCTCGGGCTGGTGGTGAAACCCGCCGCGTGGCACGCTTTCGGACTGCTTCCAGAGCAGAAGCGCCTCGCCGACGAGATCGTCGCGAACGGTCAAGCGATCGTGGCCTCCTTGGGAAGCCCGTTCGTTCTGAATGATTTTCCTGGCGCCGCCGCCCGACTCTGCGCATACAGCGACGTCGAGGTGAGTCAGCAGGCCGTCGTCGACGTTTTACGAGTCTGATCATCAAATAGCTGCAAGTGCCATGTCAGTGACGTACTCAGAAATGATCGAGTTAGGGATGAAAGCCCCAACGTTCGATCTTCCGATCGCGAATCCGGAGGTCGATGACCTTTCGGGCGAACGTCGACGTCACAGCGACTATGATGAAGCGGACGTGCTCGTCGTCGTTTTCACCTGCAACCACTGCCCGTACGCGCGGCACGTCGAGGAGACGCTCATCGAAATGGCCCGCTCCTACGCATCACGAGGCGTGCAGGTCGTGGCCATCAATGCCAACGATCCGACGCAGTACCCCGACGACTCCTTCGACGCGATGTCACAACGCGCTGCGGCGCAGGGATACACGTTTCCATATCTGTTCGATGAGCCTCAAGGCGTCGCCCGGGCCTACGGCGCGGCCTGTACACCCGATTTCTTCGTCTTTGACAAGAATCGCACGCTCGTCTATCGCGGACGCTACGACGAGACGCGGCCGGGTAAAGGCACCGCAACGGGAGAGGATCTCCGCGCGGCCCTCGATGAACTGCTCGAAATCGGTGAAGTGACCGTCGAGCAGATTCCGTCGATGGGTTGCAACATAAAATGGAAGCGGGGTAAGTAGAGCCCCGTGGATTGGATCGTACTTCTTCCTCCGATCGTCGCGATCGTCCTCGCCATGTGGACGCGGCAGGTTTACCTGTCGCTGATCGCGGGCCTCTTCATCGGGACCCTCATTCTGGCCGACGGAAACGTCTTCCTCGGCATCGAGGGGCTGATCGAGCAAATGGTGGCCGTCTTCGGCGAGCCGGGCAACACGCGAATCATCTTCTTTTGCCTGCTCGTCGGTGGGTTAATCGCTCTCGTGCAGGTTTCCGGCGGCGTGATGGGCTTCATCCAGTGGGCCCAGCGGCGCGGTTGGGGGACGACCCGGCGAGGGGCGGAGCTCCTGGCCTGGGGTGTCGGGATGGTCATCTTCGTCGAATCAAGCATCACGTCGCTTACCGTTGGGGCCGTAAGCAGGCCGTTCTTCGACAAGCTCAAGCTTCCCAGGGAAAAGCTGGCGTATTACTGCGATGCCACGAGCGCCCCAGTATGCATGAGCATCCCGTTGAACGGATGGGGCGCCTACGTGCTCGGCCTGCTTGCTGCGCAGGGAATGACGCAGGGTGCCGTCGAATTGCTCGTTAGCTCGCTGCTCTTCAACTACTTCAGCCTGGCGGCCATCGTCTTCAGCCTGATCCTCGCTCTGACGGGATGGAGCTTCGGACCGATGCGTCGCGCCGAGCGCCGCGCGCAGGAGCGGGGAGAGGTGACGCGAAAGGGTTCACGGCCGCTTATCGCCGAGGAAGTCGCCGACGTGAAGCCGGTCGACCACGCGCCGATGCGAGTGATCGACCTCGCCATCCCGCTGCTGGTGATGGTCCTGATGATCTTTGTAGGCCTTTACATCACCGGCGACGGCAGCCTGATGCAGGGCAGCGGCTCGACCTCCGTGCTCTGGGCCGTCGGGTCCGCGGTCGTCGTCGCCTCGGTCATGTACGCGATTCCGCACGACGGGCGACAGATCCTCTCGATCGGAGATTCGATGGATTGGATACTGAAAGGTTCGGCGGGACTGATCGGCGTGACCTTCCTGATCGTGCTTGCCTTTGCGCTCGGCCAGGTGGCGCGTGCACTGGAAGTCGGACCGTACGTCGTGGGACTGCTCGGTGCCGGCGTTCCGACCTGGTGGCTTCCCGCGGCCGTCTTCCTGATTGCGTGCTTCGTCTCCTTCACGCTCGGATCTTCGTGGACGACGTTCGCCATCGTCCTTCCCATCGCACTTCCGCTTGCAGACGGCCTCGGTGTGCCGCAGCCGTTGATGCTCGGCGCCGTCCTATCAGGCGGCGTATTCGGCGATCATGCATCGCCGCTCTCCGATACCTCGATCATCTCTTCGATGTCGGCCGCCTGCGACCACATCGATCACGTCAACTCCCAGCTTCCCTACACGCTTTCTCTCGCCGGACTGTCCTTTGTGGCCTACCTGATTGCCGGTTTCGTCGCGTGACGTGGAGGTT
>CAZQAS010000149.1:0-5019 GCA_964591285.1 uncultured Rhodothermales bacterium
ATCCGTCTCATAACGTCCCCGGCGACACGACGGCGCACGATCGGCTCGACGAGGCACTGCGCATGTACAAGAAGCGGAGTGTCGGACTCTGAAGGGGAACGGCTGGTGCCGCGGCACGCAAGGCAGGACGAGCGCAGCCGCGTGAGAATTCGTCGCCAGTCCGCCCGGTTTACGGGATTGATCGCATTTCGTGCAGGGTCTCGAGTGAAGTCGCCGCGCGTACGGCGTACGTATGGTCCGAGCCGAGGTGTTGCGTTGCCAGTCCACTGGCACGCTCGAGCATTTCCTTCGATTCATCAAAGCGCCGGAGCGAAAGCAAGCAGTTGCCGAGTTCCAGATACGCTTCAATCGTGCGTCTGTCGGAGTCGGCAAAGGCGTTCGTCCAGAGCTGAAACACTTCACGCAGAACGGGCTCGGCTTCCGTCGGCCGACCTCGACGTAGGAGGAGCCGCCCCAGGTTGATCAGGCTCGTTCCGATGACCGGGTGATCGGCCGGCAGCGCGTCACGATAGGAAACAACGGCCTTTCGAAAGTGCGCCTCCGCCTCGCCAAGCGCACCGGTCTCCGAGAACAGCCGCCCCAACGTACTCAGATTCATCGCCACGTAGGCGTGGTGGTCCCCGACCTGCTCTCGGTAGATATCTAGCGACGCTCGCAGCAGTGTATCTGCCTCTTGGAATTGGCCCTGCGACAGCCGCAATGACCCCAGATCGTGCATCGTGACAGCGACGTAAATATGATCGCCCCCAAGTGCGTGCCTGTACACATCGAGAGCCATTTCGTACATCGAATCGGCGGCTGCAAACTTGCCCTGGTTCTTGAGCAATCGTGCAAGGTTATGCTGCACGGTGGCGACGTTGGAATGTCCCGGACCGTAAAGTGCCACGTTCCGATCCAACTGATCACGGGTTACTCGCTCGCTCTCCTCGAAGTCGCCAAGGTCCTGCAACGTGAGGGCTAGACCCTCGAGGATGGTCAATTCGTCGGAGGGGCGGCTTCCGGGTGACTCCGTGAGGAGGCTAAGGGCCTCCCTATAGGTCGCCTCCGCGCCGGCATAGTCGCCTTCTCGATATCGAATTTTAGCCTGCTCGGCGATGGACATTGCCACGAGAGGATGATCCGGTCCATACCGCGAGCGCCGGATCCGGAGCGCCTCGCCGCTGTACGTCTGAGCTTCTTCGAAGCGACCCACCCATAGTAGCGTCTGAGCCAGCATCGAAAGGACGTTCGCCGTGTCCTCGTGCGTCTCGCGGCCGAGAGCGTTCTGCAAGGTGAGTGCCTGCAGCAGGTGCGCTTCGGCCTCGTCGTAATCGCCCGTTTTTCGGCGGAGCTTTCCGAGCAGAAAATGGACCCGCGCAATCTCAGGGTGGACGTCCCCGTAGAGCGCCTCTAACGTGGTGAGCGAGCGCTCAAGCAGCCGCTCGGCCTCCGCGAATGCATCGAGCGAGATGTACACATCTCCGAGTAGCGCCATCATCTCGGCTTGCACCTCAGACTGCCCTCCGAGCTCCGTCAGGACACGCTCTGCACCGAGGTTCACCATCTCTCGTACGCTGATGTCTCGACCTCCGGAGGTCTCTGGCTCGGCATGCTGGAACAGGCTTAGCGTGAAATCCTTCACTTCCTCTGCCTTCTTCGCCTCGAGCGCCTTTTGTCGTGCCTGTACGACGGCGATGCTTAAACCCGCAGAGAGCGAGAGCAAGACAAGCAGCGAGGCTATGGCGCCGCTCCGATGACGGCCGACGAATTTTCGTACACGATATCCCCACGGGTCACCTCGAGCCAGCACCGGCAGCCCGGACCGATGGCGTTGAAGATCTTCCCGAAGGGCTTCGACGGAGATGTAGCGGCGCTCCGGCTCGATGCGCAGTGCCTTCATCACGATCACGTCGAGGTCGCCTCTGAGACGTCGGCGGATTCGCTTCGAGAGTCCTTCGACAGCGCTGGGGCGAGGCGGCGCGACATGGGTGCCGAAATCTCTACGCGCCTCATGACTCGGATGCACCAGGGGTCTGCAACCCGTCAGTAATTCGTGCAGGATGACGCCAAGAGCGTATACGTCGGTGGCGGTGCTAATGGGCTCGCCGCGCAGTTGCTCCGGAGCTGCGTACTCGGGTGTCAGGACGGGAACCCGCGTCCGCGTCTGTTCCGCGGCCTCTTGACTCAGCAGTTTTGCGATTCCGAAGTCCAACAATTTGACGACACCTCCCTCAGCCACGAGAACGTTGGATGGCTTCAGATCGCGATGCACGATAAGATTTCGATGCGCGTACTGTACTGCGCTGCACACGTCGTCGAACAGCGCGAGTCGTGTATTGATGTCGAGCTCATGGGCATCGCAATACGTCTTCAATGGGACGCCGTCCACGTACTCCATCGCGAAATATGGCTGGCCGTTCTCGGTAAGGCCGCCCTCCAGCAGACGAGCGATGTTCGGATGTTCGAGCCTCGCCAGAATCTGGCGTTCATTGAGAAAGCGCGAGATGAGTGCGTCGGTGTCCATGCCGCGCTTGATCAGCTTGAGTGCCACCTGGCGCTCGAACTGGCCGTCGATTTGTTCGGCACGATAGACGACTCCCATGCCGCCTCGCCCGATCTCGGCCACGAGGCGGTAAGGCCCGACAAGTTTGGGTTCCATCTCCGCCGTCTGCCGCAGGAGGGCCGCGGCAGCCGCCGCATCTATCGCATCCAGGAATGCCCCCGCCTCGTCACTCGACGCAAGAAGCTCCGAGACCTCATTGTACAGTTCGCCGTCGCCTCTGCAAGCTTTACGGAGAAACTCCGCACGTCTCTCGACGGCTACATCTAGCGCCTGGAAGAAAAGTCGCTCGACTTCTCGTCGGTGCGACGCGGACGCATGATACATTGATCTCATTTCCCCTCCGTTCTGAGCACCCGATATAGTCGAGCGCGCGCCAGCGTCCAGTCGTATCGAACGGTGCGCGGAGAGACATCGAGTGTTGACGCCGTTTCGGCAATGCTAAGACCGCCGAAGAAACGGCACTCAACGACGCGCGCCTGCCGTGGATACATTCTGGCAAGTTCGGTGAGCGCATTATCCAGATCGATGAGTCTGTCGGCGAATGCGTCTACGCTAACGTCCTGCGAATCCAGACGCAGGGCCGGCAGTCCACCGCCGCGTTTCTTCGCCTTGTGCTTTCTCGCATGATCGATGAGTACCCGCCGCATCGCCTGGACTGCAGCGCCGAAGAAGTAGGCCCGTCCACGATCGGCTAGGTCCGTCTTTCCGACGAGGCGGAGGTAGGCTTCATGGACGAGTGCCGTGGTGTTAAGGGTGTGTCCGGTACGTTCGTTCGCCAGCTGACGGTGGGCCATCTCACAAAGCTCGTCATAAACGAGCGGGACGAGCTCTTTCATGACCTCGCCTTCATTCTCCTCCGACGCCGTGTGCAGCAGTTGCGAAGCGGTGGCAGGGCGGGAGCGCGGATCCGTCATGGCATTCTTTTGCCGCTTTTCCAGGCTACTTGCGCAGGAATAAGAAAGACGAAGAACCACAGCACATAATAACTATGGAGGCCGCGATGAAAGCAAGCCTTTTCCTGGCATTTCTGCCGCTCCTGGTCGCCGTACCTCCCGTTCAGGCGCAGTGGCACGCCGGCGGGCTGCTCGGCCTCAACCGAGCAATCACGGATGTCGATCCCGAACCGGAGACGATCACGTACTCCGGTCGCCTGCGTATGGGCATCGGTGCGGTGGTCAACTATGCTCTCACGCGCGAAATCGATCTGCACGGGATGCTCATGTTGATCGGCAAGGGCACCACGATCGAGCGTGAGGACATGTCCGACGACGTCATCTGGACGGTTTCGTCGTTCGAGATTCCGCTCCTCGTGCGATACACTTTGCAGACATCCGGCGACGTACGTCCGTATGTGGCGGCCGGCCCTACGATCGGGCTTTTGCGCGGGGCCGAATTCGATATCGGCGGCGAAAAGGAGGACGACGAAGATGCAAAGTCCTTCGACGCCGGAATGGCGATTGGCGGGGGCGTATTGATGCCCTGGCGATCGGGAAGGCTGTTCGCAGAACTACGCTACGCTCGCGGAATGATCGACGTGAGGGACACCGAACAAGCCGTCAAGAACCGTGGGGTGCAAGTGCTGCTCGGGATCACCTTTCCGCTGGGTAACAACCCGCGCTAGCCTCCATCACAGATCCGCTCGGTGACACCTCGTGCGTGTCGCGCGCCAGCGGCATTGCGACACGAACGCGCGAATCCGTGCCCAGCTTCACTGACGTAGTAAAGATCCTTAACCTCGCAAACAAGATGAGAAATGTGTCAATACATTCAACTAGGTTCACAACGAATACGGCTCTTATCGTAGGAATTGTACTGGTTATCACTCTCGGTTCCTGTGGATCGGACAATCCCGCTAATGCTGATATGGACCCGGAATTGGGCTTCAATTTTGACAGGGATCTCGTCGCCTTCCGCAGCGACCGGGACGGTAATGACGATATCTGGTTGATGACTCCTGACGGTGCGGAATCCATAAATGTTACGAATCACCCATCCACGGACAGCGATCCAGCATGGTCATCCGATGGATCCAAGTTAGCCTTCGTCTCCACGCGCACCGGAAATTCCGAACTGTTTGTAATGGATGTGGACGGTTCCAATATTATTCAGGTAACGGATAATCAGGGGTCGGTCCGGTGGCCGAATTGGTCGCCGGACGGCAGTCTAATTGCGTTCAGCGCCAGTGTGAACGGCCAACGGGATATCTACGTCGTTCCGGCACCGGGTGCAAACGCGAAGCAGTCGAAAAACACCATTGCTCAGTGTGATGGTCCTGTTCAGGCAACCGACCATGAGAAGTCTGATAACGAGCCCGTTTGGTCTCCGGATGGTTCAAAGCTCTATTTCTACTCATCTAGGGACGGATTTGGAGGTGTCTGGGAGCTGGCGTTTACCTGTGATGGTGTTACAGATATCATAAAGCTAACGGTAGAGTTTGAGTTTGGCTGTGCACCATCCATTGGATGGTCGTTGGCAGA
>CAZQAS010000149.1:5119-9123 GCA_964591285.1 uncultured Rhodothermales bacterium
TGGCACAAATCACCGATCATCCTTCCGACGACAGGTATCCGGCATGGAGGCCATGAGGGATTGAGATTTCGAGTTACCTTTTGTTCGGCTTCTCAACTAACCGCAAGGGTCCCCTCGACGATGCGATGCTCGCTTTCCCTTTTGGTGTTCATGCTGCCGATGTCGTCGATCGGTCAGACGATCCCATCCGACCTTTACGTCATCGCCACGGCGGGCGGTGCATTCCCGAGCGGCCCCGCGAGTGAAGTCGTTTCAGTTCAGATGGACGGTGACGGCAGCGGTACGTATGCCCAATTCGCAACGGGGCTTGGATCCGAGACTAGGTCCGGCGCCTTCAGCCTTACGGTGGCGGAGGTTGGACAGATCTGGGGTGCTATCGAGTCGAGCGACTTCTTCGATCTGGAAGGGGAGTACACCGATCCAAGCGTCCGAGACGGCTCCCGCGCTCGGGTTACCGTTCGGGCCGACGGCACGACGCACTCCGTTTCGGCACGCAACCTCGCCGTCGATGCTCTCGAGAGCATTTTAACGATCATAAACGACGTCACGCCGGCCGAAGCGAAACTTTCCTACGACGTTGTCGAGCCTTTGGACGTTACCCCGGTCCCCGTTTGCGAACAGCCCGGTAAAGTGGGTCGGAATTCATCGATTGGCGCATCCCTGATACCCGACGGAAAAGTAAGTACCGACCGCGTACTTGGGCGCGCCGTTACTCCTTCAGCAAGTGAACACTTTGCCCATCCAGGAACCGTCGTCGCATATAGACTGCCGCTAGCCGATGCCGTCAAGCAGGGCATCGCCGAAGTCTCCGCGAAAGGCGAGACGTATGGCGATGCCGTCAAGATCGAGGTAGACAATTCCGGCAGTGCCAAGACGGAGGAAATCAAGGTAAACCTTTATCTGGACCTATTCGGATCCAGCGCCTCCATAGAGAATGCTTCCCTTATCGAGAGTTCGATCGAAGCGGCCTGGAGCGGCACGACATCGAGCGGTGAGGAATTCACGGTCGACGTTATCACTCGCGTCACGATGACGACGACGGCACCGGGAACGCCGGGATATCACCAGATCCAGTTAGTTGAAGATTTCGGCCATCACCCATACGTAGCTGGGGAGCTGGACGATCACGTCAATCAAGGGACGGCCGTTGGGATCTGGCCGTCAACGGGCTCCGATCTCGATTTAGTATACGCTCATGAGGCGGGGCACCTGCTCGGTATTGACGATCGGTACGATTGGTACGATAAAATGCCTTCCGATAATGAAAACCATCCTCAGGAATACTGGAATCGTCGGAGTGACGATGCCGAATTCACCGATGAGGAGCTCTTGAACGAAATCGCGCCCTCCTATCCCGATTTTACGGCTCAGGAGATTAGCGAATGGATCCAGGAGCCCGGACTTACGGAGATTGCTGCGCCTTTTGCCGGCTTCGAAGACAATGTCATGAGTAATACCGGCGGTGACGTCGCACAGGGCGATATAGATGAAATCGCGGCAAAGGCCGGCCTTCTCGTCGAAGTGCGTCCCGGCGACGTTCTGGTCCACAAATCTCGTCTGTGGCAAAGCATGGCGATTTCGCGGAATGAGGACGTATTCGTTCCAGCTGGAGAAACCAAGACACTCGAGGGGCTCTACGCGGCTTGTATTGATATCACCTCATTCACGCCTCGTTCTGGCGACGTGTTCGACGTAGCGCCGCCATTGTCGGAGTGGAACGGCATAGAGGCCGCTCAGCATGCGTTGACGCTGCTTCGATATCTAAGTGAAGAGGAGAGGTTCTGTCCGGCCGACGGTTTCGCGCAGGCGGTACTCTGGCGACTCACGAACAACGATGGAATGGGGGACGACGACGTCACGGCTTACCTGGCGGATGCGGGCATCGATGTGGGTTTTCGAGACCTCGACTTCCCCAGCCTTTCAAATCCGAATTCTCACGCTCCTGGTTCGGGTATCGTCGTCCCAGAGGAGTTGTTCGTCCCGGCCATCGTCTCATCGTCCGGCGATCCATTGGACGTGGCGGAGTCAATCTCACTTACGGCAGACCTCAATGCGCCGTTTTCCACCGAAGCATTGCAAGATATTGAGCCCGATTACCTGTGGTCTCTTGAGGCTCCCGAGAGCAGCGGCGCCGTGCTTAGTGTAATACAAGGTGATGTCACCGATCTCACACCCGATGTCCGCGGCAACTATGAAGTCACGCTCATTGCACAGCTTCCGGATTCCTTGACAGGGGCATCAAATGCAGGTACCGGCACCTTCAGCCGGCGATCGACGATGCGATTTGTTGCCGCAGACTCGCTCGTCGAGACCTTCGAGTCAGGCGAACTCACGGAGGAAGGTCCTTTCCACTGGCGTACGGGCGGCGGCCTCGGAGAACCATGGACCATCACGGACGAGGTCGCCCACACCGGCACCTATTCCGTCCGCTCCGGTCCGATTGGCGACAATGCGTCGACAACGCTCCGAGCTCAATTTGATCAGGTCGACGAGGGACAGCTGTCCTTTACCTACAAGCTGGGCAGCCACTTCTCAGACTCGCTGTTTTTCATGGTGGATGGCGTCGTTCACGGTTGGTGGTCCGGGGCGGATCCCTGGACTATGGTAACCGTGGATCTGCCTCCCGGTTTTCACGTGGTAAGTTGGACGTACGTCAAAGACGAATCTGACGCCTTCGGCGCCGACAGGGCTTGGCTCGACGACGTGTTTTTTCCGACGGCGGCTGTGTTCACCAGTGTTGAAGAAGAAATGGAGCAGGCCGATCGCCGATCGGTTGTCACACTCGAAGGCAACGCGCCGAACCCCTTTTCCGAAACAACGTCGATTTCCTACGAACTTGGGCATGCGCAATCGGCCGAGATGATCGTCTACGACGCGCTTGGGCGCCAGGTGGCTGTCCTTGCATCAGGCCTCCACAAGGCCGGCAAACATCGCGTTCAATTTGATGCGGGCAACCATGCGAACGGAATCTATTACTACCGGCTTCGAACCGAGGAGTCCGTTCGATCCGGAAAAATGGTCCTCCTGAGGTAGGGGAGACCGGCCGGCAGGGGTTAGCTCTGCCTGGACCTTGAGCGTCGCCTCGAATGTGCCGCGCGCCTTCGCTTGAGCAGCGTCGACTCTTTCTCGGATGACGTGAAAAGATTGAGCAGCGGGCTAAAGCCCTGGGCGGGGTTAAACGTCCGCGCGGTGTCGCGGAGAATGTAGACGGCTCGCAGTGGGGGCCTTGCCACCGGCTCGGGCACGCGCTGCAGGAGGGTCCAGGCGCCGAGCCTCAGAATGCAGCTGATCAGGAATACGTTCTTCAGCCCTTCTACGAACCCGCCGGGGATTAGGGTGAGCGATCCGGAGAAGACGGTGGCCAGGAGACCGCCGATGAACGGTCCCGCCGCGCCGAACAGGCCGCCGAGCGCCGCCTGGACGGCGAAAAAGGTCGTCTTTCCCGTGTCGGGTGCGAGGCGCATCATCAGGTTGCCGGTGGCGAGAAGGTGGCCGCCCCAGGCGAAGCCTCCCGTCATGCTCAGAAACGCCATCAGGTAGTAGCCGAAGCCCTCCGGGCCGGTGAAGAGCCACCAGAGCGGCTGCAGCGCGATCGAGATACCCGCGACGCGCATTACTTGATGATCGCCGTACTGATCGCAGAGTGGCCCCCACACACGCTGTCCGACGAGGTTGGATACCGTGCCGAGTGCGGCGAAGAGCATGACGGCGTCGAAGCCGACCTGCGCTTGATTTACCATGTACACCGTGAAGAAGGGCGCGGCGAGCTGCACGGCAAAGCCCCATGCCATCCCATACGTCATAAATTTTCGGAAATCCGGATTCCGGAGCGGTGTGGAGAACTGCCCGATCATGGGTCCTTTCGGGCTTACCGCGGGCCTCGGTTCCGGTTGGCCTCTCAGGAACCAGATGCTGATGAGCCGGAAGACGACGCCCACGGAGATCAGTGCCACGAAGACGTCGACGTGCGGGCCGGCTGCGCGGAGGACGGCACCCGCTGCCGC
>CAZQAS010000150.1:0-9087 GCA_964591285.1 uncultured Rhodothermales bacterium
TGCGAGACGACGACGGGATCGTTCGCGGAACGACGACAAATCGGGACGGCTTATATCTGATCGCCCGTATTGAGCCTGGCGAGTACGTTCTGGAGGTCTCCTTTATCGGCTACGAGACGCTGGTTGATACCCTCGAGCTTGTCCCCGATGAATCGGAGGTTCGAAATGTGGAGCTTGCACCCCGGCGCGAAGGTCTGGATGAGGTGGTCGTTGAGTCCGATCGGGTCGGCGGTGCGGCCGGCGTAACAGCCGGACACCAGTCAGTGCGTCCTGCAGACATCGAGGCGGTACCGGGCCCGGACGTGCAGGGCGACCTGGTTTCTTATCTCAGCTCGCAACCGGGCATTGTCTCGACGGGAGACCGCGGCGGACAGCTTTTCATCCGTGGCGGCGAACCGTCGCAGAACCTCGTTCAACTCGATGGGATTCTGTTATATCAGCCCTTCCACATCCTCGGATTCTACTCCGCTTTCCCATCCGACATCATCAACCAGGTGGATGTCTACGCCGGCGGGTACGGAAGTCGTTTTGGTGGGAGGATCTCTTCGGTCATCGACATTTCAGCCCGCCGCGGAAACCTGCGGAGATACAGCGGATCGGTCGCCGCGTCGCCGTTCGTCAGTTCGGCGGTAGCGGAGGGACCACTCTGGAATGGTGCCTCATTTCTCGTATCTCTGCGGCGCTCTAATCTCGATCAGGGTGCCTCGCGATACGTCGATGCGCCGATGCCCTTCGAGTTCGGGGATTCATTTGCGAAGCTGCATACGTCTGTTTCGACCAACAGCCGGGCATCGGTGACCGGGCTGCGCACGTTCGACCGTGGTGTGCTCGCGGAAGAAACCGGGGGTGTGCCTCCGGAGGAGATACGCTGGACGAACGATGCGGTGGGCGTCAGATATCTGATCCTTCCTCGTGTCGTGTCCATAATGGCCGATTTCCACGCGTCCTACGCGACTCATCGCATCGAGCTGGGCGACCCTAGCGCGCCCGCTAGAATGTCGACCATCGAGAACACGTATGTGGGCGTCGATGCCACGTATTTCGGTGACCGAATCGATGCGGTGGCCGGTACATCGCTTCGCACGACGAAATTGCACAGCAGGATTGGAGGGCTCTACCAGAACCTCGAGCTGCGTCTTGCGACGGTTAGCAACTGGGGCAGCTATCTGGAATTCGACATCGATACTGGAGGCGGGTTCAGTATCCGCCCGGGGGTCCGCGCCCAGTTCTATCGCGTTCGCTTCAGTCCATACCTCGAGCCTCGGCTCCGATTAGTTTGGCAGCACGGACCGCACCAGGTCAGCTCGGCGCTGGGTATTTACCATCAGGAAATTATCGGAGTCAGTGATCGTCGCGATGCGGCGAGCGTCTTCACGGTCTGGACGAATATACCTCGAGAGAATCTGAACATCGGCGACATCCGGCAGGGCCGGATCCAGCGTGCGCTGCACGTCCTTCTCGGCTACCGCGTAACAGCTTCGTCCCGGCTGGAGCTTTCTGTAGAGGGTTTCTACAGGAGATTGTCGAATCTACTAGTTGCAGAATGGACGGCCTTCCCCCAACTCACTACCAGGCTGCAACCGGCCAGCGGGCGCTCCTTCGGCGCGGATATACGCCTGGAGCTGCGCCACCCGCGCGTCTACGGGTTTATGAATTACGGCATATCCTCAACCCGTTACGTCGCAGAATCGAGTACAATCGAGGTGTGGTACGGCGGAGAGCAGGCGGCTTTTCGTCCGCCGCACGATCGACGCCACCAGATTAACGTCGTAGCAGGAGCGACCCTCGTCGGTTTTGACGTAAGTGCGCGGTGGGAATTCGGTTCGGGACTTCCGTTTAGCCGCGCGATCGGTTTCGATGGCTTTGCGCTGATCGACGATGTTGAGAAGGCATCCGAAATTCCGGGTACACGTCGCGTCATCTACGAACGTCCGTACAACGCGGTGCTACCGACGTACCATCGCTTGGACCTCTCGGTGGAACGGACGATGCAGATTGACGCATTCGACGTGACGGTGCAAGGCAGTGCCATCAACACGTACGACCGCCGCAATCTCTTCTACGTCGACATCTTCACGCTCCGCCGGGTCGATCAGCTGCCGTTCGTTCCTTCGATCGCCTTGAAGGTTGCCTACAACTAGAGGTGATGTCGCGTGCCCATCATTAGTGATTACGTGACTTTCCGTCGGATATTCCGAGGTTTCGTTCGACCGATTTGCTCGGGTTCGTGCCTGATCTGCGCGGCCTTGATTCTCGTTCTGATCTCTGGTTGTGAGGAAGACGTCACGGCCGTACTTGGAACCGATAGACCGTACTCGCTCTACGGCGTCCTGTCGCCGGAACTCGATTCCCAGTGGGTGCGGGTCTTTCCGATCGAAGACCGCCTGGAGCCGGAGACGGCACAGCAGCTAGATGCAGACTTCATCTCCCGGGATCTGCTGACCGACGAAGAGTACGTCTGGCGGGATTCGCTCATCCTCGACGCTTTCGGCCAGCCGGCTCACGTCTTCTGGGCTCCGTTCACTGCCGAATACGGACACGATTACCATCTACATGTGCGCCGAGCCGACGGCGCTGAGAGCAGCGTAACCGTCAGCGTTCCCCCACGGACGGATATCGTGGTGCAGGAGGCGGAGGTGACGTCGACGATCTCGCGTATTCCGGTGCTCATAGCAGGCGGCGCTCCCCGGCTTCTCCGAGTCGAAGTTGAATACGGGGTGGGGTATCTGCCCGCCGGCGATGCAAATCCTACCGGCGGGTTGGTGGTCGTTCCGTACTCGGATCTCATCCACCAGAGCCCGGAGGGCTGGATCGTGCCGATCGACCTTGAGAGTGATTTCCATGCCGTGAGCGATTCGCTCGTAGATCGGATTGATCGGCCCATTGACCGCGGTTTTGGGCTCGTGCTCAATGTCATCAGGTTGCAGCTCATCGTTGCCAGTGAAGAGTGGAATCCGCCCGGCGGCGTTTTCAATCCGGAAGTTCTCGTGCAGCCCGGCACGTTATCGAACGTGTCGAACGGATTTGGCTTTGTCGGGGCCGGCTACCGGCATTCAAAGGAGTGGATCCCGGAGCCTCGCGCGGCTCTGGCGGCGGGTTTCCGAACCTCGGAGGACTAGCCGATCGGAATTTCCGATCATGATCGATCGTGCAGATTGCTCAGCTCACGTCGACTTGTTCGGCAGAGTCGTCACTTCACTCCAGGAAGCGGAAAGTGGCGCGGCTGTCGGGAAATTCTCGCTCCAGAAACGTCGAACCCTCCTCCGGACCCATGATCGAAAGGGCGGTGGCGAGTGCATCCGACAGCACCCCGCGAGGGGCGACGACCATCACCGCGATCCGACTCGTCAGGCCGATTCCCGATCGGGGATCCACGACATGCGAATAGCGCCGGCCGTCGATCTCGACGAACTGCTGCGCGTCGCCCGAGGTCGATACGGCCTCGTATGCAATCACGAGCTCACGTGAGCGATCCCCGGAAAGCGGTATCGTCACGCGCCACCCCGGCTCGTCGGGTGGCGGTGCGCTCGCGACGATGTCGCCGCCGAACTCGATGAGCGCGTGGTGAATGCCGGAGGCCCGAAGCGAAGCGACCGCTTCATCGGCAGCGTAGCCTTTCGCAATTCCGCCGAGGTCGAGCAGCATGCCTTCGGTTTCCAGGGATGCCGTCTGGGACATGGCATCGAGACGAAGCCGGTGCCAGCCGCTGCGGGACATTGCCTTCGCCAGGAGCGAATCATCAGGAAGGCGCGCTTCGCGCCGAGCCGTCCGCCACAGCTGCACGACAGGACCGATGGTGACGTCGAAGGCGCCGTCGGACGCTCGTGCGAGGCGCTGAGAAGTCTGCAGCACCGCAAACAGATCGTCGCTGATGCGTACCGGCCCTTCACCGGCGCGCTGCACCAGCTCCATCAGCTCGCTGTCGGGTCGATAATCGCTCATGATCGCATCGAGCTCGGCGATCCGGTCGAACGCGTCGCGAGCAGCGGCTTGTGCCGCCGAGGTGTCGGGCGCGTAAAGGACGATTCGCGCTTGTACGCCCATGTGCACCTGTGTATATTCAAAACGCTGGAAATTCCCCTCCAAACCGCTCCCCGGTACGGCATCGCTGCGCCCAACGTGCATGCACGCCGTCACCGGTGCCGTCAGAAGAAGAAGCGTGATCACGTTGCGGATGAGAACCCTCATCGCCGGCCTGCTTTTCATTGGATTCGCTGCGTGTGCATCTACCGGAGAGTCAACCGACGCGGCCGATACACCCACCGCGGCGGACGAGATGGACGCTGCCGATGGGAACCAGCCGTCCTCTGCATCCGGACGGGCGGCGGGGAGCGAGCGGCCATCCACTCAGATCCAGGTCGACGGAGATCCCCAGCTGGAGCCGTACGCGCTGCACATCGAGGAGGCGCTCGTCGAACTCGATATGATACCCGTACCGGCGGGTTCCATCGTCATCGAAAAGGACGGCGGCTCGGAGGACGTGGATGTGGGGCCATTCTGGATGAGCCGCACGGAGGTGCCGTGGGACCTGTTCGACGTTTACGCATTCGGCAGCACGGATTCTGATGAAGCGGAGGGCGAGGACGCCGTTCTGCGTCCAAGCAAGCCCTATGGTGCGCCCGATCGCGGGTTTGGACACCGCGGGTACGCGGCCATCAGCATGAGTTATCTCGTTGCGACGGAGTTCGCGAAGTGGCTTTCCAAGCGTACCGGAGATCAGTACCTCATCCCCAACGAGGCCGAGTGGGAGTTTGCCTGCCGGGCCGGGAGAAGCGAGCCGATTGCAGAGGATGACATTCAGGAGTACGCGTGGTACTGGGACAATGCATTTGACAAGACACATCCGGTGGGTGAACTGGCGCCGAACGAGTTCGGCCTTCACGACATGATCGGGAACGCGGCCGAGTGGTGTACGGGGCTGGATGGCGAACCGCTGGCATGCGGCGGATCCTTCATGAGCAGACTGGAGGAGGTCGGATGCAGTGCGCGGATGGTGCCCTCCCCAAAATGGCAGGAAACCGATCCGCAGATCCCAAAGAGCCGCTTTTGGTTGACCGATGGGCCCTTCATGGGTTTTCGCGTGATGCGCGCACCTGATCAACAGCAGAACTGATCGTACGATGGGCAGGTCCCAGGAAGTGGGCTAAGCCGTTACGAAGTACTTCACATCAATCCAATCACGGAGGATGTCGTGGACGAGAAGATGGGCAGGACCCTTTCGACGGGCAGCGCCTTTTCCAGGCGCGATTTTATGCGAGCCGGTGCCGCAGCGGCGGCGGGCCTGACGCTAATGCCGACCGGCAACTTCGCCTATGCAGGCGGCTCCGATACGCTCCGATATGGTCTTGTCGGATGCGGCGGCCGCGGCACGGGAGCGGCCGTCAATGCGGTCGAAGCCGCTGACGGCGTGGTGCTCGTCGCCATCGGCGATCTGTTCGAGGATCGCGTCGACGAATCGAAGGAGAAGCTGAAGGAGCAGATCGGCGATGCATATCAGGTGCCATCCGACCAGGAATTCGTGGGATGGGATGCCTACCGGCACGTGGTCGACAGCGAGGTCGATGTGGTGATCTTCGCTACGCCGCCGGTGTTTCGACCCATCCACGTCCCGTATGCCATCGAGCAGGACCGGCACGTGTTTATGGAGAAGCCGATCGCCGTCGACCCGGTGGGGGCACGAGCCTTTTTCGATCTAGCCGATGAGATTGACCGGAAGGGTCTCTCGGTCGTCGCCGGCACGCAGCGGCGGCACGAGCGGCAGTATCTCGAAACCATGCAGCGTATCCATGACGGCGCCATCGGTGAGATCATCGCCGGTCAGGTCTACTGGAATCAAGGCGCGCTCTGGCACGTGGATCGTGAGCCCGGCTGGTCGGACATGGAGCATCACCTCCGCAACTGGCTCTACTACACGCATCTTTCGGGCGATCACGTGGTCGAGCAGCACATTCACAACATCGACGTGGCGAACTGGGCGCTGCAGGCGCATCCCGTACGTGCGGTCGGCGTCGGCGGTCGACAGGAGCGTGTTTCCCCGATCTACGGGTATGTTTTCGACCACTTTGCCGTGGACCTCGAATATCCGAACGGCGCGCGCATTCTCAGCATGTGCCGCCAACAAGAGGACACGGCGGCGTACGTCGGCGAGCACATCCAGGGCTCGCAGGGGACCTCGAATGCTGCCTCATGGATCCGGGGCGAGAACCCGTTCCGGTTCGATGGCGAGAATCCGAATCCGTACGTGCAGGAGCACACGAATTTGATCGCGAGCATTCGGTCAGGCGAGCCGATCAACGAGACGCGGCGCATGGCGGAGACGAATCTCACGGCCTTGATGGTTCGCGAGGCGGCCTACACCGGACAGGAGATCACCTGGGACGACATATTGAACTCGACACAAAATCTCACGCCGACCACATGGAGCTTTGACGACGAAGTGCCGATTTTTTCGGCGGCCGTGCCGGGCGAGACGGACCTGAACCGGCAACCGTTCGAAGAGCGCGTAATCCAGGCGTCGGGCTAAGCAGCAGCGGGCATCGTCAATGTTTGCCAGCAGACGAGACGTGCGAGCCGTTCACCTCTTCGAAGGAAAGGCGCCCTCGAATTTCATCGAGGTCTGTTCGTGAAGAGGCATGTTCGATGACGATCTCGACAAACCGCCCTTCGCCATCAATGAGTACGGTGAGATCCCGATCATTCGCATCAGCGACGCTGACCTCCTCGGATCGTATGGAAAGCACGATGCTAAGGGTATCCGTATCGGGAAAGTACTCTACTTTCATAGCGATTCAGGAGGTTTGAAAGAACGATCTGGGAATGCATTCAGAATCGTTTCGCCATCTTCCAGCAAGATTACGCGGACGAATTTCTGAAAATCGCTCACATATCCCCATACTCGAATGCGGCCATCGGGTTGCACCTCACGGGCAGCTTCGTTGGAGAGCGCTTCCCTGACGTGGGCGATGCTCACTCCGTGCTGCCGAGATCTTCGCTCGAAATACCTGGAGGTTTTCAAGGACCCGTTTACAATAAAGACACAGCACCCCGCAAAGCATCACTTCTGATCCCACCGAACCGATGAAACGACGTCAGTTTATCTCGTCAGCAGCAATGGCTTCGCTCGGCGCTGCGCCGCTCGCGGGTGCATCGTTTGCCCGCGGCCCGCATGCCCATGGAGACCGCAAGGAAAGCTTCACGCTCGACTATGCCCCGCATTTCGGCATGTTCGAGGCGCATGCCGGCAGCGACCTGATCGACCAGCTGCGGTTCATGTCCGAGGCCGGCTTCCGGTCACTCGAGGACAACAGCATGAAGGCGCGGCCGGTGGACGTGCAGGAGTCCATCGGGCGTGAGATGGAGCGGCTCGATATGCGGATGGGCGTATTTGTAGCGCACGAGATCGGATGGGGAGAGCCGAACCTCACGAACGGCGATGCCGAGATGCGGGAGACGTTTCTCGACGATATCCGCGAGGCGGTAGAGGTGGCGAAGCGCGTGAATGCGACATGGATGACGGTCGTGCCAGGCCACGTCGCTCCCTGGCTGGAGATGGAATATCAGACCGTGAATGTGGTCGAAGCGCTAAAGCGCGCCGCCGAGATCGTCGCGCCGCATGGGCTCGTGATGGTGCTCGAGCCGCTCAATCCGTGGCGTGATCACGCGGGGATGTTTCTCACTCGTGCTCCGCAGGCCTACATGATCTGCAAACACGTCGACAGCCCATCCTGCAAGGTTCTGTACGACATCTACCATCAGCAGATCACCGAGGGCAACCTCATCCCGAACATCGAGAAGACGTGGGATGAGATCGCGTACTTCCAGATCGGCGACAACCCCGGCCGCAACGAGCCCACGACGGGCGAGATCAACTACGCGAATGTCTTCCGGTACATCCACGAGAGAGGGTTTGACGGCATCCTCGGGATGGAGCATGGGAATTCGGGGGGCGGGGAGGAAGGAGAGCGGGCGGTTATTGAGGCGTACGCGTCGGTAGATCCGGGGGAACGTTCCACGTTAGAACGTTAGGCGTTAGAACGTTCCACGTTAGAACGTTCAACGTTTCTCGGCTTTCTCGTGGAAGCCACAGCCGATTCGTGGTCGATTTGGCACCGACCTTCGCATAACGCCGTACGCCACTACCCAAGAAACGTGGAACGTTCAAACGTTCTAACGTTCAAACGCTGAGCGTTACACATCCACCCAAGCGCTGCCGTCGTCTATCGACCGGTAAATCGCCTCGATGACACGCATGTCGCGCAGTCCTTCCTCGCCGGAGACACGGCTTTCGCGATCGTTCAGAATGCACTCGACGAAGTCGTCCATCTGACGGGCCTGCTGGTTCACCTGGGGAAAGTCCATCGGGCCGTCGCTCGTGCGACCTGATTGGCCGGCGTAGTGATACGAAGGATCGAGTTCTGCCCATCCACCCGGAGCCGTGAAGTAGAGGCGATTGGCGTATCCTGAGTAGGAGGTGCTGTGCGTGGAAACGGCACCGCTTGGGAATTCCATCTGCCAGAGGATCGATTCGTAGATTTCCTCGAAAATGTCGGGCCGCGTGTTGAACGCCTGCGCACGGACTCTAACCGGCTCCTCGCCGGTGACGTAGCGTGCTCCCTGTATCGCGTAGATGCCGACGTCGAGCAGCGCTCCGCCGCCGGCCATTTCCTTGTCGAATCGCCAGGCGTCCGTATTGCGATAGGTGAAACTATAACCCCCCTCGACCATCGTGACCGGCCCGAACACCTCCTCCTGACCGAGGCGCATGATTTCCTGGTGGTATGGATCGAAGTGCAGGCGGTAGCCGATCGAGAGCTTCGCGCCGGCACGGTCGCACGCCTCGATCATCCGCTCGCAGTCGCGTACCGACGTGGCCATCGGCTTCTCTGAGATGACGTGCTTTCCGGCTTCGGCCGCGCGGATCGTGTACTCGGCGTGCATGCCGTTCGGCAGCACGACGTAGACGATGTCGATGTCGTCGTTGTCGGCAATCCGATCGTAGGTCTCGTAGTTGTAGATGTTGGACTCAGGAATGTCGTACTCCTCCTGCCACGCCTCGGCCTTTTCGGGCGTGCCGGTGACGATGCCGGC
>CAZQAS010000151.1:0-8902 GCA_964591285.1 uncultured Rhodothermales bacterium
TCTCGTCTGCGGCAGCACCTACGAGCACCGCTTCGCCGACCTGCAGCCGTCGCTCCGCGCGACACAATCCATCCTCAAGAAAGTCGAGCAAATGCTGCCGTCCATCCGGGATGCGGACCTGCTCGAGGAGCGCACCGGCGTGAGGGTTACCGTGCCGGGGATTCGCCTTCCGATGGTGGGGCCGCTGCCGGGCTGCCGGCGCGTCTGGATCTTCACCGGTCTCGGGGCGAAAGGCCTCCTCACCGGACCGCTCGTCGCGAAAGAGCTGGCCGGCTATCTGGAGGATGCCGCGCGGATTCCCGGCGAAATCGGCGTTCGCCCGGCAGAGTAGACGGTCCGCCATGTGTCCGTCCGGGAGCCATTTGCCACCTCAAAACGGGCCTAAACGCGACCTTAGTCCTCCCGCCTCGTGAACCGCAGGCACGCATTCCCCACGTAGATGAGATCGCCGGATTCCAGCGGCACCGGGCGGCGCTTCACCGGGATCGGCACAGGAAAGCTCTCGCGCACGACCGACGTCCCCGCCGTGCTCTGATCATCCCGCACGACGAATTCGCCCGCCGTCTCGTCGAATTCGACCGTCGCATGCGCGCGCGAGACCGTCCGGTTTACGCGCCGCATCTCCCCATCCAACCCATCGTAGTGCTCGAAGACGACCCGGTTGCGGCGCACGATGCGGCCGCGTCGATCCGCCACCTCCGTCGTCCGTCCGATCGGCATCGGGCCCTCGCTCTTCACGAGATACCACTCCTGCTCGGCGCGACCGTGAACGATGGTCAGGGTCGCGGCGGCGCTTTCGGGCTTTCGGTGCAGTTCCACAGCGTACGGATCGGCGCCGTAGGGCCACGCGGTCTCCACGAAGGAGATCCGCACGCGAAGCCGATCGGCATCGCGCACCCCGGCATTCGACAGGCGTCGTCGGACCGCGTCCTCGAACGGCTTCTCGTGGCCTTCGACGGCCGACTCGAACAGCATCTTCGTCTGCTCGTCCGGCACGTGTACGTGGACGGTCAGCCCGCGCAACGCCGGATTCCGCCGGTGCGGCTCGAGGGCGTCCTCCACCGCATCGAGAATGTCCCGCCGAAGCTCCAGCGGCTCCAGCGAAAGCGTTCGAGGCTGCCCTTCGGATCCCATCAGCTCGGCATGCATCAATTCGGCGACCTGCGGCTCCAGTCTATCGGCCTCCGCGTCCGCGCCGACGGCGCGAAGGAGGTGAATCGTATCCTCGAGCGCCCGCCGCGTCTCCGTCGCCGTAAGATCGGCCTGGTGCGCCCACTTCGTGCGGACTTCCTTCAGTAGACTCGCGCGACTTCGGCCCTCGTGGCCGATCTCGCGGAAGCTGCGGAAGAAGCGCTTGTAGATCAGCATGAGGAGGTCGCTGGTGTCCCAGCGCTCCGGCGGCTTGTTGTGGAGCGCGCTCCGGGCCTCCGACACCCAATCGGGGCCGTAGGCCTCGCGCATCTCGCGCTCGACGAAAGGCCTCAGCACGTCGTAGAGCAAATCCAGTGCATCACCTATCCGAGCTCGATATGAGGGTTGTGCGTCCAAGAGGGGTGGATCGGTCCGTGATCGATGGTGGAGAGTCGGTCTGCGCGATGATTCCCAGCTCGGCGGCTGCTTCGATGATCGCACGCGCGATAGGCGCGGCGACCGAGCTGCCGTTGCCGCCTTCCTCGACGAGCACACCGACGGCGATTTTTCGACGTGACGTGGCCGAAACGGATCCCCGATCGGTTGCCGAAACGATCGACGTCTGCCCGCGGCGCCCTTCCGGAGCCCCGTAGCTCCGCTCAGTTTCGCCGCCGGATGCCTCGTACGGCGCGAACGCCGCAAACCACGCGTGATTCTGCTTGCCGTCCTCCTCCGCCGTGCCGGTCTTCCCGGCGATGGGCACGGACGAGGTGCGCAGCGAGCGCGCCGTGCCGCGCGCATCGGTGATCACGCCGCGCATCGCGCCGGCGAGGAAGCGGGCATCCTCCACACGAAGGTGGACCGGTTCCGAACCCTCGCGCCGATTCGATGGGAAACGGTTGGATGAATCGGGGCTGAGTGCATCCGGGTTGCGTGAATCCGGATTGGGCGAATCGGGATTCGATGGATGATCGTAGGATAGGTGTGCGCCCGCCGTCCGGATCCACCGCGCCGGCACGATCCGGCCGCCGTTCGCCACCGCCGCCGCAACCCGCGCGACCTGCAGCGGGCCGCCGACCAGCGGACCCTGTCCAAACCCGACCTGCCGCAGATTGTCGGGCGCCTTCAACAGCTCGATCTTCTCACGGTGCGTGAGGCCCGGCGGACCGATCCGAAATCCAAACGTTTCCAGGGCAGCCAGCAGCCGCTCCGCTCCGACAACCTCGTGCGCAAGCGCGGCGAAGTAGACGTTCGAGGAGGAGACGATCGCTCGCCGCATCCCCACCTCGCCCGTCGGCTCACCGCGCCGAGCGTAGCGATCCCAGGAGCGCACGGTGTGTGTCCAGCCGCGACTCGAAGGATCGATGCCAAGCGCGGCCATGGCCGTGACCAGCTTGAAGGTCGAGCCCGGTGGCTTGGCCCCCTCGCCGAATCCGCGGTCGAAGGCGCTCGGATCCGCGTGCACGTCGGCCGGATGGTCGAGCGCCGGCGCGGGATGCGTCGCTGAGGCGAGGACCTCGCCGGTGGCCGCGTCGAGCACGACGGCCGAGGACGTCAGCCCCTCCGGCGTCCCCTCGGCCAGCAGGCCGATCACCTCCTCCTGCAGTCGCACGTCGATGGTAAGATCGAGGTCTCGATCCCGCGCGAGCATTGCCTGCGCCGCCGGAGAGCGGCGACGGCTGCCGATCAGCGGCAGCAGCTCCGAATAATCGTAGCGCACCACGTCGTGCCCGTCCACCCGCACGGTTGACGGATGATTGTCATACCCTCGCAGAAACGAGAGAAACCGGTGCTCCGCGTAAAAACTGTTGTCGGCGCCCCACTTGACGCGGCGGTTTACATCGCCCAGTAAATAAAAGGTCGCCGCGCCGAAGGGATATCCACGCGTCACCGTCGAGTCAGGCCGATCGGCCGCCAGCACGATGCCGTTTCGATCGCGAATAGTGCCGAGACCGAGCGCCTCCCGCGCCGCAAAGATCCGAGGATTGTAGGCAAAGGCCCGTTCGCCTGAGTCCCGCAGCACCAGGGCGGGCTTCACGGCCCATGCATCCGCCCGAAAGAGCTGAATCTGCACCGCGCGCGCTCCGACCGCGGCCAGCAGGACAATCGTCAGCGCCGAAGCGAGGCGCAGCGGCGTTCCGAACCGCCGGGTCTCTGCGTCGTGGGTCGCCGCCTCGCGGGCCGACACCGAGGCAACGAGGCCCAGCAGTCCGCAGTTGACGAGCATCGACGATTTGCCGTAGCTCAGGAACGGCGTCACGATACCCGACAGCGGGGCGAGGCCGGTCGTCCCGCCGGCAATCAAAAATAGCTGAAACAGCAGCATGAGCCCAGCGCCCGCTGCGAGGAAGACGCCCAGCGTCGCCGACGATCGCCGCGCGATCCGAAAGATCCGCACGAAGAGCGTGACGTAGATCGCGAGGATGCCGAGCAGCCCCACGAGGCCCAGCTCCTCCGCCACGGCGGGCAGCACCATGTCCGTATGTGCGGCCGGGACGGCCCATGCGCTGCCGGACCCGAGACCGGTGCCCGTGACGCCGCCGGCCGCCATCGCCCAGTAGGCGTGTGCGAGGTGCTCACCGCCCTCGATGAGATTGTCCCAGGGTGAGAGAAGCATGCTCATGCGGTCGGCTACGATGGGGACCACGCCCGTCGCATAAATGGCCCAGAACCCGCCAATCATCGCCGCGAAACCGGCCGCCGAGGCCCACCATTTCCCGCGGGCCATCCCGTAGAGCACGAGAAACGTACTGCCCAGCACGAGGGCGGGCCCCATGTCGCGCAGCACGAAGCACGAGGCGAGCGTCATCGCGACGCCTACCGTTACCGGCCATACGTCGCGCAGGCGCGGCACGTCGAGCCGCCGCACCCAGCGCGGCAGCGCCCGCCGCTCCCGCAGCTCGCGCAGAAACCGCCAATTACGCGCGAAATAGCCGGCCATGAAGAGCATCAGGCACAGCTTGACGATCTCTATCGGCTGGATGCGCCCGAGCCTCGGCACGTCGAGATTCACGCGGGCGGCGCTCCCGGCCGGACCCGATCCGGCCGCGAACAGCACAAATACGATCCCCAGCGCGCCGACGAGCCAGACGCCGTGCTGCCGCCGCCAGAACCGACGGCGAAGATCGATCAGACTCGCCCCGAGAAAAGCGGCACACCCCAGCGCCGATCCGATCACGAACTGCCACGCCAGCTCCAGTCCGCCGATGCTCAGCATCAGCAGCATCCCAATTCCCGAGAGCAGGTGAAGAAGTGGGAGCAGCAGCGGATCGGCGCCGTGGCGCGTCCGCGTCCAGACGAGGTGCACCCCGTAGGCCGGCGCCGCGAACGCGGCGGCCAGCAGCCCGTGCTCCGCCGTGCCCCCGGCGAGGAGGATGCCGATGAGCACGAGAGCCGATGAGGCGACGAGAAACCGCCGCTCACGGTATCGCAGGCTCAGGACGTTCTGTTCGTTCGTATCGGTTCGCATAGAGAGGGAATCAGTGCGGGCGACCGGCGACCGTGTCGAAGAGGACGCGCAGGGCAATGCTCACCAGCAGAATCAGAAAGACGTAGTGGCCGACATCGTAGAGACTTGCGACACCGAAGTTGAGAATGGATGTGCTCATCATGGCTTCTCAGGAAGGCTCGATGGGAGAGGAGCCGTCCGCCGGATCCAGCGCTTGAAACCGGATGATCACCGTGTCGGCGAAATTGATCTCGGCCCGTGATGGGAGCGGATGCCACGTGCCGGTGGGTTCGAGGCTCTTGCCGTTCACCCGCGTGCCGTAGCGGCCGAGATTCTTGATCTCGAACGACCGGCCGTCTCGGCGGATGGTGACGTGCTCGCGCGAGACGTCGGCCGGCGCGTGGAGAGCAACGTCGAGCGCTCCGCCGTGCTCGTCGTGACGGCCGATGACGATCTCCCGCTTCTCGAAGTAATAGGTGTGCTTGCCCTGGCGATCTTCGTACGTGAGCCGCGCCACGGCGCCGGCTGGTGCAGGGCGGCCCACGTCGCGTTCGCCCGCGGATTCACTCGGTCGGGCTCGCCCGGCGGATCGACCCGGACGATTGGACTCGCCGACGGCCGTCTCCGAATCCGACGCCGTTGAGCCGGAGCCTTTCCCCGGGGGCGTCGTGCCGTTGCGCGTGCCGCCGACGCGGCGTAGCCCACCGGCCGGCGTGATGAGGATCGTCTCGTACCCGCCCTCGGGCAGGCGGGTTGTGCGCCGCCGCTGATGCAGTCCGGTATCGCCGCGCATGACCGGTGAAATACGCCCGCCGAAGTCCGTCTCGACGGCGAGGAAATCGATGCGCGCCGCATGGTCGGCCGTAACCAGGACGTCTACGGACCATGCGTCGCCGGATCGCTCGATGCGCTGCGCTCCCGGCATCAGCCGCCGCAGACGATGCTCGGGATAGAAGAGACGAAGCAGCGGCCGGAGAAGCCGCCCGACGAATCCGCCGGACGACCCGTTGAGCCTCTCAATCTCCCCTTCCAGCCGCTGTTTCGCCTGCTTTTTGATGCGCGAGAGGATCGGCTCCAACTCCCGGTATGCCTCCGGATGGATCAACACGTCGTAGACCGTCGGCACGAGGACGACACCCCGATCGAGCGGTTCGTGCGCATCGTGCATGGCCTGTACGACGCTTTCGACGATATCTCTGGCGGTGGGGCGCATGGGGACAGTTGCAGGTTGCAAGTTGCAGGTTGCAAGATCTTGAATTTAGCCCTGTTAGCGGGTAAAGATGGCGAGGCGCTGGCCTACGCGGATGACGTCCGTTCGGAGGGCGTTCCATTTGCGGACCTGCGCGGGCGTCGCGTCGTAGCGGCGCGCGATCGAGGTCAGGGTGTCTCCGCGTTTGACGCGGTACGAAATCCAGCGCTGCCTGGGCTGCGCGGACGCCTCGTTCTCCGGGTAGATGGTCAGCTTCTGACCAGCCATAATTCGGCTCGATGAGAGGCTGTTCCACTGCCGCAGATCGGAAACCGCGACGCCGTATTGCCGCGCGATGCGCGTCAGGTTATCGCCCCGCCGCACGGTGTAGCGCACGCGCAGGTTGCCGCTCTCCGACGACGACGCACTGCGAGTCTCGGAATCGGCGCTCGGACCGGAAGTGTAGGCCGCCGCCCGAACCGGCGTGGTGCTGCTCGCGGCGCGGCCGCCGCCGGAGCGGACCGGGACAACGAGCCGATCTCCAGGATGGATCACCGAACCGCGGATGGAATTGTAGGAACGGAGGGCCGAAACGGTCGTCCCGTAGCGCCCGGCGATCTTCGAGAGTGACTCGCCGCGGCGCACGACGTGCTCGACGGCGCTCCGCCGCTCGTCCTCCGGAAGCGCCGCATAGGCCCGACCGAAAGCGCGCGCGGTACCGGACGGAATGCGGAGACGGTACGCGGTGCCGGGCGGCACCAGCGACTGCCGGATCTCAGGATTCAGCTCGCGGAGGGTGCCGAGGTCGACATCCGCCAGATCAGCAGCCACCTGCAGGTCCATCGGCCCCTCCACCTCGACCACGTCGAATTCGTACGAGGGTCCAGGCTCCACCCTGGAGAGGCCGAAGGATGCAGGATCGGTCGCCACCATCGCGGCGGCGATATACATCGGCACGTAATTGCGCGTCTCGCGCGGAAGCTCGCGGTAGACGTCCCAGAAGGTCGCCTTGCGGCGGTTCCCACTCTCGAAACGGTTCACCGCCCGGCGCACGCGCGTGGGGCCGCAGTTGTAGGCCGCGAGCGCGAGGTGCCAGTCGTCAAACATCTCATAGAGGTCGCGCAGGTGTTTCGCAGCGGCGCGCGTGGCTTTGACGGGGTCCGAGCGCTCATCCACCCACTGGGTGATGTCCAGCCCGTAGGCGCGGCCGGTCGCCGGCATGAACTGCCACATCCCTCCCGCCCCGACGCGGCTCCGCGCGTTCGGATTCAGGCCGCTCTCGATCATCGCGAGATACTTCAGTTCATCCGGCACGCCCTCCTCCCGCAGGATGCGCTCGATCATCGGAAAATACGTTCCGCTGCGGCGCATCCACGGATAGACGTGCTTTTCGGGATTCTTTCGGAGAAACTGCACACTCTGTTCGACGAGCCGGTTCGTGGTCATGGGGATGGTCCCGCCGACGCGCTCCACCTCCGGGAGGCCGACGTCCTCGGTGAGCGGCTCCTCGAGGTCGTTCAGGGCCG
This sequence comes from uncultured Rhodothermales bacterium, assembly GCA_964591285.1. Classification (GTDB taxonomy): domain Bacteria; phylum Bacteroidota; class Rhodothermia; order Rhodothermales; family VXPQ01; genus CAZQAS01. The sequence continues at coordinate 7,295 of CAZQAS010000151.1, forward strand.
CAAACATCTCATCGCGCAGCCCGAAGATTTCGCCGTGCTCGGTAGAGGTGGTGTCGGAGGGGCCGTAGTAGGATTCGTATGCGGTGACGACGGAGCGGTACAACTCGCGCACGTCGGGGTCATCCGATGCCACGACGGTGCCGTCGGACGAGCCCATCAACGAGCGGGCATGCCCCATGGCGTCTTCGAGCGCGCGCTCGATCGCCCCATGGTCGCCGCGCGCCTCGGCGCGGAGCATGTCGGCTAAGGCCGCATAGGCGCCGGCCTTGTGCTCGGCGGCCTCCGAGGGGTCCAATCGCACCGGCTGCGCATCAGCCACCGCCCGTGCGGCATTGCCCATCGCTTCCTGCGCCTCGGCATCATCGCCGTCCGCCGAATCGTCCGCCGCGGCGGCGTTTCCCGCCGGGCTGCGGCCCCAGCCGGACGACCCGTCACTCTTGGCTCCTTTGAAAACACCGCAGGCGGAGATGAGAACGCTGATGAGGAGGATGGAGGCAAAGCGCATGGGAAGAGGTTGCAAGTTGCAGGTTGCAAGTTGCAGGTTCTTGCTTGCAAACGGGGGACCTTCTGTTGCTTACTGGAGAGCGGCCGGCGCTTCGTGCCCGGTTTTCCGACGCATCTTTCGTGCTAAACGAAAAATCCTTCGCCCTCTGCAACGCCAGCAACAGCCCTCCAACCCTCAATCGACCCAACTTGCAACTTGTAACCTGCAACTTGCAACCCGACGCGTGACCGCAGGTCACGCGTCGTACTTCACCCAGAGCTGCAACGTCCGATCGGTGACGTCACACAGATCCTCCGGCCGCATTCCGCGCGACTGGGCGATGCGGCGCAGCTCCTCCGCGAGATAGCGCTTCAACGATCGCTCCAAAATGCGCGTCGGGATCGGCTCGCCGTTGCCGGCCAAGTGATCGAGCGACTCGCCCGAGGCGAACGCCGCGGCGATCGTGCGCAGCGCATTCGATGGCTCGGCCACCGCGGGCCGCGAGAGGCCGCGCCCCAGCGCGAATCCGACCGGATCGTCCTCCGCAAACGCCGGATCGACGGCCGCCGCCATCAGCTCGTAGGCCACACGGAACAGGTCGCGCAGATTGCCCGGAAGCCGGTGCTGCCGCAGGTGTTCGACAACGCGCTCATGATCCTGCGTCGCGATGTTCAGCTCCGACGGCGACACCCGCGCACGCGCCAGCGATTGCTGGAAAACGCTCCGCCACAGCCACGGCAGATCCTCGCGTACGTCGCGCAGCGCAGGCACCTCGAGCACGAGCACACTGATGCGATCCAGAAAATCCGGATCCAGCCGATCCGACAACTCCGCCCACGATAAATTCGTCGCCGTCACGAGGCGAAACTCGCTCCGCTCGGTCCCCTGCCCGCCGACCCGCGTGAAACGCTTCTCCTCCAGGGCGCGGATCAACATCCGCTGGAGATCTCGCGAAATGTCCCCGATCTCATCCAGAAACAACGTGTCTCCGTCCGCCGCGTGCAGCAGCCCCTCGGTATCCTTCTTCGCGTCGGTGAAGGCGCCCTTGACGTAGCCGAAGAGCTCGGCTCGCATCGTCTCGGCGCTGTACTGGCTGCACGGCACCGACGGCCACGATCCGTCCT
>CAZQAS010000152.1:0-4203 GCA_964591285.1 uncultured Rhodothermales bacterium
AACGCTGGCTCTTGACGACTCGATTCTTCTCCTCGCGGATCTCTTCGATCTTCTCTTCAAAGTCGACGATCTCCTGCGGCACCCGGATGTTGGCCAGGTGGACGCGAGCGCCGGCCTCGTCCATCACGTCGATGGCTTTGTCCGGCAGAAATCGATCGGTGATGTATCGGTCGCTGAGTTTGACGGCCAGGTCGATTGCCTCGTCGGAGTACCGCACGTTGTGGTGCTCCTCGTAATGCATCTTGATGTTGCGGAGAATATTGATCGTCTCCTCGGGCGTAGAGGGATCGACGATAATCTTCTGGAAACGTCGATCGAGGGCACCGTCCTTTTCGATGTATTGACGATACTCGTCGAGCGTCGTGGCACCGATGCACTGGATCTCGCCGCGGGCGAGCGCCGGCTTAAACATGTTGGATGCATCGAGGCTGCCGGACGCACCGCCGGCCCCTACGATCGTGTGCAGCTCGTCGATGAAGAGAATTACGTCCGGGCTCTTCTCGAGCTCATTCATAACCGCTTTCATACGCTCCTCGAACTGCCCGCGGTATTTCGTACCGGCAACCAGTGCGGCGAGGTCGAGCGTCACAATACGCTTGTCGTAGAGGACGCGACTTACCTTCCGCTGAACGATTCGCATCGCGAGCCCTTCGGCGATGGCAGTTTTTCCGACGCCGGGTTCACCGATCAGGACGGGATTGTTTTTCTTGCGGCGGCTCAGTACCTGAGCCACACGCTCGATCTCCCGCTCACGTCCAACAATCGGATCTAGCTTGCTCTCTTCAGCGAGCTTCGTCAGGTCACGACCGAAATTGTCTAGTACCGGAGTTTTACTCTTTTCCATCTTACTTCGCTCTTTTCCATATCCCGAAGACGAGCGCCCGCTCGGACCGCTACTCCGAGACGACGCCTTGCCGCTAATAATGGAGTCAAGCTCCGCCCGAACGGCATCATAGGTTATCGAGAATCCCTGCTGCAAAATCTGGGCCGCGATATTCTCATCATCGCGAAGCAGGCTTAGCAGCAAGTGTTCTGTCCCTATAACATCGCTCTTGTAGAGCTTAGCTTCCAGATACGTGATTTTGAGGACCTTCTCGGCCTGCTTGGTCAGTGGGATATTGCCTACAGTCAGTGTCCCACCGGTGCTACGGACCGTGTCCTCTATGGCCTTTTTTAGCTTGAACAGGTCACAGCCAAGGTTTCGCAGGATTTTGACTGCGATGCCTTCGCCTTCCCGAATGATTCCTAGTAACAGATGTTCGGTCCCTATGTAGTCATGTCCCAGCCGGATAGCTTCCTCCCGGCTGTAGGAGATGACATCGCGGACGCGGTTGGAAAAATTTCCTTCCATATTCTTGAGTCTACTACTTCTCAGCCGACTTCTGTTCGTGCGAAGCCGGCACGGGTTCGGCGCGGATTCCTAACGAACGATGGTCACTGCACGGCGCCTAATCGCGAAGACCTTCTCCATGTTGCAATCTACACAAATTACACGCCAAGGTCGTGCCAAGACGAATGCACGCTTGCATGGCGTCGGATCGGTACTCCGGCTCGCAGTACACAGGGGAGCCGGTTCAAACACGCCTCAAACAAAAGAGGCGCGGGTTCAAACGAACGACACGCGCCTCCGAAAGACTAGAACGCCCTGGATCCGTCCGCCTGCACGCACGGCCGTTTTACTAAACGATCGGGCCTGCGCAGGGTTCGACTCGACCTAGGCCGCGAAGCTGGATCCACAGCCGCACGTTTTGGTCGCATTCGGATTGTTGAATGTAAAGCCGCGAGCATTCAAGCCGTCGTGATAGTCGACGGTCGTACCCATCAGATAGAGGCCGTGCCGCTTGTCCATGTAGACGGTGATACCGTCGATCTCAAAACTAGTGTCGTGCTCGCGCATCTTGTCGAAACCGAGGATGTAACTCATTCCCGAACAACCGCCTCCTCGCACGCCGACGCGGAGGCTGAATCCCTCCGGAATTTCCTTCGTCGACATGATCTTCTTGATCTCCTGAGCTGCACGGTCGCTCAGTTTCACCGGAGATGCTTTCGCTTCGGTTGCGGTCGCGGACATAGTAGGACGTTTCGCTCTTTCGGATCAGTATCGCGCTACCTCGAACGCTTTGGCATGCGCTGGTTGATGCAACGATAGGCCAAATAGGCGGTTCCGTTTTAATGGTGCACCCATCGTGATGATGCACTCGCGGCCAGGATGATCTGCAGGAGTGGACGTATTTCGTCGACAGGTTTAAAACGTCCGCGTAAGAACGAGAGCGGCCTTGTAAGCTTCGTCCGATTGATTTCGACTGTCGAACGCTTCCAGGAGGACGATATAGATGCCGGTGCGGAGCCGCCGATCTGCATCGTCGAGGCCGTTCCATAAGAACGTTCCGGTGTTGCCAACGAGCCGCGACGGAACGAGGTGTCGCACGACGACGCCGCGATGATCGAAAATTCGGACCCGCACGAGCGTCGGGTTCGAACGGAGTTGATAGGAGATCGCGGCGACATCGTCGCGGCCGTCGCGATCGGGCGAGAAGGGGTTAGGACGTACGGACAAACCCGAAGCCTCCTTCGGTGGTTCGCCCGATGCGCGTACCGAGTTTGGACGGCCCGGCGTTCCGCCGGAAGGATCGACGGAACTGGTCCAGTTCGCAGGGTCGATGCTCGAGCCGTCGGCGTCAATTCGCTCTAGCGCGGTCCCTCGAGAATCCACTAGGTCGGGATGGTGAAGCGAAGGATCGTAGCCGACGCTGTCGATCAATATTCCGGAATTATGATGTAAACGGAAGATGTCCCCGCTATTCGGAAGGCTCAGTGCCGATGCCACAGTAAACGGTGCGTCCGCAAGTAGGTCAGTCATCGCGCTGTCGCGGAGGATTAGGAAAAGCTCGCCGGCTTGGAGTCCTTTTCGGGGAAGGCCCACATCGACGGTGTCGACGTTTCCATCTTCGTCCGTCCGACGCGCGGCGTACAGATTGGTCAGGCTGATGAGGCGAGAAGAGCGATTGTACAGCTCGACGTACTCCGACTGGTTGGGCCGCCCATCGAAGTGGTCCGTTCTTGGTTCGTACATGAGTTCATTCACAACGATGTCGTCCTCCATAGGAATAAATGCGATCGGCGTGCTGAGAACGTTGCTGGCGTTGCCGCGCCGATCCATAATTCCGGAAAGCGTCACAGATCCGACCGAGGGCAAACTCGAGAGATGTAGCGTCGGCGAACGTGCGGATCCCATCGTAATGGAATCGACGTCGGCGCCCGGGACGTGCACCGATGCCGGCGAGATGGCGTGGGGGTCGATCGGCTCGTTGAAATAAAGGCGAAGCGATCGCCCCTTGACCTGCTCGGCGAATAGCAACTTGGGGCCGACGAGGTCCCGCTCGTAGACGCTATTGATTTCACCGGGCGTTGCTCCGAACGGACTGCGGGATGGCTCGAAATTGAACGGTTCTGACGGACCGCCCGGATCGATGCGTTCGAGCGAGAATCCGGCTGGAACGACGTCATCGCCATAGGAGACCGAATCGATTTTCTCGCCTTCATATTCGAGCACTACGATGTCGCCGCCGTTATTGAGGGCGGCCCACCGAGAAGGATCGATGAATGGTACGCGGCGAAATTGCGCCTCGAAGGCTTCGCTGTCGCCGACAATCACGGCAAAGCCGTCGGGAGGAAGGAGGCGGGTAGAATCGATGAGATTCAGAGGCGGTGACCGAGAATCGCGAAACGTGAATCGCTGAAGGTCAAAGGTGGAATCGCTGCGGTTGTAAAGTTCGACAAACTCCGATCCGCCTGGCAGCGGATCGAGTTGTATTTCATTGACGACGACATCCAGCGGGCTCGGCCGCGGCGTGGGCGGAGGTGGCGGGGGAGGCTCGTATTTCGTGGGAATGATGAGCAAGTCGTCGAAAAAGTATGCATCAGCACCCTGCGCCGTGTGCTTGACCCAAATCGAGAAGTAGCCGCCGTCCGTATAGCGCGCATCCGACGCATGGATGACGAGACGGTCGTTTGCCGTGACTTCCCAGTTCGACGCGAGGTCTCGCGTGACCGCCACACGAATGAGAGAGGTATCCCCGACGAGCAGCGGCTCTGCGGACCTTCCCAGTTCGGTTCGTTTGTCGAGCCCGCCATCGACTCGCCATAGCGATACGGCATCGGAATTATTCGTCCCGAGTTGGAGGAAGTAGCCGTTCGCCCCGG
>CAZQAS010000152.1:4303-8894 GCA_964591285.1 uncultured Rhodothermales bacterium
AAGTCATCCTCAATTTGCGCCGTGCACGGAGCGGCGGTGTACGCGTGGAGGATGAGCAGTAGAAGTATTCGTCGACGCATCCCGAATGCGAAGTCTGCTTTACTTATCAGACACGCAGCGGGCGAAAATATAACCTCTAGGTCGAGAGCGGCCTCGCGTACAGATGATCGATAAGAATCCTGGCCATCAGTACGGCGGTGGGCGCGAGGGCACGTTCATCGATGTCGAAATGCGCATCGTGCAACGGATAGGCGGTACTTCTATCGGAATACGTTCCGACCCGCAGCAGCATTCCCGGCACGTGCTCCAGGTAATGCGCGAAATCCTCGGCTCCCATGCTCGGCCGCGGGATGTGGAAAACCGCGCCATCGCCGCAGAACTTGCGAATCATGCGCTCCGTCGCGGCCACCAGGCGCGTGTCATTTATTACAGGAGGTGATCCGCCGTGGATCTCAACCGTTGCGGTCGCGCCGTGGATGGCGGCAAGCTCGTCGGCGATACGTCGAACGTGACGAATGATGGCGGCGCGGTCCTCGATGCTCGTCGTACGGAGCGTGCCTCCGAACTCCACTTGGCGGGGGATCACGTTGTAAGCCTCGCCACCGTGCACGCGGCAGATCGTCAGCACTGACGGATTGCGGGCGTCCGTCACTCTTCCGATCAGCTGATAGAGTGTGCTCATGATTTCGGTCGCTACCCAGATGGTGTCGACCGTGTCGTGGGGGCGCGCCGAATGGCCCGTACTTTCGGCCGCTATTCTAATATTGAATTGATCGGTCGATGCGGTAATCGGCCCGGAGAGGAGTCCATACTTTCCGACTTCAAGTGATGGATCAACATGCATGGCGTACACCGCTTCCACGCCTTCGAGAACTCCTTCCTCGATCATGGAGCTTGCACCGCCGGGCATACCTTCCTCGTTCGGCTGGAAGAAGACGCGGACCGTTCCTTTCAGCCGCTCTCGATTCTGTTGGAGGAGCATTGCCGTGCCGACGGCAACGGAGCTGTGTGCATCGTGCCCGCAGAGATGTGCGACTCCCTCGGTCTGCGATGCGTACTCCGTCAATTTCGCATCCTGCGTAGGAAGGGCGTCCATGTCGGCGCGGTACGCAACGGTAGGGCCGGCCTCGCCGCCGACGACGTCTACGTAGAGGCCGGTACCCGCCAAGGGACCGACTACGCTAAGTCCTTGTGCTTCAAGAAGCTGCCGAAGATATTCGTATGTCTTTTGTTCCTCAAATCCAAGCTCGGGGTGCTGATGCAGATGGCGTCGTACCTCGGATAAATACGCGATGAACTCCCTAGGTAAATCACTCGGGTCTCTGAGTCGATCGAATCGGAGGTCGAACGATTGGTCGGTAAGGGTAGGGGTCTGACTCATCTACCAGTAGGTTTGTAGCGATCAGCGTTGAACGTCGCAGGCCGTAAGGTTCTCGAATACTACGATGCGCTCACGGCCCAGTTTTCAAGCGCGCGTGAAGGGCGCGCACGGCCGCGTCACGAGCTTCGGCCGGATGGGAATAGATTTCGGTATCGCCGGACCATTTTCGAGGCCTCTCGGCGAATCGAATCGGCATCGAAATCGGAACGTGAGAACTCGTCCTGTATTCTGCGCAGCTCATGCTCGAACCGATCCCTCGGCGCCTGGGCGAGGTCCCAGTACGCCTGCGCACGCGCGATGCGTTCCTCTAGTACATCCGGATCGTTCTTCGCAGCCTGATCTTCGAGCAGCGGTTCGGCAAACAAGGCGAGAGCCTCGGGGAGTTCAAGCCGCTCCGGACCGTATCGTTCACGCTCTGCATTTGCCGGCGTATTCTCACCTTCCGAAAAGTCGCCAAGTAGCGTTTCGAAGTCGGGGAGGGCATAGCCCGGCGTCGCTTCGGCGCGGCGGCGATCCGCAGTAGTAAACGTCTGCCAGTGTTCTTCGAGCAGGCTAAGCAAAATCAGCAAATTGCTACGCTCCTCGTCGCCGGCGCCGGGCCCAAGCAGCGCATCCTCGAGGTTAGGAAGAAGCACGACGCTCTGCTCCTCGTCTAGCGAGAAGAAGGCCCAGAGTAGGCGTGCGGTATCCAGCACGGCTACCATCGTGGAAAGCTCCTCGCGATCACGCTCGAGCGAATCAGCCGCATTCGTTGTCCGCCACTCAATGTCGTAGAGATCGAAGAGCGGTCCGGCGAAGCGCACCAAATCTTGAAAGCGAACTCCCGATCGGCCGGAGAGATACACGTCAAGTGCCTCTCGGAGGGTGGCAGCATGCTCCCTGCCGCCATTGTGTTCGGTTGGACCGGTCACGGCTATACCATTCCGCTTCGTTTGCGAACGAACCATTCAATCGACAAGAGAACGACGATCAGGGCCAAAAATACGTACTGGCGCCGCAGTTCAAGCTCGGATGCCTCTTCCACGGTGACAGGAGCCAGAGCGCCCGATGCGTTGAGCGTGCTTCCGAAGGGGTCAACTGATCCATCTTCAAGGAAGATTCCGCCGGATCTCTGTGCGATTTGTCGCATGAGTGTGGCATCAGCACTTGTCTCCTTAAACTCGAGCGTAAGACCGCCGACGGCAAACGAACCTTCGTCGCTGCCTAGCTCAAGTTCCTCCTCAGTAGCCAACGCCTCGTAGCTGTAGGTGCCCTCCGGAAGGCTGCCTGCGTCAAGCGTATACCGACCGTTTCCAATAGCGTTCATCACATAGGGTGAGACGGTACCGTCAGGAGCCCTGATCTGCACCTCCACGGTGGCGTCGCTGATGGGATTGAGACTCTCGTCATACACCTGTCCTGCGAGCTCGACGTTTTCTCCGCCTCCAAACAGGTCTCTCGTTGGCTCCACGCGCACAGGACGATCATCCTCACGTGCGGTCAACCACTCTACGACGTTTGAAAAGAGCGATGGCCAGAGATGCTCGACGTCGGTGAGATCTTCCGGCACGTTTCGCCATCGCCACATGCCGGCACCTAGTAGCGCCGCCGTTCGGTTCTGGGAGCGTCGTCGAATGACGAGCAGCGGATCGTCGAGATCCACACCGCGGACGGCCGTACGCGCGAGGACCGAAGCATCCGGACTTGACTGCCAGCGCGTCTGGCTGTAGTAGAGAGGAGGTAGCCGTCGCCAGCTGTCTGCATCGGATTCCGGGATGTTGAAAATCGGATGGCTCAATCCTTCGGCAGTCGGAACCGCAATAGCTTCTATGAAGCCGGATCGGACACGGTCCGCGGAGACGGGGAGCACGTCGGAGAGGCCGTCGGTTAGTGCATCGATGGCCGTACCCCGCGTCAGGAGAAGAAACAGTGGTGTGCCGTCTTCCGCGGCGGCTATGATGCGATTCGTGATGTCGTCCGTTGCGGCCACGCTGGGATATCCTACGAGCACCACTAAATCGAAGTCCGTCAGGTCTGCCGGCAGCGTGCCCTCGTAGAATGATCCGGCCGATTTTAGGACATAGGACGTCACGTCAAATGTCGGACCGGAGGAGAGCTCCTGCCTCACGGCCGAAACGTCGGGACCGGGTGCGCCGCCAATGAGGAGAATGGACCGCCGACTACGCAGTACACGGACCGTAACCGCCTCCTGGTTGTTGCGGTGAGTCACCTCGCCGGCAAGTCGGCTGACCGACACGGTGTAGCGGTGCAGCCCTTCCTCGTTCGGCGTAACGGACAAATCTATGGTAACCTCCGAACTTCCATCCGGGAGCGTGATGTTTTGTGACGAGAGCACGTCGCCGCCGCGTGCGATGGACACGACCGCGTCTTCTCCGCCCATATCCTCTGTCCGGAGTCCGACCTGTACGGGAAGCTCCGTGTCGATGTATGCAATATCGTTCGTGACAACGCGCCTGACCTGCACGTCCCGGTGGCGAGCCGTGTCGCCCAAGACCGCCGTGTAGATGGGCACAGGGAAGCGCTCGGCCGTATAGAGGGGATTCCTGCCGGTGTTGTAGCGGCCGTCCGAGACAAGCAGTGCAGCGCTTAGATGTTCGTCGCGAAGCTCTTCACGAACTTCCTCTAGCGCGCCGGCGATGTTCGTTCGATTCCCGGCGAACAGAAATGAGTCCTGCTGGAAGCCGGCACCTCGCACGTTCGAGAGCGATTCAGAGAAGCCGTAGAAGCGCAGCTCGGCGTCGCGTACGGCGGAAGGCAGACGATCCAGAAGATCCGAGAGTCGTGACTGTACGGATTCCCTGGTGGAATCCGTGCTCGACGTGAGCAGCAGACTCTGACTGTCGTCAATCAGAACGGCGACTACCGGACGCTGCTCTTCGCGGTCGATCAAGCGAAGTATCGGATCAAAGAGTAGGACGAGTACCAGGAAGAGGGCGAGGAAGCGCAGCAGGCCCAGTATCACTCGTCTGGTCTGCGAGATCCTCGGTGTGGTCCTTCGGTAGAGCCAATACGCCAGTGCGGCGGCCGTAAGCAGGGCCGGGATGAGAATCCACGGATTAAGACCGAACGAAAGTGACATGAGCTTCGGACGTCGAGAGATGCCGGATCGGTGCACGCCTGCGTGCAGCCGCTACCTGATGATGAGCTTACCGGTCGTTTGCTCTTCCCGGAGCTGCACGGCGTAGAGATAGAGCCCGGCGGAAAGGCCGC
>CAZQAS010000153.1:0-2573 GCA_964591285.1 uncultured Rhodothermales bacterium
ACCCACAAAAAAGCCCGAACCGGCAGCACCGATCCGAGCTATGGAGCGGAAGACGGGATTCGAACCCGCGACCTTTTGCATGGCAAGCAAATGCTCTACCAACTGAGCTACTTCCGCAAGGCGATCGTAAAACAGGGCCGCCCGCACCCAGGTTCCACTCCGTTGCGTCTCAAAATCCTCTTCATAGAACGGAGAATACGAGGGCGTCTAGAACGCGAGAACCGAAGTGCGTCGAGCTCGTGACAGGCTGCCGGCTCTACACCTTGAATCCAATCGAACGCGCTTCCCGCTCTTCCTTCGTGTCCGTCTCCAGTCCCAGCGCGAAGGTCCTCGCAACCGGCTGCCCACCGATCTCACGCCAGAACGAAGCGGCCGCTTCATTCGACGCCACGATACCGGCGCGGAGTTGATGCGCGCCCACTTCTATGGCCCACTCCTTCACCGCGTTGACGAGCTGCGTACCGATACCGGATCGCCGACGAGATGGCTCCACATACAGTTCGTTGATGTACACGCCGGGCTTGTCGTCGAAGACGGGCGGAGGAGACCACTGCTCCGCCGTGATGAATCCGCAGACCTCTCCGTCCACTTCGGCAACGTACATTCGGCGCGAGAGTCGATCGAGCCAGGCCCTGTAATCATTCCGCCAGCGCTCACGCGCATCGTCCGATGGGGCAAAACGCGGGTTCAACTCGCCCTGCGTGCGCAGCAGCTCATACCACATCCGTCCAATGACGGCCTCATCCGATCTTCGAGCCTGTCGAACCATAGACCGTTTCCGTCAATCGTCTGATTTAGAGGGCAGCACGCGCTGTCTCCCGTTGTTTCAGATAGCCGTTCTTCACGAGCAGTTCGGCATTCAGCAGCGCGCCGCCGGCCGCCCCGCGAACCGTGTTGTGCACGAGCGTAACAAATTTGACGTCGAGCACCTCGCATGGTCGAATGCGTCCTACAGAGACCGTCATGCCGCGGCCGAGCTCGGCATGCCTCCTCGGCTGCGGAAAGCGATCCTCCTCGAACACCCTTATGAACGGATTCGGCGCCGTCGGAAGGTCGTCCGCGGCGATCGGACTCCGAAAGTCCACAAATGCCCGTTTGACGTCTTCCACGTCGACGTGGTGTCCAAACTTCACGGACACCGCCTCGAGATGGCCGTCCAGGACGGGAACCCGATTGCACTGGGCGCTGATACGGATGCCGGCGGGCTCCACGTGACCATCGACTAACTGCCCAAGCAGCTTATTGGGCTCGGTCGCCATCTTCTCCTCTTCTCCCCCGATGTACGGGACTACGTTTCCGAGGGCGTCGAGGGACGCGACTCCCGGATAGCCGGCCCCGGACAGTGCCTGCATCGTAACCACGTGTACGCTCTCTACAGTGAAGGCATCCACGAGCGGCTTAAGCGCGCAGACCAGTCCGACCGTGCTGCAGTTCGGATTTGTGACGATGAACCCTCCGCCGCCCCAATTCTGCTTCTCGATCAAAGCGGCGTGGTCGGGATTGATCTCCGGGATCAGGAGCGGAACGTCTTCATCCATCCGATAATTTCGGGCGTTGGAGATCACGGGATAGCCCGCCTCGGCAAACGCCCCTTCGATCTCGCGCGCGACGCTCGAATCCAGCCCCGAGAAAACGACGTCCGCATCGAAGCCTGGCTTCGTCTCGACGACCGTCATCTCAGCAATCTCCGCTGGGATGGCCCGGGACCCAATCCAGTTGGCGGCCTCCCTGTACCGCCTTCCGGCGGATCGCTCCGATGCCGCGAGCACGGCGACGTCGAACCAGGGATGGCCATCGAGTAGTTCCACAAACTTCTGTCCGACGGCACCCGTGGCGCCGAGTATTCCGACACGTAAACGATTCATATCAGTCCGACTTTGTGACGCAGCCAGTACCCCTCGTGGTATGGGTACGGGCCGCAAACCCATTTCCAGTCTATCTTCTTACGTCTCGCTTTGCGCTGCGATTCGCGCCACTTCTTCGGTCGAGCCGTGATCCCGAAGCCAGTCACGAAATACGGCATTGAGCTGCTTGAACTCGATGAGGAATGCATCGTGTCCGTGGGCTGAGGTCACCGTTTCCAGCTGCGCGTTGGGGATCAATGCGGTCAGCTCTTCCTGCTCCTCAAGCGGATAGAGGATGTCGGAATCGACTCCGATCACGAGCGCCGGCTGCTCGATGCTTCGCAGCACGTCCTCATAGATTCCGCGATCTCTCGCCACGTCGTGCGTATCCATCTGCTTCGTGAGATGCACGTAGCAGTTCGCGTCGAATCGGTCGACGAGCTTCTGTCCTTGATACCGGAGGTAACTCTCGACGGCAAAGACATCCTGCTTTCCATCCTGCGGTGTGCGTCCGAAGCGGGCCTCGAACGACTGCCGGGATCGGTAGGAGAGCATCGCGATCATGCGAGCCGATGCCAGTCCGGCCGCCGGCTGCTTTTCGTAGCGGCCCTCGTTCCATCGCGCATCGGCGTAGATCGCCTGCCGCTGCGCCTCGCTGAAACCAATACACCAGGAAGAATGTCGACCGCCGACGGCAATCGGTGCTATGCTCTGCACGAACTCGCCTTC
>CAZQAS010000153.1:2673-8781 GCA_964591285.1 uncultured Rhodothermales bacterium
CCCCACCAGACGTCCGCTCTGGTGTTGCCTGTCAACGCGTGACAGATGATGACCGCGTTACTCCCGTCTGCGTGCAGCTCGCCCCATGCGTCGTAGGCAATCGGGACGTCCGTGAGGGTTCCTCCCGAATCCAGCTGCAGCTCTCGAAGGTAGATCGTTTCTGCCATGCTCTCGCTCGGACGGTTCAGGCGGAAACCGGTTCGTCGATCTTCGAGAAGGCCTGCGCGAAATCTTCGCGGATGTCTTCGATGTGCTCGATGCCGACCGAGACGCGCACGAGATCAGGCGTTACGCCGGCCGCAAGCTGCTCCTCTGCGGCGAGCTGTTGATGCGTGGTTGAGGCCGGGTGGATGACGAGCGTCTTAGCATCCCCGACGTTGGCGAGGTGACTGGCGAGCTTCACATTGTCGACGAAGGACCGCCCGGCTTCTACGCCGCCCTTGACACCGAACGCCAACACGGCACCGAAGCCGTTCTGCAGAAGCTCCGACGCCCGCTCGTGGTATGGATGACTCTCCAGGCCGGGGTAGCTTACCCACGAAACCTGCGGCTGCTCCTCGAGCCACTTTGCAAGCGTCAAGGCATTCTCACAGCTCCGATCGACCCGCAGCGACAGCGTTTCGAGTCCCTGCAACAGAAGGAACGATCCGAACGGGTTCTGAGCTGGACCGAGATCCCGCAGTCCTTCGACACGGGCGCGGATGATGAAGGCGGCGTTCGCGCCGAGCACACCGTCCGGCCCGAATGTCTCCCAGAAATTCAGACCGTGGTAGGCCGGCGACGGCGACGTAAATGCCGGAAATCGCCCGTTATCCCAGGGAAAGGTACCGCCGTCGACGATCACGCCGCCGATCGTCGTACCGTGCCCTCCGATCCACTTCGTGGCACTCTCGACGACGATGTGCGCGCCGTGCTTCAGCGGCTGGAAGAGGTATCCCGCTGCACCAAACGTGTTATCGACCACGATGGGCACGCCGTGCTTCTCGGAGATACTAGAGAGACGCTCAAAATCCGGGATGTTGAAGCGCGGATTTCCGATCGTTTCGACGTAGATCGCCTTTGTGCGATCGTCGATGAGCGACTCGATGGAGTCCGCATCGTCGCCGTCGGCAAAGCGCACGTCGATGCCGAGCCGCGGGAAGGTCACCTTAAACTGGTTGTAGGTGCCGCCGTAAAGATAGCTGCTCGATACGATGTTATCGCCTGCCTCCGCGAGGGTGGTAATTGCGAGAACCTGCGCCGCCTGGCCGCTTGCCGTCGCCAGGGCACCAACACCGCCCTCAAGCGCCGTCATGCGCTGTTCGAAGACGTCGGTCGTCGGATTCATGATCCGGGTGTAGATATTCCCGAACTCCTTCAGCGCGAACAAATTCGCGCCGTGCTCGGCGTCGTCGAAGGTGTAGGAGGTGGTCGCGTAGATCGGTACTGCCCGAGCGTTGGTCGCAGGATCCGGTTCTTGGCCGGCGTGAACCTGCAGGGTCTCAAAGCGGCGGGTGGGGGCTTGTCCGTTGGTGCTCATGGGTGGCTCTGCTCTGGTTTTGAGTGGATCTGTGAGATCATTTGTGCCGACAACGATCGGCGGCGATCCCATCCAGAAGAGCAGCGGTAGAAGAGCACCGCAGAGGGCACGCCTGGGAAGCAGGCCGGCCCGTGAACGCGAGAGGACACAAAAAAACCTCCTCCGCGCGACTTGCGGAAGAGGGACGGCTCCGAAATCCGGAAAGTCTCTCCCGCTCATCTTTCCTCGCGCGACTCCTTCATCGGAGCGAGGCAGGACTTGGCACCTTTCCTTGCCGAACCAAAAGGCCCGCTATCGGCGGTTGCCAGGGCTTCAAAGGGCCTGCACCCTCCACCCTTCTGGATGAGCTCTTAGTAACATCGTTTCATAGTGGCGCTGTTACAGAAGCAAAATTCGGCTTGTTCCGGCGGGTACCTGCAAATTCCCTCGGAAGCGGTTTTCTCTTGCCGTTGAGCTCGCCGCGGATTTTTCGACACCGCCGGGCACCTGCCCCACTTCCGCCGGATTTCGTGAATCCCGCTGGCGAAGCTTCTATCTTATTCCCATCTCAGACGACCTTACCCAGACAGAGACCCGATCGATCCGCGCATGCTCATAGACGGTAAAGCAATCGCCGCTGACGTCCGAGCCGAAGTCCGAGACGAGGTGCAGAAGTGGACTGCAAGCGGCCACCGAGCACCCTATCTGGCCGTCGTTCTCGTGGGGGACCATCCAGCCTCCGCCTCGTACGTGCGAGGAAAAATGAAGGCGTCGGCCGACGTTGGCATCGAAGGCGACACGCTTACGTTCGAGAGCAACGTGAGCGAAGCCGAACTCCTCGAGGTAATCGGCGATCTCAATGCCGACGACCGGGTGGACGGCATCCTCGTCCAGCTCCCGCTGCCGGATCACGTCAGCGAAAAAAATATCATTCACGCGCTCGATCCGACGAAGGACGTCGACGGATTCCATCCCGAAAATGTCGGGCGCCTGTTGATCGGGGATCCGGCCTTCGTCTCGGCGACTCCCGCCGGCATCGTCGAGCTGCTGAAACGAAGCGGCATCGAGACGAGTGGGAAGCACGCCGTGATCTTGGGCCGCTCGAACATTGTCGGCAAACCCGTCGGCGCCCTCTTGCTCCAGCGCGGGATCGACGCCACGGTGACCACGTGCCACAGCCGGACGCGGGATCTTGCCGCGATCACACGGCAGGCGGACATTCTCATCGCGGCGATCGGGCGCGCTCACTTCGTGACGGAAGACATGGTCTCGGACGGAGTGGCGATTATCGATGTCGGCATCAATCGGATTGACGATGCGTCGCGTGAGCGTGGGTATCGACTCGTTGGCGACGTTGATTTCGATGCCGTCGAAAAGAAGGCCGGGCACGTCACACCGGTTCCGGGCGGCGTCGGACCGATGACGATTGCGATGCTGTTGAGAAATACGCTCGCGGCCGCCCGCGGAGATTACCGTTAACCGAGTAGTAACCAAACCGCCACCACATCCTCCATAGGAATACCGCGACGATAGGTTTATGGGAGCGAACGCACCAGTAGCCGCGCAGGACGCGCTGCAGGACCCTCAGCAGGCTGCGGATACCTTGGCGGCGCAGCAGGACACGATTGCCGACACAACCGACGCCATCAGCTCGCTCGGACGAGAGGTCGGCGAGGCCGGCCGTCTGCTCGTTGCCGGCGAATGGGATCTGTTCTGGACCCGACTCTACGGTGGATTTGCCGATCTGATCGTGAGCTTCGTCCCGAAGCTGCTCGTTTCGCTGTTCGTTTTCATTCTCTTTTATGCGATGTACCGCATCGTCCTTTCGGTGCTGCAGGGATTCTTGCACCGCAGCAAGCGGGTCGATCTCGGACTGGAAAACTTGCTGCTGAAGACCTTCCGCGTGGTCGGCCTGCTGTTTATCGCGTTGATGGTGCTCGATCAGCTCGACGTCAACATCGCCACCCTGCTGACCGCCTTCGGTGTCGCGGGTATCGCACTCGGATTTGCGGCACGCGATACGCTCGAGAACTACATCTCCGGCATTACGATCCTGCTTGACAAGCCCTTCCGCATCGGCGACAACATCGAAGTGGAGGAGGTCTACGGCACCGTTGAGGAGATCACGCTTCGATCGACCCGGCTTCGGACGCTGAATTACGAGTACATGGTGATGCCGAACTCACAGATGATCAATCAGAAGCTGATCAATCACACCATATTGGGCTTGATTCGCGTCGACGTGCCCTTCGGGATCGCCTACAAGGAGTATCCGCAGGAAGCGCGCAAGATCGTCCTCAAATTGGTGGAAGACGATAACCGCCTTCACCCCGACTACAAGCCGGACGTGGTCGTGACGGGGCTGAACGACTCGAGCGTCGACATGGCGCTGCGACTCTTCCTCTCGAACCCGAAGCTCGAGGTACCCGTTAGGTTTGAGTACCTCGAAAAGATTCGCGAAGCCTTGCGAGAAGCGGACATCGAGATTCCCTTCCCGCACCTGCAGCTCTTCGTCGACGAGGCGAAGGCGCTTGAAGACTCGTTTCTGATGAAAGAAGAATGGCCGAACGGCAGTCGGCGTCCGCGCGCGTAAGGAAGAAGAGAATGGAAGTGCTCGTGCCGGTTCTCCTCATCGCGATCGGCGGCTATGCGGCGCTGACAGGGATGGTCTATCTCATGCAGGAGAAGCTTCTCTTCCTGCCCGGAGAGGCCAGGTATGGAGATCCGTCAGGCATCGGGCTGACGTATGAAGAAGTTCGACTATCCACCGAGGACGGCGAATCGCTGCAGGCATGGTGGATCCCACGTTCGGACGCCCGTGGCACGGTGCTTTTCTTTCACGGAAACGCAGGCAATATCACCACACGGCTCGAGACGATCAGAACGCTGCACCGGCTCGGTCTTAACACCTTCATCATCGACTATCGCGGCTATGGAGCGAGCAGCGGAAGGCCTACCGAGAAGGGGTTATACCGAGACGCGGAGTCGGCGTGGCGCTATCTCATCGGCGAGCGCGGCCTACCTCCTGCCGAGATCGTGCTCTACGGGCGATCGCTTGGTGCAGCCGTCGCCATCTGGCTCGCCGAGCGCGTTCCGGAGGGTGCGTTGATCGCCGAGTCCGGCTTCACCTCTGTCCCGGAGATCGGCGCGTACCACTATCCTTACCTGCCCGTACGCATGCTTTCGCGGATGCAGTTCGATAGCCTCGCCCGGATCGGCAACTGTCGCTCACCCGTGCTGGTTATTCACAGCCGCGAGGACGAGATCATCCCCTTCAGCCATGGGGAACGTCTCTTCGAGGCGGCGGCAGAGCCGAAGCGTTTTGTGGAATTGTCCGGAACGCATGAGAATAGCTTCGTGCTTTCGCACGAGACCTACTCCGAAGCGATCAGCGACTTCGTGGATACGTACGTAGCCGTGGACCGCTCAACCGAAGGCCCGCGGGCTGCTCAGGAGAGAAATTAACCATTTCTTGTCAATCACTCGGGCCCTCCAGGGAAAGCGCTTTCGCCACGAGGCCCGACGCGCCGTTGAAATGTGCGGGCATTGCGGTCGGCTTGACAGAAGCGGTGAGGCCGCGCTATTCTTACCCTTGATGCACACGATCCATGGACATAGCTTCCGCCGATCTGAAACGTCGCTCCGCGACCGACGTCGCACGGCAGCCGTACCGTGGAATGGCGCATCCTGAAGACAACGCTATGGCAACGGAGTAATCCGAAGCCCATACCGCTAGAAGAGGCGCTGATTCCACCCGGATCAGCGCCTTTTTCATTGTGTACACTACCGAGCGAAATCACCATCCGGAATTCTCATGGCGATCGTCCTTGCCTTTAGCGGCGGACTCGACACGTCCTTCTGCGTACCGTATCTCACCGAGACGTACGGTGAGCCCGTCCATACCGTGACAGTCAATACCGGTGGCGTCCCGCCCGAGGATGCCGCCCACATCGAGTCGCGCGCCCGCTCCCTCGGCGCTGCCGACCATACGCTCGTCGACGGGCGGCAAGACCTCTTCGATCATCACCTCAGCTATCTCATCAAGGGCAACGTCCTGCGCGGCGGTGTCTATCCGCTCTGCGTGGGTCCAGAGCGCGTGACGCAGGCGCAAAAGGTCGTTGACGTCGCACGTGAGATCGGTGCACGCGCGGTAGGCCACGGTTCGACCGGCGCAGGCAACGACCAGGTGCGCTTTGACGTCGCCCTTCGGCTTCTCGCTTCCGATCTGGACATCGTCACTCCTATTCGTTCGCTGGGCCTATCGCGCCAGGACACCACACAATATCTCGAACAAAGGGGGTTCGAGATTCCGACGAAGACGACGAACTACTCCATCAACAAAGGGCTCTGGGGCACCACGATCGGCGGTAAGGAAACGCTGACATCGGATAGCTCGCTGCCGGAGAATGCCTATCCGGATACCGTCTCCCCTGCTGAGGCGCCGGATGAGCACGCCGAACTCTCGATCACGTTCGAGAGGGGCATCCCTACGGCCCTCGACGGCTCCTCGTTGGACGCCGTCGCGCTCATCGAGTCACTCGCCGAGATCGGCGGTGCGCACGGCATCGGACGAGGGATTCACGTAGGAGATACGATCCTCGGCATCAAGG
>CAZQAS010000154.1:0-8617 GCA_964591285.1 uncultured Rhodothermales bacterium
ACGCCGGCGACCATGTACACCTTTTCTCCCTCCGGATCGACGGTTCCTAGTATGCCGATGGACTCCGTGCCGAGTCGGTCTCGAAGCGTCTGCCCAAGGTGGTGCAGCATCTCCATCGTCGTCGGATCAATCCGCCCGGTAACGACGCGCACGCCATCGACGTGTCGCGCCTGCTCAATGAATGCATCCAGCTGTCCGGCCAGGCTTTTCTGCTTCAGCTCGTCCAGCTCCTTTTGAAGATGCCTGTTCTCCTCGAGAAGATCGCGTACTTCCTCGAATACCGGCCGCTGCAGTGCCTTAAACTGTGCACGAACGCGCTCGAGTTCGCCCATCTCCCGATCTACAAACGCGAGCGCGTCGCGACCGGTAACAGCCTCGATCCGCCTCACACCCGCGGCGACCGATCCCTCCGACAAAATCTTGAAGAGCCCGAGCTCGCCCGTCGCCTCGACGTGCGTGCCGCCACACAGCTCCACTGAAAAATTCGGGTCGAACGTGATCACGCGGACGCGCTCGCCGTACTTCTCGCCGAAGAGCGCTGTGGCGCCGCGGTCGAGGGCCTCGTCGACGGGAACGTCACGCTCCTCCTGCCTGGGAATATTCGCCTGGATCATCTCGTTGACGCGCGCCTCGACCGTCTTTAGCTCCTCCGGCGTGACACGTTCGTAGTGGCTAAAGTCGAATCGCAGCCGATCCGGGGCCACGAGCGAGCCCTTCTGCTGTACGTGCGATCCAAGAATCTCGCGCAGCGCAGCGTGCAGCAGGTGGGTGGCGCTGTGATGCTTCATGATGCGCGTGCGCCGATCGCCCTGCACGGATGCGCGGACGGGGGCATCCGGATGTTCCGGAAGACGGTCTACGTAATGAACGATCCGGTCCTGCTGGTGCTGTGTATCCAGGACCTCGATGCTCTCGTCCCCCACTCGCAGCATTCCCACGTCGCCGATCTGCCCGCCGCTCTCGGCATAGAAGGGTGTTCGGTCGAGAACCAGTTCGTGGCGCTCCCCTTCTCCATTTAGCGATACGGTACGCATCCGGCAAATGCGCGCACTGACGATGTCGAGTTCGTCGTAACCGACGAAGACGGAATCTTCCCCCTCATGAACTACCTGCCACGCGCCGCCGTCCGCGCGGCCCGTCTTGAACGTCGACGCGGCTCGCGCACGGTCCTTCTGTTTCTGCATGAGGAGCTGATACGCCTCCATGTCGACGCCGAGGCCCTCCTCCCTAGCCATCAGTTCCGTCAGGTCGACCGGAAATCCGTAGGTGTCGTGCAGCAAGAACGCGACCTGCCCCGGTACGTCCCGTCGGGACGCCGCGGCCGAAAACTCGTCGACCAACGCCTCACGGTCTCCGGTGTCATAGGCTTTCTCAAGGAGATCCATGGTCTGGCGATCAGATTTCAGCTCATCCAGAACCTTGTCGAGCTCGCCATTGCTCTCGACGGTCTCCTCGAGCGCCGCGAGCCGTTCGACGTAGGGCACGATCCGCTCGAAAAACCCGATACCCGTACCAAGCGTCTCAAGGAAGTTCTCTTCTTCTGCCCGAACGATACGCTCGATGAAATCCTGACGCTCACGGAGCTCCGAAAACGTGCCACCCATCTTCTGCTGCAGCGGATCGATCAGTTTGTAGAGAAAGGGCTCGCGCATGCCGAGGGTCTGGTAGCCAAACCGGACGGCCCGACGAAGAATCCGCCGGATGACGTATGCCCGCCCCACGTTCCCCGGTGAAACGCCGTCCGCAATGGCAAATCCGATCGTACGAACGTGGTCGGCCACCACCCGCAGGGCTACACGACAGCGTTGCCGCACCGCCTCATCATCCGTATCGATCTCATCGTAGGAGCTCACCTCGGACCTGGGTGACAGCTCCGCGGCTCGACTGAGAAGCGGCGCAAACAGATCCGTGTCGTAATTTGACGTCTTTCCTTGTAGGACAGCGACCAGCCGCTCGAACCCCAAGCCGGTATCGACGTGCTTCGCATCGAGCGGCTCCAGCGATCCATCCGGCTGTGCGTTGTACTGGATGAAGACGAGATTCCAGAGCTCCATCACGAGGGGATGATCGGCGTTCACCAGCTCTTTGCCGGGAACGGACTCCCGCTCCGCCTCGGATCGCAGATCGATGTGAACTTCGGAGCACGGCCCGCATGGACCGGTATCGCCCATCATCCAGAAATTGTCCTTGGAGCTCCCGAAGAGTACGTGGTTGTCCGGCAGCGACGTCTCGCTCAACCAGAGGTCGGCCGCTTCTTTGTCCGGTGCAAGACCCAGCTTCTCGTCGCCCACGTGCACCGTGGCATAGAGTCGGGACGGCTCGAGGCCCCACACGTCGACTAGGAGCTCCCACGCCCACCGAATCGCCTCGCGTTTGAAATAGTCGCCAAAGCTCCAGTTGCCGAGCATCTCGAAGAAGGTATGATGATAGGTATCGAGCCCTACCTCCTCGAGGTCATTGTGTTTTCCGGAGACTCGCAGACACTTCTGCGTGTTGACGGCGCGGCGATACGGCCGGTCTCCGGTTCCGAGAAACACGTCCTTAAACTGATTCATCCCCGCATTTGTGAACAGCAGCGTGGGATCACCTCCCGGCACGAGGGAATCGCTTGAGACGACTTCGTGTCCCTTCTCCCTGAAAAACGTCAGAAAGTCGTCGCGTACCTGTTCCGACGATGTCTTATCGCTCATTGAAATACTGGTGGTCGATCTTCGCGTAACGGCAGATGGAGGCTAACGAATCCCGCGGATCGAATGTGCCGCTGCATGCAAAGTGCGTCATATTTTACCGCCTCTTTTCCGACGGCGCCGTGCAGCGACATCGCTCGGCACGCCCGGCGAGACGTGCGGGTTGCCACGCGCGAAAAAACGCCAGGGAAGATCGATCCCGCGCGTGATCCCAATGCGACACGAGGTTTCGATCGTACAACTCCACTCCTCCTCTTCGCCGGCGACGTAGAGAGCACCCTGCGTCATCGGCTCGTTGTGAAAGCGCTTATCGATGTCGAACGCCTGCGTAAGCTTGCCGGGACCGCTCGCGAGATCGACGTCGTCATTGGCCGCGGCCCGGCGCTCGTACATGGAGGATTGTCCGCGCAGCGGCTCGACTGCACGGAAGAGCACGGCACCGCCGACGCCTTCTCGCTCCGTCACCACATTGAGCAGCCAATGGCGTGCATAGATGAGATAGACGTACGCCGTTCCAGGTTTTCCGAAAAGGTCGTAGCCGCGGCCGTCCGGCTTGATTAAGCCCGTCTCCTTGTCGACAATTCCCCATCCGTGGAAAGAGGGATCGTCCTGCGTGTAAGCCTCCGTCTCCACGATGCGCCCGACCAGCCGCTGGCCGTTCGGCATCACGCGGACAAGGCGCTTTCCGATCAGATCGCGAGCGACGTCGAGCGTTGGCCGATCGTAAAAGTCCGACGTCAATATTTCCTGCGTTGCGTCCTGAGGTTGCACCGTAACCTTCCAAACTTCTTCGCGTAGCCAAGAGCCGAAGCCTCGATATGTAATGTCGACGCGCCAGATCCGGCAGAGTCACCCAGGTTCCAGCACGATCATGATCTCCCGTACGCTCGCAATCGCCGCCGTCTCAATCCTGGCATTAGCCGCCGTCGGTGTCGCCGATCGATACTGCTTACTCGGCCCGAACGAACTTAACGACGATTCGATTCGATCGCTAACCCGCGACGTCGCGCGAAATGTGCTTCCCAAGCACCCCGCCCCCACGATGGACGACGCCGCGCCGGTTCGCGAGGAGGTCATGATCGACGAGAGGTTCACCGTTCAGCCGGGTGAGCTCATCGAGATAGACAATGTACACAGCGACGTGTTCATAGAGACGGGCGCCGGGAACGAGGCGCGCGTCCGCGTTGTGCTCTCCGGCAGCTCAGAACGTGCACGAGCCTTCTTCGAACACCTCAACTTTCAAGTTGATAAGAGCGGACGAACGCTCTCGGTCGTAACGGATCCGCGCGGCAGCTGGAACGGTAGGTCCGGAAGAGCAGGCATCGACGTCCACATTCGTATCCCCACGGTATTCGATGCAGACGTGTCCACGGCGCACGGCGATGTCGAAGTTGGTGAGTTGAAGGGTGAATTGCGCTTTGACGTGGCCCACGGAGACCTCGAAGCCGATGGCTTCTCAGGAAGCCTATTGCGGCTTGCGGTGGCTCACGGCGACCTCGCTGCACGCCACCTGGCCAGTGAGAAAGCGCAGCTCGACATTCAGCACGGAGATATCGAAATTGCCGGAGTCACCGCGATGGAGATCGACGTGAACGTACAGCATGGTGACGTCGACGTGCGTGACGTTACCGCCTCGGAGATCGGCATTACCGCCGCCCACGGAGATATCCGCGTCGCACGTCTGGACGGATATCCGGAAATGTCGGCGACGCACGGAGACATCTCCATCAATCTGGTAAATGCGCGCGGCGGCGCGTTCAGCGCGCACCACGGCGACATTGACATCTCTACGTCGGCTTCGGCGGAAATGGATGTCGATCTATCAGGGTCCGACATCAAACTTGATACGGCCTACCAGTTTCAGGGGCGCAGTGAACGCGACCGCATCGAGGGCAGCGTAAGCGGTGGCGGTCCGAAGCTCGCCGCAAAGTCGACGCATGGTCACATTCGGCTTCGGGCCTCGTCGACGGCCAACTAGTGTCGGCTCCTTCGTATCAGTTTACGGTCGACCTCGCGCACCGACCGGCAGCCGGCCAGACCCATCGAGAGGTCGAGATCGGCCAGCGTATTCGCCACAACGTCCCGCACTCCGTCCTCCCCACGTACAGCCAGACCGTAGCCGTACGGTCGTCCGAGCAGAACGGCTTGCGCCCCGAGAGCGAGCGCCTTCAGGATGTCGCTTCCGCTCCGGATTCCACTGTCGAAGAGCACCGGCATCTCAGATCCCACCGATTCGACGACCTCCGGAAGCATCTCCAGGGCCGCGACGGCTCCATCCATCTGCCGACCTCCGTGATTGGATACGATCACGCCGTCTGCTCCGTGGTCGAGGGCGCGCCGTGCATTTTCCGGATGAAGGATGCCTTTCAAGATGATGGGAAGCTCCGTATTTGCTTCCAGAAAAGCCACGTCATCCCACGTAAGCGAAGCGTCCGAAAAGATCTGCGCGAAGTACAGGATGGCCTGTGAAGGATTCTCTTCAGGGGGCTCATCCAGGGCTGCTCGAAAGACCGGATCGGAGAAATAGTTCGCCAGCCCTTTGCCCTCGAGGAACGGGAGGTATGCGTGCGTAATATCGCGCTCTCTCCACGAAAGCAGCATCGTATCGAGCGTCACGACGACGGCCGAGTAGCCCGCCTTCTCCGCTCTCTCGAGGAGACTCACCGTGAACTCCGGATTTTTGCCCCAGTAGAGTTGAAACCAGCGAGGCACGGCACCCATCACATCCGCGACGTCCTCGATCGAATAGGACGACACCGTGCTCAGAATGAGCGGCACGTCCAGCGACGCTGCAGCACGCGCCGCGGCAAGTTCGCCGTCGTCGTGTACGATCGACAGCACGCCGATCGGCGCCAGGAGCAGCGGTGATGAGAACGTCTGATCCAGCACGCGGACACCTAGGTCTCGTTGTTCGACTCCCCGCAGCATCCGCGGCACGATTCTCCACCGCTCAAAAGCTCGACGATTTTCCTGGATCGTCTCCTCGGTGCCCGCACCGCCGTCGAGATAGTCGAATGCCGGAGCATCGAGCATCTCGCGGGCCATCTCACGAAGCCGCACCAGCGAGACGGGCTGCTCGGGTCGATCCCCGCCCAGCCCGCCGAGGTAGATCTGCATCTGGCGCTGCATACCCCTGTTCATCGTGCGATGTCCGTTTGTCGGTGACCTTGATGGTTGCCTACTCGCTCGTCGCGAGCTGATCGAGGACGAGCATCGTGAGCCTGCTGACACATACCAGCTCCCCGCGCTCGTTTTCGATCCGAATCTCCCAGACGTGCGTTCGACCGCCGACGTGGATCGGTCGTGCCGTACCCGTCACGTGTCCGCCGGTGACCTGCCGTAAATGATTGGCTGAGATGTCGAGACCAACGCACACCTTCGTCGTACGATCGACACAGAGGTTTGCGGCCATACTTCCGAGTGACTCGGCCAAAACTACCGACGCGCCGCCGTGGAGGATGCCGAACGGCTGCTTCGTTCGGTGATCGACGGGCATCGTGCCGTTTAGAAAATTCGAGCCGATTTCGGTGAACTCGATGCCCAGGTGGTCGATCATTGACCCGTGCGCAAATTCGTTGATCTCCGCGATCGTCACCGGTGCACTCCAGATGGTCTCCATGGTCACAGCTCGCTGCCCGGCTGGAACATCGTCTGGAATTTTGCAGCCATCCCCAACGATCCTTTGACTTTGAGCTTTCCCTGCATCAGAAGTGCCATAGGCCCAACATCGCCGTTGTTTACTTTCAGCCAATCTTCCGCACGCACCGTCACCGTGACGGCAGGTTTAGGATGCTCTCCACTCACGACGTCGAGTTCCTGATCGCGAATCAGCAGGTGATACTCACCCCCGCCCTCACCCGTAAACACAAACTGGATGGCGCCGTCAACCCCTTTCGCTTTCTCAGGGTAGAAGCGACCGGGGTACGAGGCCATCACCTCGTCGATCGAAGAGAAATCAGCCATGGCATTCGAGAACTTGTGCCGGAGAACGACCTAAGCTATGAATCGATCGCGATAGAAATGATCCACGGCACGTATTCCTGTCTTGCAGTGCGCACGATCTAGTCTATGAACTTTCTGACGCGATTTGGAATCGGCCGCTGGCTGAACTCCTACTCACGGACGGAGATGAAGAGCGACGTCGCGGCCGGGCTGACGGTCGGGGTGATGATCATCCCGCAGTCTATGGCGTACGCGGTCCTGCTTGGGGTCCCGCCGATATACGGTTTGTATGCATCGCTCGTCCCGCTGCTCGTCTATCCCCTTTTCGGAACCTCCAGGCAGTTGGCAGTCGGCATCATTGCCATCGACATGCTGGTGGCGACGGCCGGACTTTCGCTTATAGCATCGCCTGGATCGGCCGAGTTTATCGCACTGGCTATCCTGCTGGCCATGATGGTCGGCGTGCTGCAGATCGCGATGGGACTCTTCCGGCTCGGCTTCATCGTCAATCTGCTTTCACGGCCGATCATCGCCGGTTTCACGTCGGCCGCCGCCATCGTGATCTGCTTCAGCCAGCTGGGCAACCTTCTGGGTATCGACCTTCCCCAGACGCAGTACGTATTCGTACTGATGTGGGAGCTGCTCGGCCACCTTAGCGACATCCATCTCGCCTCTGCGGCGCTCGGCATCGGGGGCATCGGCCTCCTGTTCCTCCTGCGCTCATGGAGGCCGCTTTTTCCAGGTCCGATCGTGCTCGTCCTTATCGCGACGGCGCTGGGATGGCTCGTCGGACTCGATGAGGAGGGCGTGGCGATCATCGGCTCGATTCCGACGGGGCTTCCCTCGTTCGACGTGCCAAATGTCAGCCCCCGATCGCTCCGGGCTCTCCTTCCGACGGCGATCACGCTCGCGCTCGTGCAGTTCATGACGGTGATCTCCCTCGGCAAGGTCTTCGGTGCCCGGCACCGCTACCGGGTTCGCCCGAATCGCGAGCTCATCGCCGTTGGAATGAGCAACTTCATCGGCAGTTTGTTTCGGAGCGTGCCGGTGTCCGGCTCATTCTCGCGCTCGGCCGTGAATGATCAGGCGGGCGCGAAGACGCCGCTCGCCAATGTGGTGGCGGCAACGCTCGTAGCTGCCACG
The DNA here is from genome assembly GCA_964591285.1 of uncultured Rhodothermales bacterium. GTDB lineage: Bacteria > Bacteroidota > Rhodothermia > Rhodothermales > VXPQ01 > CAZQAS01. The sequence goes on from CAZQAS010000154.1 coordinate 7,773, forward strand.
CTCCTGTTCCTGACGCCGCTATTCACCTACCTGCCGATTCCGGTGCTCGGGTCCATCATCATCCTTGCCGCAGTCGGACTGGTCGACGTGCGCGAGGTGCGGCTCCTCATACATTTAAAGCGCGTCGATGGAGCGGTCGCCCTGCTCACCTTCGCAGCCACGCTCGTCGCAGGCGTCGTGGAGGGAGTGCTCCTCGGGATAGCGGCCTCCGTCGTCGCCGTGATGTATCGTATCAGCCGTCCGAAGGTGACCATCCTCGGACACCTGCCCGGCACGCAAACTTTCGGCGATCTGCGGCGGCATCAGGAGGCGCGCGAACTCCAGGACATCCTCATTATGCGCGTGGAGGCGTCGCTTTCCTTTGCCAATACTGAGTTCCTGCGGGACACCATCCAGCAGCGCGCGATCTTCGAGAAGCCGGCTCCAAAGGTGATCATTATCGATGCCGGCAGCATCAACGACATCGATACGACCGCCGTTGAGCTACTTCTTGATTTGGCGGACACGCTTCGCGATCAAGGGGTCGACCTCTACTTCGGCGGCACGAAAGGCGCGGTTGCCGACGTTATGTACCGCGCCGGATTCATCGAGAAGCTAGGGCGTGACCACTTCTACGTGAGCGCGCATGAGGCCGTACGCCAGATCCTGACCGAATGGGGAGAATCGGAGGGGTACATGGAAGCCACGGAAGAGGACGTGGAGATGCCCGGGCGCGCCGATCGCACGTAATCGGGAATGGGTGCGCCGAAGAGACTGCGAGATCGGTGCCCGCCCCCGACCTGCGCGGACGACCCACAAAAAAGCCCGAACCGGCAGCACCGATCCGAGCTATGGAGCGGAAGACG
>CAZQAS010000155.1:0-8569 GCA_964591285.1 uncultured Rhodothermales bacterium
TCGATCTCCTCTTCCTGGATGTCGGTTCCGCCGTCAAGCGTCGAGACCTGCCGTGGAACGGCCGTCACCCGGTTGATCGGACTCTGCTGAATTTTTGGCGCGGAAAACTCGTTGTAGGCGTATGCCTGGACGCCGTAATAGTACTCCTGGTAGTTGGTCAGATTCTCGAACGTGATCGAGTGTCTTACACCGGCATCCGTACCGCGGGCAACAACGACCGTGATCGGAACGCCGGTCTGCTCGTCGAACTGCGTGTCCGTAACGGTGGTCACGTCGTTCGGCACGTCAAAGGTCGCGACGAGCTCGCCTTCGAGATTACCCTGCTGTGGACTCGAATAGCGATAAACGCGATAACCTTCGAACGTGTACGTCTTGTCAGGCGCGTCCTCGTCGGGAACGTCCTCCAGGAACGGATTCGGAACGTCGTAGCTGTTCAGGTAATTATTTGACGAGGGAGGGTTTGTCCACGTCAGGGCCACCGTTTGATCGAATTCACCCACCTGGACAACCGGTTCGTCAGGCGGAGACGGCAACTCGAAATCGACGTCGAAGGCCGCCTGCGCCAGCGCGTCGTCGCTCTTCATCTTGGCAACCGACGCGAGGCGATCGCCCGCACGCGCCCAGACGATACCGTATACGATCTCCTGCTCGTCGCCCGGCTCCATCCTGAATGGCCCGGAGGATAGCACGAAGCGGCGGTCGGCCGGCGTATTGCGCGAACCGGATCCATCCACATTTTCCTCACTCCAGTATTCTCCGGCCACCGGATCACCCGGGAACATGAAGTCGGTCGGCGTATCGCCGCCATAGCCGGTTCCACCCTCCGTAATCGGCTGGCCGTCGCGCCAGATCCCGCGAAGGTACCCGTACGCTTCCGTACCGTTGTCGGGGTTGCCCCGTGGCGAGCTGTCGTTGTTGTAGTAGACGAACTTGGTCATCGCGATGCGCTCGTCCTCTTCGTCGACTTCGCCGTCGCCATCGTTGTCCCGTCCGTCATTGTTGACGAGCGGACCCTGGAAATAGTCGTATCCCAGCGCCGGCGGAGTACTTCCGTACCCGACCGACCCTGCATCGACTTCCTCGCCATTATAGACGAATCCCATGCCGAGCGTCGTATCCGAGCCCACGAAGTCGTCCGCTGCGTTTCCGAGGTCCGGGTCGGACCAGATGCCGAAGTATGCGTCCGTGAGCGGCTCGTCGCCTTTGTAGATGAGCTTATAGCGATAGAAAGTCGTGTTGTTGAGTGCGTCGGCTCGACGGAAGGAAAAGGCCGTCACCTGCACTTCCAGACCCAACGGCGCCGACTGCGACCATCCGTGCGTTCCCGCGACGTCGTTCATGATGAACCAGACCGTCTGATCGCCGGTCAGCTCGGGGCGGTCGCCGCCTTCGAGATTGTAGTTGTCCGGGTTGCCGTCGCCGTCAACGACCGGGGCGCCTAGATCCCACGGCCAGTCTTCGATATCCGAAGTATGTGGCTCGCCCGCCTCAAATGCCTCTAAATCAGCACGCGTGATGCTGAAGATTCGGTCGTAGGGGGTGCAATCAGCCGGGGGATTTCCGGCGTCATCGAGCGGTCCGGGGAAAAACTCGAAGGGTCCGTAATCGGTGCCGGCGAATCGCATTTCGTCGCCGACCATTCCACCCAGCCAGATCCCGGAAGCGAAGATCGAGTTCGCATTGCCGGTCTTCGGGACTGTGTAGACGTTACCGGATCCCTTCCAGAAAAGGTGGCCATTATTGTAGATGCGCGCACGCACATTGTTGGCATCGAGATCGACTTCGTCCGATCCGGTGTTGCACTGTGCAAACTGGGACTTATTCAGTCCGTTGTCCGTCTGCCCCTTCTTGTCCTTGTCGTCGTCCTTGTCCTTATCGACGTCGGCATAGGCCGAGGTCGAGCAGAGCAGGGCAAAGGCCAGAAGCAGCAGGCTTATCTTGCTCGAGATTCTCATGAGTAAGATGCTCCAGAGTTAATAGCGTTGAAATACGTCGGTTGGAGGCCCGGGGCCGCTCCCGAGAGCGGCCCCGATGCTGCTCCTGCTTAGAAGTCCAGTCGAACTCCGAGGCGAATGGTACGGGGAATCCCGTAGTTCAGCGGGCTTCGCAGCGACATGCGGTAGTGATCGACGAAGGATTCGGCGACCTGATCACCGGAGTTCTCTCTGAGTCCCGCAATGTGATCGTCGCCTTCCGGATTGGTCAGGTAAGCGTCATCGTCCGGCAAACCTGTCTGGGGATAGACGTCGACAACGTTGTCCTGGTCGAACAGGTTGTTGACCCATAGATACGTGACCAGGTTGGTACCGCCGAGGGAGAAGCGCCGATCAACCCGGAGGCTGACCGTCGACGTGAACGGCATGTTCTGCCCGTTCACCTCACCCAGGAGGAATCCGTTGAAGGACGTGTAGGCCGGCGAGTTGTCCTCTCGCTTCGTGTACGGGAGACCCGTGCCGAACGTACCGATGGCGTTGACGCCGAAGTTCGACAGCGGATAACCGCCAAAGAGACTCGGTCCCTCGTCCTCACCGAGACGATAATCCAGCGAGACGTTCGCACGGTGGCGCTGGTCAAAGTCCAGCGGGCTGATGAACCGCGGATAGAACGGATCCTCCTCCATACGCCAGACAATCTGCGCAGTCGTCTGTGAGTCCGATCCGGTTCCCTCGGCGAAGGACAACGTGTAGTTCGCATTCAGTGACACGTTCCGCGTCCGCCGGAGATCGAATTCGAACTCGACACCTTTGACGGTGCCGAAGTCAACATTCGCGTACGTCTGGTAGTTACTCGGGAAGACGTTCTGGACGATGCGGCGGCTGATCAGATTCTCGATCTGCTTGTAGAAGCCGGAGATCTGTAGTGCCGCGCGGGCACCGACGCGCTGCCGGAAGCCGAGCTCGTAGGTCGTCGTCTTCTCTGGCCGCAGCCCTGAGTTGTCGTTCAGCTTCGACTCCTGGGCAGCAAGGTTCCACTGCTGCGGGGTGTCGAACTGATTCTCAGACGGGCGCTGGCTCACGACGTTATAGCTGGCGAAAAACAGCGCTTCGTTCGTCACCGGGAAGGAGACGCCGATACGCGGCTGCACGGTCACCTGCGGGTCGTAGTCCGTGAAGACTTCCTCGTTGACGCGCCCAGCCGTCGCTTCCGGGCGACCTGCGTTCTGCACGACGGAGGCGTCCACGTCCTGCCCGTTCGTGTTGTAGTAGTTGCCGTCCAGATCGCGGTAGCCGACGATCTGGTCGCTCGTGTTGAAGTAGACCGCGAAATCATCGCCGATGCGATCCGGGGCGCCGTCCACGTCGCCGGCCCGGACGATCGGGAAGAGAGAGAACGGATCCAGAAGCGTGAGCGCGTTATTGTCGAACACGTCGACGCGCAGGCCGAGGTTCACGACGAGGTCGCGATACTCGATCTTATCCTGCACGTAGCCGGCGTAGTAGATGGGCTCGTAGGGAGCCATGTCGTACTTGTCGGCGCCGTCGTAATCCGGATCGGCGAAGTTCGCGATATTCTGATCGTCGACCTCTTCCGTCCCGAGGTAATTGTAGCCGTAATAGAAGACGGCCGGATCCAGCACTCCAAAGCTCAGATCTTCGTAGCGATCGACCGCATTGGCCTCGCTGGCCTCGACGTCACCGTCCCTAAAATACCTGGCTAGACCGACAGGCAGGCCGCGGCTATTCATGTTGAAGTAGCGGCGGGTCTGCTTCTCGTACTCTCCACCAAATTCAATCTGATGGATGCCGATCTGCGTCGTGGCGTTCGCGCGGAAGCCGAGGCGATTGTAGCGCCACTGCGTAAATCCATTCGTCGCGTCGACTCCCGGCGGCGCGAAGGTGTTGTGGATGTCGCGCGAGCCGAGCGCATCTCCATCTTCCTGCGACAGTACGTAGGTCGAGTCGTTGCTGTTGAACCGGTAGTATCTCCGAAGCATGCTGTTCGCCTCGTGATCGATATCTCCGTAGAAGAGGAGATCACGTACGTCGCTCGAGAAATTCGGGTCATACATCACGCCCTCGTAGTCCGAGTAGTTGGCCTCGATCTGGAAGAACGTGCTGTTGGACAGATACTGCGTCCAGGAACCGAAGAGCCGCCACGTATCGCGCTCGTCGTTGCGGTACTGGTCCGGAGTGTAGAGTGAGTAGAGATAGCTGAACTCGCGCCCACGCGCCTGCTCGTAGCCTCCTCCTGCCCGCAGTCGAACCGACTGCGTGGGGCTGAACTGCAGGTTGCCGTTCACAACGATATTTCGCTGCTCATCGCCCGGACGGGCGTCCTGCCGGGAGAACATGTCTCCGGTGAAGGTATTTGCCGTGTACAGCGGCGAGGGGGTTTGACTGGCGAGGCTCCAGCCTTCCGGGATGTCCTCCTCGAGCATGGCCACGACGTCCTCATACCGCGTACCCGGCTCGATCTCGGCGGGGAAGGGGACGTACTGGTTGTCGCCCTCCTCGTTAACGATACGGACGGACTGCGGAGAGGTCCTCAGCAGCTCACGGGCCTCATCGCTGATGGTGGGGTAGCCGATGGCCCGGGGGCTCGGGTCGTCGAAATTCCCGTATTCGCCGGAAAGGAAGAAGCTCAGGCGATCGCCGAGAATCGGTCCGCCGAGCGTCGCCTGGATGTCGTTATACCCGTAGGCATCGAGCACCTCCGACGTCACGGCCTCGAGCGAGCCGAAGAACTCCGGCGCACCGCTCTTTGTGGTCACGCTGATGATGCCGGACATCGCATCCCCATATTTGGCGGGAATGGCGCCGATGAGCATCTCTTGCTCCTGGATGGCCTGAGTCGGAACGGCAACGTGACCGACGACCTTGACGCCGTCGACGTAGTAGGTCACCTCTTCCTCACGACCACCGCGGATGTGCAGGTCGCTTGACCCTTCCTGCTTCACCACACCAGCTTGCAGGGCGGCCACGTTGGCGACGCCGCGGACCGGAAGGTTCTGGATTTGCTCGGCGGTGGTGATCTTCGGAACGCCGAGGGCGTCGTTCTGGATCAGCGGCCGCTCGTACTCAACGACGATCTCGTCAAGTTCTGCGCCCGGCGAAAGCTCAAAATCAAGCTCACGTGTGTAGCCGGCGTTGATCTCGACGTCTTCGATCATCTGCGGCTGATAGCCGACAAACGATGCCTGGATGTCGTGCGTGCCGACGGGAACACCGAGAATAAAGTAGCTGCCGTCAACGTCCGCTGCCGTACCCAGCTGCGTGCCGACGATAACCACGTTGGCTCCAGGCAAAGGCTCACCCGTCGAAGCGTCTATCACTTCGCCGGAGAGCTTACCTGTATTTTGCGCTAGCGCCAGGACAGGCGTAGCGAGCAGAAAGAGTACGAGTGTACCCCACTTGCGCAACATATGCTACCTCCTCAATTGATGGTGTGTGCCTGTAACGACCGACGTTAGGAGCTCAACGCCGCGACGTACAATATGCGTGTGTGCTTCGTTGTTGAGTTATAGATGGGAAACCGTCGAAGCCTCCGTCCTTGCATCTTGTGCAGAACCTACGGCCTTCGGCGCAGAGACCCGTACGATGTTAGGAGCCGTGTACGGGTCGAGAAACGCAGAATCGAGAAGCCGTATCAAAAGTCTTCGCTAGGTTGTCTCCGCTATATGGTTGGACAAAATGTCTCCTTCTTGCAACACGACCGAAGAATATATTGGGGGGCTCCTCGATTGTCAAGGTATTATTCGCCCCCTCCACGGAAGCGGTACCAACGCCGTTTTTCGGCCGTCTGGAGGGATTTCAGCCCCATTTCGTGCAGGCCCAAAGTAACGAAGCTCCGGTGCTTCGTCCAGTCTTCATTCCATGCGCTACACATATAACAGACTGGATGGTGCTATAGTCCGCCGAACGGTTGGAATCGCCTACTCACCCGCGAAACCGCCTTCGATCTTCACCGACACTTCAGCGTAGCTCCTGCTCTGTTAGAGATGCACGCGCCGCACGTGCTCGATCCCTTCGATCTCCGAGATCTCCTCAAGCACCTGTTCGGGGACATCCTGATCGACGCTCACGGCGGTCAGCGCCAGGGAGCCTTTTTCGGTGCGCCCCAGTGCCAGCGCGCCGATGTTGATCTCATTGCGCGCGAGGATGCTTCCAACGGTCGCGAGCATCCCCGGCCGGTCTACGTTCTTATATATAAGGAGCCGGCCTTCGGGCTTCACCTCTAACCAGTAGTCGTCGACACGGACCAGGCGCGGCTCGTCGCGATCGAAAACCGTCCCCGCAACCACGCGGCTCTCTCCGTCCGTCTCGAGGGCGACTTCGACGAGGTTCGTGTATCCGCCGGCGGCCGTATCGCGTTCCTCCTTGATGCTGACGCCCATCTCCTCTGCGAGTAGCGGAGCATTGATCATGTTGACCGGCTCGCTGACCCACCTCGAGAGCACGCCCCTGACGGCCGCGATCGTGAGGACCTCCGCGAACCGCCGCGGCAGATCGCCACGGCAGCGCACGGTAATGCTGCGAATGTGGCCGTCGCCGAGCTGCCCGACGATCTGGCCGAGCCGATCGGTCAAACTGAGGAAGGGCTGCGCCTCCGGCTGTGCGGCCATTTTGATGGCCATGGCATTGACGGGCGTCTGAACAGGCTCATTGCGCAGTGCATGGATGACCTGCTCGGTGACCTGTATGGCCACCTTCTCCTGCGCCTCCTCCGTCGAAGCCGCAATGTGTGGCGTTGCGATCACGTTCGGATGGCCGAGCAAATTGTGCAGCGGCTCCGGCGGCGGCTCGTTCGAATAGACGTCGAGCGCCGCGCCGCCGACGTGCCCGCTCTCGAGCGCTTCGAGCAGGTCGGCCTCATCCACGATCCCTCCACGCGCGCAATTGATGATGCGCACGCCCTTCTTGCACCGCGCGAGCGTTGCGCTATTGAGGAGCCCGCGCGTCGCGTCGTTCAGTGGCGTGTGCAGCGTGATGAAGTCGCTGCGCTCGTAAATGTCATCGAGCTCGACGAGCGTGACACCGACGCGCTCGGCCGCCTCGGGCGAGAGCACGGGATCGTATCCGATGATGTGCATCCCGAAGCCCGACATCCGCTCGGCCACGGCACGGCCGATTTTGCCGACCCCGATTACGCCGAGCGTCTTTTCGTAGAGCTCCGATCCGGTGAAGGACTTTCGATCCCACTTGCCCTGTGCGGTCGACCGGGAGGCTTGCGGGATCCGCCGCGCGAGTGAAAGAAGCATCGCGCAGGTATGTTCGGCCGTCGAAATGGTGTTGCCGTCGGGTGCGTTGATGACCAGCACGCCTCGACGCGTCGCCGCTTCGAGGTCGATGTTGTCGACGCCGACGCCGGCGCGGCCGATCACCTTCAGCTTTCCCGCCGCATCAATCAGCTCGGCCGTAATCGTGGTGCCGCTCCGAATGATCCACCCGTCCGCCGAGGCGGCGACCGACTTCAGTTCGTCGTTCGACTTCTTGAGCTGCACCGCGGGCTCGAAGCCGTTCTGCTCCAGCAGGTCGACGCAAATCTGGTCGACGGCATCCGTGATGAGGACTTTCATGTGTCTAGATCTGATTGGCGTGTACGATCAACGGCTTTTCGCGGGTATGCGCCGCTGCAGACGGCGCGGACGCCGGAAGCTTCTCAGACGCGTTCCGGCGTACTAGTGCGCAACGGCCTCGACCCAATCCCACAGCTCCGTCATGTTGCGCCCGGTCTTGGCCGACGTGAGTACGACGGGCACCTCCATGCCGTAGCCGGCCAACACGTCTTTCACCCGCTGCTCGCTCTTCGATCGCTCATTGCCCGATAGCTTGTCGGCCTTCGTGAGAACGATCACGTACGGCACGCGGCCACCCCGCATCACCTCTATGATGTCTCGGTCCATACTCGTCGGCGCGTGGCGGCTGTCCACGAGATGAAATACCAGGCGAAGCGGTTCGCGCTCCGTGAGATAGGCTCCGATGAACCGGCCCCACCGCTCCCGCTGATCTCGAGAGATCTTCGCATATCCGTATCCGGGAAGGTCGACGAAGTAGATGGCATCGTCGATGAGATAATAATTGAACTGCTGCGTCTTACCGGGCGTGCCGCTCGTGCGGGCCAGTGAACGCCTCCCGAGGAGGGCGTTCAGCAGCGAGCTCTTGCCGACGTTCGAGCGGCCGATGAAGGCCACCTCGGGGCGTCCGTCATCGGGCAAGTGAGCCCATTTGACGGCCCCTTTGATGAACGTGGCGGATCGAGATTTGGGGGCCATCCTGTAGTGGTGAACATCCGACGCCGTTTACGCGGTAGCGAGATGGTCCTTGACGGTCTCTCCAAGGACGGCGGGATTCTTGACCACGACGGCGCCGGCGGCTTCGAGGGCGGTGAATTTATCCTCAGCCGTTCCCTTTCCGCCGGATATGATGGCGCCCGCATGCCCCATCCTACGACCCGGCGGCGCCGTCCGACCCGCGATGAAGGCGAACACGCGCTTCGACATGTGATCCTTGATGTACTCGGCGGCCTCTTCTTCGGCGGTCCCTCCGATTTCACCGATGAGCACGACGGCTTCGGTTGCATCATCCTGCTCGAAAAGCTCGAGCGCATCGACGAACCGCGTTCCGATAAT